>DATJHJ010000073.1:0-21202 GCA_035494015.1 Acidimicrobiales bacterium
ACCTCGCCGTTCTTCTGGCCCAGCTGCTGGGGGCCGATCTCGTCGCTCATGCCGTACTCGGTGACCATGGCCCGGGCGATCTGGGTGGCCCGCTCGATGTCGTTGGCCGCCCCGGTGGTGGGGTCCTCGAAGATCAGCTCCTCGGCCGTGCGCCCGCCCATGAGCATGGCCAGCTGGTCGCGCAGGGCGTTGCGGGAGGTGAGGTACTTGTCCTCGGTGGGCAGGGCCAGGGTCCAACCGAGGGCCCGGCCGCGGGCGATGATCGAGATCTTGTGGATGGGGTCGGCGTCGGGCAGGGCGTGGCCGACCAGGGCGTGGCCGCCCTCGTGGTACGCGATGACCCGCTTCTCGTTCTCCGACATGAGGCGGCTCTTGCGCTCGGGCCCGGCGATCACCCGGTCGACCGCCTCCTCCAGCTGCGGCATGCCGATCTCCTCGAACCCCCGCCGGGCGGCCAGCAGGGCAGCCTCGTTCATGAGGTTGGCCAGGTCGGCGCCGGTGAACCCCGGCGTGCGGCGGGCCAGGATGTCGACGTCGACCCCTTTGGCCAGCGGCTTGTTCTTGGCGTGGACGTTGAGGATGGCCCGGCGACCCTCCAGGTCGGGACGGTCGACCACGATCTGGCGGTCGAAGCGACCGGGGCGCAGCAGGGCGGGGTCGAGGATGTCGGGCCGGTTGGTGGCGGCGATGAGGATGACGCCGGCCTTGGTGTCGAACCCGTCCATCTCGACGAGCAACTGATTGAGCGTCTGCTCCCGCTCGTCGTGGCCGCCGCCCAGCCCGGCCCCGCGGTGGCGACCCACGGCGTCGATCTCGTCGACGAACACGATGGCCGGCGCCGAGTTCTTGGCCTGCTCGAACAGGTCCCGCACCCGGCTGGCGCCGACGCCCACGAACATCTCCACGAAGTCCGAGCCGGAGATGGAGAAGAAGGGCACGCCGGCCTCGCCCGCCACCGCCCGGGCCAGCAGCGTCTTGCCCGTCCCGGGCGGGCCGAAGAGGAGCACGCCCTTGGGGATCTTGGCCCCCATGGCCAGGAACTTGGCCGGGGCCTCCAGGAACTCCTTGATCTCCTGCAGCTCCTCGACGGCCTCGTCGGCGCCGGCCACGTCGGCGAAGGTGACCTTGGGCTGGTCCTTGCTCACCTGCTTGGCCTTGGCCTTGCCGAACTGCATCACCCGGCTGCCGCCGCCCTGCATGGTGTTCATCACGAACAGGAAGGCCCCGATGAGCAGCACGAAGGGCAGGAAGGTCTGCACCAGGGTCCACCACAGGGGGTCCTTCTGGTGGTCGACCTTGGTCTGGACGCCGGCCTGGCGCAGCTCGTCGATGACCTTGGGGGCGTCGTCGCGGACGTAGTTGACGCGGTACTTGCTCCCGTCGACCAGCTCCCCCTGGATCGACGCGTCCCGGTCAGCGACGGTGGCGTTCTTGACCTGGCCCGAGGTGACCTTGCCCTCGAACTCGTCGAGGCGCAGCTTCTTGCGGTCGCCGCCGCCCCGGAAGACGCCGCCGGCGACGAGCACCGCGACCAGGGCCACCGCCACCCAGAACGGCGCGCTTCGAAAAACCTTGGGAGCCCGGGTCTTCACTCCCCTCAGTCTTCCCGCTCAGAGGGCCGCTCGGGCCCCGGGTCGTTCGCTGTGCTCACGCCCCTCAGGGTACCGACCCTGCCCAGGTACAGACGAACGGCAAATTGCGGTACCGCTCGTCCACGTCCAGCCCGTACCCGATGACGAACTCGGGCGGGATGGTGAACCCCACGTACTTCAGGGTGGGCGACCGCTTCTGCCGGCCCTCCCGCACCAGCAGCGCGCACACCTCCAGCGACGCCGGGTTGCGGGCCCGGAGGTTCTTGCGCAGGTAGGACAGGGTCAGCCCGCTGTCCACGATGTCCTCCACCAGGAGCACGTGGCGGCCGGAGAGGTCGACGTCGAGGTCCTTGACGATGCGGACCACGCCGCTCGTCTTGGTCGCGCTGCCGTAGGACGACACGGCCATGAAGTCGAACTCGACCGGCAGGTCGATGGCCCGGGCCAGGTCGCTCATGAACACGAACGCCCCCTTGAGCACCCCGATCAGCAGCGGCGCCCGGCCGGCGTAGTCGGCGGTGATCTGCTTGCCGAGGGCGGCGATCCGGTCCTGCAGCTGCTCCTCGCTGACGATCACCTCACCCAGATTGGGATCCTCGGCCGGCACGTCAGCGGAGGTTAGCCCTCCAGGCGAAGGACGTTTTTGGTCCGCCGGACCCGCCGGCCCCCGCCCACATCGGCCGCCTTGGCCTCGTTGCGGGCGACGGCCAGGACGCGTTCCACCGTGGCCGCGTCCGGGGGGTGGTCCTCGGTCAGCCACCGGCGGAGGGCCCGGCGGGCCAGGGCCGGGGGCGACGTGGCCAGGAGGTGGGCGTCGGTCGGGTCGAGGGCGGCGGCGAGCAGGTCGAGGACCTCCGCCTCGTCGCGAAGGAGCACCGCTTGGCGAGCCAGGATCGGTACGACGTCGCGGTCGGCGATCTCGTTGACGAGGGGCAGCAGCTCGGCGCGGACGCGGTTGCGGCGGTGGGCCGGGTCGAGGTTGGACGGGTCGACGATGGGCTGCAGGCCTTCGTCGGCGCACACCTTCTCGGTCTCGGCCCGCCGCAGCGCCAGGAGGGGACGGCGGTCGTCGGCCCGCATCCCGGCCAGGCCGTCGAGGCCGGCACCGCGGATCAGGTTGAGCAGGACGGTCTCGGCCTGGTCGTCGGCGGTGTGGCCGGTCATGACGTCCGGGGGGAGCACGGCGTAGCGGGCGGCCCGGGCCCGGGCTTCGAGGTTGGGGCCGGGAGCGACGTCAACGGTCTCACTTCGGAAAGCAGCCCCGTAGCGGGCGGCGGCGTCGCGGACGACGTCGGCTTCCCCGGCCGAGCCCGGCCGCAGGCCGTGGTCGACGTGGACGGCGGTCACGGCGCAGCCGGCCTGCATGGCCAGGACGAGCAGGGCGAGCGAGTCGGCGCCGCCGGAGACGGCGCAGGTGACCGCGGTGCCCGGTGGGGGGAAGGTGCAGCGGGCCAGCAGCCCGCCGGTCACGCCGAGGCGGCGGCGGCCTCGGCCATCCGGGAGAGCCAGCGCTCGGGGTCCTTGATCTCGGCCAAGTCGGGGAGGTTCTCGGGGCCGCGCCACAGCAGGTTGATCCCGCCGTCGCCCTCGGCCTCCTCGACGGCGGCGAGGAACTTCTCGCCCTCCTGGTACTGGCGCAGCTTGGCCTCCACCCCGACCAGCTTCTGGATCATGCGGGCCGGTCCCTTGGCCTGGCGGCGGTCGTGCAGGACGTTGCTGAACCGCTCCGCGCTCGGCACCCGCTCGGTGGCCGCTCGGTCCATGACCAGGTCCCCGTGGCCCTCGAGCACGCTCATCAGACCCCCGATGCGCTGGAGGACAGCTTGCTGCTCGGGACTGGCCAGGACGGTGACGATCCCGCCCTCGTCGAGCGGGTTCTGCCCGGCCCGGGCCTGGGCCACCGCCCGCTTGAGCGACTCCAGCATCTTCTTGGGGTCGGGGTCGAAGTTGGCCAGGCTGTCGTCGACCAGGGAGAGGAAGTAGGGGCGCAGCCACGGCACCCCGGTGAACTGCATGCGGTGGGTGACCTCGTGCAGGGCCAGCCACAGCCGGAACTCCCGGGGCGGGAAGCCGTAGCGCTTCTCGAGGGCCAAGATGTTGGGGCCCACGTAGTAGACGAGATCCTGGTCGTCGGGGTTCTCGTTCTCGATGACCAGCATGTCGTACTGGCCCAGGACCCGGGTCGACATCCAGCCGAGGAGGGCGCCCACCTCGGCCCCGGCGATCTGGCGGCCGACGGGAGCGACCCTGGTGTTGGTCATGCGCTCGGCCAGGCGATCGGTCAGCGGACGGAGCAGGCGCTGGAAGGAGGCCAGGTTGGCCCGGATCCAGCCGGCCCGGTCGGTCACCCGGGCCCGGGCCGGGCCCACGAGGGACTTCAGCCCGGTCTCGGCCTCGACCAGGGCCTCGGCCTCGGCCGTGAACTCACGGAAGTCGGGCTCCAGGGACGAGTAGTGGTACGACTCGGCCAGCGGTTCGCGCCCGGCGACCCGGATGGCCACCCGCTCGGCGGTGTCCCAGGCGATGGCGTCCATCAGGTCTTCGGGTACTTGGCGGCCACGACCTTGAAGACGTACTGCAGCACCACCGAGAGCACCCCGAGGATGGCCACGACCACCAGGATGGGAGCGATCCAGTACGCCCACGGCTTCGCCGTAGCGAGCAACAACAAGTCCATCCCGCCGACTGTACCGACAGAGTCGCCGCTCCACCGGCCGCCCGGCGAGCGCGCTGCTCGCTTGCCGGGCCTGGCCGCGTCGCCCGACCGTGCAACTGTCCCTACCAGAGCCACAAGATTGCACGCTCACGGCCCATACGCTGATGGGACCCCGCGCGCACGAGGCCCGGCCGGACCGCCGGGGGGTCGCCAGGGTGGGCGCCAGCTCCGGCGCCCCGTGAGGGGCAGCCGGACCGTGTCGGCGCAGGGCGCAGCCGTGCTTGCCGTAACGGAACAACGTTGAGCCGCCCGGAGGGCGACCACGCCGTCAGTGTCGGGGCCGCAGGCCCCGACTGTCATGCGATCTTCTTGCCCCGCACCCGCGGCACGACCATCGGGGCGTGCTGCGAGCAGAACTGCCCGTCGTTGTAGATGGACAGGATGGTGGCGCACCCGGCGTGGCGACACGTCCGCCCGGCCTTGAACGCCTTCGACGGCCGGTCGTTGCCGGAGATCGGGTGAGCTGCGACAGATCCTTCGGACATGTTCTGCCCAACCAGGGCAGAGGGGCCGCTATTCCGCGTGCTGCTCGACTTCTCGCAGGGCGGCGGCGACCCGCATGACCAGCGTCTCGGGGACGTGGTCCCGGCACTTCTGGCGGACGACGATGCGCAGCTCGGCCTCGAAGTCGTAGGCCTCGAAGCACGGCGGGCAGTCGTCGAGGTGACGCTGGATGATGACCCTGCGATCGTCGGTGAGCTCGCCGTCGAGGTAGTGGTACAGAAGCTCCACAGCCTCTATGCAGTGCTCATCCATGTGTCCCCTCACGTTCGGGTACCAGTCCACGCTGACGTCCGAATTCGTACAACCGCTTCTGTAGCGCCCTTCTTCCGCGATGGAGGCGACTCATCACGGTGCCGATGGGCACGTCCAGGATCTCAGCGATCTCCTTGTACGAAAATCCTTCCACGTCGCCGAGCAGGACCGCCATCCGGAACTGCTCGGGGAGGGCCTCGATGGCCTCCTTCACCTCGGTCTCGGTGAAGTGGTCGAGGACCTCATCCTCGGCGCTGCGGCCGGCCTGCGCCCCCTCCAGTCCGCCGAGCCGGCGGTAGAGGTAGAAGTTTTCGAGGTCGTCGACGTCAGACTCCTCCGGGCGGCGCTTCTTGGCCCGGTAGGTGTTGATGTAGGTGTTCGTCAGGATCCGGTACAGCCAGGCCTTGAGGTTGGTCCCCTCGGCGAAGCTGTTGAACGCCCGGTACGCCTTGAGGTAGGTCTCCTGGACCAGATCCTCGGCGTCCGACGGGTTCCGGGTCATGCGCAGGGCGGCCGTGTAGAGCGAGGGCATGTACTGCATTGCCAGATCGCTGAACTTCGCCTGGTCGGCCACTGATCCTCACGCTAGCCCGAGGTCTGGCGACATCCCCCTGGTTGGCCAGGGAGTCGTGCCTCGGTCGCCGCCGGGGCCACGCGGTGCCGCAGCGCCTCGACGACCGTGGACCGCTCCGGGGCCGGATGGCGATAACCGGTGGCGGACCGGGCCGGTTGGGCGCGGGGGCGGGGTGGGTAGGTAGGGATCATGAGCGAGCAAGGAAACCGTCAGCCCGGCGTCGCCGGGGAAACCGACCACCACCAGCACCGGGCCGGCCCGGGCGAGGGCGTCCGTGCCCCCTACGCGGCCGAGACCGGCGTCTCCGAGATCTCCGTCTTCGACGGGGCGGGCAACGAGTCCGTCGTCCGCACCATGGGCGACGAGACCGGCCGGCGGGCCCAGGGCACCGGACCGACCTCGGCGGCCGCCGAAGCCAACGCTGAGGAGCTGCTCGAGAAGGGCGGCCGCCAGGCCATCGGCGACGCCATGGGCCCCGTGCACAAGGGCACGCCCAACCCGTAGAACCCGTAAAACCTCCACCGGCACCGCGCCCCCGGTCACTCCCGGGGGCGCGGTGTTGTCTCACCCCGCTGTCACCATGACGGCATGGCCAGCCGTACCGGCAGCGTGGTGCTCGTCGTGCTGGGCGCCGTCCTCCTGGCCGGGTCGCTCGCACGGGGCGCGGCGAACGCGGCCTACGGCATCGGCCTCCTCGTGTTCGGCACCAGCCTGGTCGTCGTGGGCGTGGTTCTCCCCCGCCTGCGCAACGCCGAGGTCGGTCCGGCCACCGGGTTCAAGCTCACCCTCGACGAGGACCGGGCCGTGTCCACCGGGTTGGCCGAGTGCGACCAGGTGGAGAAGGTCGAGGTCGACCAGGTGGTGGCCGCCACCCGGCTCGTCCTGGCCTCCGAGGTTCTGGCCCAGCTGCTGGGCCCCGACCGCGGGCCGCTCGCCGACGCGTTGTTCCACCTCTACCTCTACGACGAGCAGCGCCAGCTGTTGCTGCCCGCCTTCGAAGGCCGACCGAGCCCGAGCCGGGGCTGGAGGGTCGGGGTCGGCGCGGTGGGCGAGGCGTGGTCGACCGGCGAGTACGTGCTCGTGCAGGGCCAGGAGGTCTCTGACGAGACGTACGGGCTGACGCCGTCGCAGCAGCGGCGAGCCCGGGATCTGGCCGTGGTGGCGGCGATGCCGGTGACGAACGCGTCCGATCAGGTGGTGGCGGTGCTGGCCGGGTCGTCGGTCGACCCCCACAGCGAGCTCGGCTCCGACGCCGGATTCGACGCCCACCTGTTGCTGGCCCAAGAGGTGGCGCGGGTGCTGGTCGACCTCCTGCGCTGGTTCCCGGACTGATACACTCGGTACGTCGAAAGACAAGGAGAAGCGATGCATGCTGGCTCTCACGGCTCCTTCGGCCACCGGGCCACCCCGGTCTTGGCCGACGACGTGGCTCGCGTCGTGGCCCGCGCCCTGGCTAACGGGACCTCACGCATCCGGCTGACGACGGGCCAGCGGCTGGCCATCCTCAACTCGTCGACCCGGCCGGGAGCGGCCCGGGCCTGATCGGCGCTGACGGGCGGCGGGAGCCAGAATGCCCGCTTGGCCCACAGCCACGACAACGTGTCGGCGGGCGACCTCTCGCTCCCACCCCAGCTCCGGCGGATCCTCGTGGCGTCCATCGGCGCCTTCATGGTCGCCACGGTGGTCGGGCTGGTCGTGCTCTGGCCGCCGGCCACGGCCACGGGCCAGCCCGCGCCCGAGCTGGGGACGCCCGTCCAGTTGGTGAACGCCAAGGTGACGGCCAGCACGCTCGTGCCGTGCGGGTCGACCCTCCCCGGGCCCAACCTGGTGTGCCGCTCGGTGACGGTGAAGCTGGACCAGGGGCCGGAGAAGGGCACGACGACCGTCCTCGATATCACTGATAGTCCCGATCAGCCCACTCTGCGTGTTGGCGACCGGGTCATCCTCGGGCGCTCGGCCGATCCCACCGGGGTGGCCTACTACTTCTCCGATTACCAGCGCCGTACTCCCCTGCTCGCCCTCGGACTGTTGTTCGCCGTCGCCGTCATCGGCTTGGCCCGCTGGCGGGGCGCGGCGGCCCTGGCCGGCCTGGTGATCAGCCTGGTCGTGCTGGTCCGCTTCGCCCTGCCCGCCATCCTGGCCGGCGAGAACGCCTTGGCCGTGGCCATCGTGGCCGCCGCGGTCATCGCCGTCCTCATCGTGTACCTGGCCCACGGGGTCACGACCCGCACCACCACCGCCCTGCTCGGCACCCTGGTGTCGCTGGCCCTGACCGCGGTGCTGGCCGTGATCTTCGTCCACGCCGCCCATCTCACCGGGCTGTCGTCCGAGGAGGACACCTACCTGCGGGGCATTCTCGGCGGCCGGGTCAACCTGCAGGGCTTGCTGCTCGGCGGGATCGTGATCGGCACCCTCGGCGTGCTCAACGACGTCACCGTGACCCAGGCGTCGGCGGTGTGGGAGATCTACCTGGCCAACCCGGCGGTCGATGCCCGCCGGCTCTACCTGTCGGCCATGCGGATCGGGCGTGACCACATCGCCTCGACGGTCGACACCCTGGTCCTGGCCTACGCCGGGGCCGCGCTGCCGTTGCTGGTGATCTTCACCATCGCCGGGCGGCGCCTGGGCGACGTGCTCACCGGCGAGATCGTGGCCGAGCAGCTGGTCCAGACCCTGGTCGGCAGCCTGGGCCTGGTGGCGTCGGTGCCGGTGACCACCGCACTGGCGGTACTGCTGGTCACCCGCAGCGTCCGGCGCCGACCCCGAGGGGCGCCAGGGTTGGCGCCGGAGGGCTAGTCGAGGGTCTGCGGGCCGTCCGTCATGGCCCGGTAGATGCGCTCCAGATCCTCCAGGGTGGCGAACTCGATGGTCACCTTGCCCCGCGACGCGCCCATGGTGATGGCCACCCGGGTGTCCAGATGGGTCGACAGCAGCTCTTCCAGCTCCAGGAGCCCGGGCGGGCGCAACCGCCCCCCGGGCGGGGTAGACGATGGGGCGCCGGCGGCGGGACCGACGGCGGCAGGGCCGGCGTTGTGCTGGCGGGCCGCTTCCTCGACGGCCCGCACGGACATGCCGTCGGTGACCACCCGCTGGGCCAGGGCCTCCTGGAAGGCCCGGTCGGGCGTGCTGAGCAGGGCCCGGGCGTGGCCGGCGGTGAGCCGACCCTCAGCCACCATGCGCTGGACGCTGGGGGGCAGCTGGAAGAGGCGCAGCGTGTTCGAGATGGCGGCCCGGCTCTTGCCCACCCGGGACGCCAGCTCGTCGTGGGTCAGGTGGAAGTCCTCCAGCAGCTGCTGGTAGGCGGCGGCCTCGTCGAGGGGGTTGAGATCCTCGCGCTGGACGTTCTCGACCAGGGCCTGCTCCAGCGACAGGGTGTCGTCGACGGTGCGCACGATGGCCGGGATGAGGGACAGGCCGGCCCGCTTGGCCGCCCGCCACCGGCGCTCGCCGGCAATGAGCTCGTAGGCGCCCCCGCCGGTCGCTCGGACCAGCACGGGCTGGAGCACGCCCAGCTCGCGGACCGAGGCGGTGAGGGCAGCGAGGGACTCCTCGTCGAACTGGGTGCGAGGTTGGCGCCGGTTGGGGGAGATGGACCCCACCGGCAGCTCCTGGAACGCCGATTCGTCCCCGTCACCCATGGTGCGGGGAGGGATCAGCGCTCCGAGCCCCCTACCGAGCCCGCCTTGGCGCGCCACCGCTCACCTCCTTGGCCAGCTCCCGGTAGGCGATGGCGCCCCGGGACGTCGAGTCGAACACGATGATGGGCTGGCCGAAGGAGGGAGCCTCCGACAACCGGATGGTGCGAGGAACGATGTTACGGCACACTTTGGGACCGAAGTGCTCCCGGACGTCCTTGGCCACCTGGTCCGAGAGCTTGGTCCGGGCGTCGTACATGGTCAGGACGATGGCTCCGAGCTCGAGGACCGGGTTGAGGTTGCTCTGGACCAGGGCCACGTTGCGCAGGAGCTGGCCCAGGCCCTCCAGGGCGTAGTACTCGCACTGGATGGGGACGACGACCTCGTTGGCCGCGGCCAGCCCGTTGACGGTGAGCAGGCCGAGCGATGGCGGGCAGTCGATCAGGGTGAAGTCGTAATCGTCGCCCAACCGCTCCAGGGCCCGGCGCAGCCGGAGCTCCCGGCTGAAGGCGGGCACCAGCTCGATCTCGGCCCCGGCCAGGTCGATGGTGGCCGGGGCCAGGAACAGGTTGCGCACCGCGGTGGGCTCGATGCAGTCCTCCAGACTGACGTCGTTCAGGAGGACGTCGTAGATGGAGGTGGCCAGGTTGCGAGCATTGATCCCGAGGCCGGTGGTGGCGTTGCCCTGCGGATCGAGATCGACGACCAGGACGCGGTAGCCGAGCTCGGCCAGGGCGGCGCCCAAGTTGACCGCGGTGGTGGTCTTGCCCACCCCACCCTTCTGGTTGGCCACGGCCATGTACCGGGGGAGCGGGCGGGCGACGGCCGTGGGTGCGGTCCACTCCGGGGCCGGTGGCGGCTCGGGAGCGGCCAGCTCGACGGGCCCGGGCGCGGGCGGGGAAAGGGGCTGCTCGACGGCCACCGGAGCCGGCGCGGCCTCCTCGCCCCGAGTACCGGGGGGATTCCAGGCCCAGGGATGGGTGGTGGGCGGCGGCGGCTCGGCCGGGGGCGGCGGTCCGTCACGGGCGACATCGGGGGCGTCGATCGTCGATGTCCAGGCCCCCGCCGCCCCGCGTTCGTCGCCCATCGAGCCATTGTCCCACGTGGGGCGCAAGGGTCAAGCTCTGTTTCACGTGGAACATGAGGCTGAGGCTGGTTCACGCTCCGGTCCGGGAAATTCGCTCAGAACAGCGGGCGTTTGGCCGGGAGGCCGACCCGCCGGGGGTACCGCGCCGGGCAGGGCGATTCTTGTACCAGCACCTGGAACGTGCCGTGCGCCGTGGTCCGGCCGCCGGCCGGTCGGAGGCCGAGTGGGGCCAGGCCCGCGCTCGGCCAGCGCGCTGCTCGTCCCCCGGGCGGCTCGCTGACCACGGCCCGGCCCCCGACCCGCAACAGCGGTGCCGCACACTCGGCGACCACGGCCGGGGGGCCGAAACTGCGAGCGACGACCAGGTCCTGCCCACCCCGCAGCCCGCCCGCCCGCCCGCTCTCTTCCGCCCGTTCCGGCCGCACCTGGACCCGGTCCTCCAGACCAAGAGCCAGCACGGCCCGGCGGAGGAACTCGGTGCGCCGGAGCGACGAGTCGATAAGAGACCACCGCACATCGGGAAAACGCAGGGCCAGGGGTAGCCCGGGCAAGCCGGCACCGCTGCCCAGGTCGACTGCCGACCCCAGCGCCCACCCGCCGCCGGCGACCTCGGCCGCCACCACCTCGGCGAACCCCCGAGCGTGGTGGAGATGGGCCTCTACCGGCCCCGGGCCCACGAAGCCCAGATCCCGGGCCTCGACGAGCACCGGGACCAGGGCGTCCCAGTGCTCGGCCTCCGGGTGGCTCAGCCTGCCGCGGGAGTGATCACGACCCGCCGCCGCGGCTCCTCACCCTCCGAGCTGGTCGAGACCCCGTCGATGGTGTTCGCGGTGTCGTGGACCACCTTGCGGTCGGCCGGGGGCATGGGCTCCAGCACCCGCTCGGTCCCCGTGGCCAGCACCTGGGCGGCGACGTCACGGGTGAAGCGTTCGAGGGCCTCCCGGCGGGCCTTGCGGTACCCGCCCACGTCGACCACGATCCGGGGCTGGTTGTCCCCCGCTCGGCGCTGCACCACCGTCCGGGTCAACTCCTGCAGTGCGGACAGGGTCTGACCCCGGGGGCCGATCAGCATGCCCACGTCGGCACCGTCGACCGCCAGCTCGATGGTGTCGCCGTCGTCCAGCTCGTGGCGAGCCACGGTGCCGTCCACCCCGAAGGCCGAAACCAAGCCCCGGAGGAACTCCTCGCCCAACTCGCCCGGATCTCCTCCGGCTTCGCCTGCCTCGCTCATGCTGTCTCCCCTCTCGACCGCCACCTTGGGACGCCTCTCGGGGCGGGACGCCCGGGGAGCCGCCGTGGACCGCTCGCTACCACCATTGCTGGCCGGCGGATTCCCGCCGCCGCCCGCCGGGCGCGCCGCCGCCCGCGCAGGACTCGCAGGAGGCGCCGAGGGCGCAGCCCCCTCCGCAGTTTCGGTGCCCGCGTCCGCCGACGGGCCCGTTTCGTCGGCCCGGTCCTTGCGACCCCGCCGCCGGGATCCCCGCTCCACCTTGGGCCGCACCGCGGTGGGCTGGACCCGCGCCCGGACCCGCGCCTCAGCCCGCAGCCGCCCGAACAGGCCGGCGCGTGGCTCCTCGAGCACTTCGAACTCGGCCTCGCTCTCGTCCACGCCCAACTGGTCTAGGGCGGCGTCCTTCGCCTCTTCCACCGTGCGTCCGGTGACCTCGACCCATTCCACGCCTAGCGGTCCTTCCCTCGAGGGGTGTTCTTGGTTGACGGATCGTCCTGGCCGTTGACGGACCCAGTGCCGGGGAGGCCCTTGGGCCGGGGCGACGGCGGGGGCCGCTTGCTCTTCGGCTGCTGGCGGCCCGTCGGGCGGGGCGGGGCGGGCTTGGCCGGCGGCTTGCCGCCGCCCCCCTTGCCCGTTCCTGCCTTGCCCGACTGTCCTTTGCCCGTACCTGGCTTGCCGGATTGGGGCTTCTTGGCCGGGCCCTTCGGCCGCGACGCCGCCGCCCGCCCGAACAGCCCGGTCCGAGCCGGCGCGCCACCCTTGGGCGACCCGGACGGCCGGGCTTTGGGCTCGCCCTTGTCGCCCTTGTCGCTCTTGTCGCCCTTGTCGCTCTTGTCGCCCTTGGGGGCCGCCCCCCCGCCACCCGGCGGGCCCAAGGTCCGGAAGGTGACCTCCTGCTGGCCGATCTGCCAGATGTTCGACACGATGAAGTACACGACCACGCCGGCGGGGATGGACAGGGAGATCAGGCCGATCATGACCGGGAAGACCCGCCCGATCATCTGCATCTGGGCGTTGGCCGATCCCGCCGGCATGCGGGCCGTCATCTGCCGCTGCTGGTAGAAGCCGGTGGCCACGGTGAGGACGACAAGGATGTAGTACGGCCACGCCTTGCCCAGGCCGTGCTGGGTCTTGGCCGCCTGGGCCAGGTCGATGCCCCAGGAGACCATCTTGCCGCCCGACTGCACCAGCGACCGGTACAGCTCGCTGCTGGCGGGGACGTGCTTGGGCGCCGGCTTGTGGGTCAAGCCCAGGATCAGGCGGTACAGGACGATGAAGAGCGGGGTCTGCAGCAGGAGGGGCAGGCACCCGGCCACCGGGTTGACCTTGTTCTCCTTGTAGAACTTCATCATCTCTTCGTTGAGCTTCTGGCGGTCGTCCTTGTACTTCGCCTGCAGCCGCTTGAGCTCGGGTTGGATGCGCTGCATGGCCTGCTGCGACTTCACCTGCTTGGTGGTCAGGGGGATCAGCAGGATGCGCACGGCGATGGTCAGCAGGGCGATGGCCAGCCCGTACGAGGGGACGACGGCATAGAACCAGGCCAGGACCGTGCCCATGGCCGAGTAGATGGGGTCGAGGATCCAGAAGCTGGCGGCCAGGACGTGGGCGCCGCTGCCCAGCGGGCTCACGGTCACGACGCCGCCTCAGGCACCGGGTCCACCCCGGCGCCACCCCAGGGATGGCAGCGGCCGATGCGGCGCGCCGCCAGCCAGGACCCCCGGACGGCGCCGTGGCGCTCGAGTGCCTCCAGGGCGTAGGTCGAGCACGTGGGCCAGTACCGGCAGGGGGAGGGTCGGGCGGCGCGCAGCAGCTGGTAGGCCCGGATGGGCACGGAGAGTGCTCGGACAGCCACAGAATGCGGCGTCCGCTCGACCATGGCGGTGGGGGCGACGGTCATCCTTGGCGGGAGTGGTGCAGTGCGCCGAGCGCTGAACATACGGTGGCTCTCAGATCGTCATAGGGCAGGGATGCCGCAGCTGCGGTGGCCCCGAAGAGGTAGGCGCCCGGACGCAGGTCGCCCACGACTTCTCGGGCGATCGCTCGTAGCCGGCGACGGAGCAGGTTACGGGCGACCGCACCGCCGGTCTTGCGGCCGATGGCAAAGGCGACGCGGGGTGGTACGGCAGGATCGCCAGCCACCCAGGTTATCGTCAGCGGCCCCCGTCTCACGCGCCGGCCCCGGCGCCGCAGGGCCTCGAACGTGGCCCGGTCACGAACGGCCCAGATCAGGCCGACAGGCTGTGGCGACCCTTGCGCCGCCGGGCCGACAGGATGGCCCGGCCCGCCTTGGTCGACATGCGGTGGCGGAACCCGTGGCGCTTCGCCCGCTTCCGGACGTTCGGCTGGAATGTGCGCTTCAACCTGTGGCCTCCCCGGCAACTCTGCTCCCCGGCGAACTCTGCTTCCCGGCGACTTGGAATCCCCGGGCGAACGGTGCGGTCCCGGTGCAACGACGCGCGTCGACGGCGAGCGCCTACGGGCGACTACCAGGGTAGAGCCCACCGGCCCCCCTCGCCAACCAGCGACCGCGGCGGGGGACGCGCCCCCGGCCCGGCGACCCGTCGGCCGGCTGCTCGGCCGCGACATGCGTTGCGCCGCAACCGAAATCGACCGAGAAGGCGCTTTTCCCGGGGCCAACCCGGTGCTACGTTCTGCGGACGCCCGGGCCAAACCGGTCCGGGCAGCGCTCACTTCCCTGGCTCTACCAGTTTCGACGGCGACGTAAGTTTCCGACGCCGTTCCACGTTATCCACACCTGTGGGCAATCTTGTGGACACTTTGTACCGGGGAGGTTCCGAAGTGGCAGGGGCGGAACGTCTGTGGGGCGCCTGCGTAGGCGTGCTGCGCAACGAAGTGCCGGACAGCATCTGGAACACGTGGTTGGCCTCGGCCCGCCCGCAGACCCTGATCGACCATCGGCTGACCCTCACCGTGCCCAGCCCGCTGGCCAAGGAACGGATCGAGGCCCGGTACCTGGAGCTGGTCACCGACGTGGTCAGCGACGTGGCCGGCGAGGCCCACGAGGTGGTCCTCGAAGTGCGCACCGATCCCGCGGCGCCGGAGGAGGAACTGGACCTGTCGCGGCCCGAGCTGGAGTTCAGCGGTCCACCGATCCGCACCGGCGGTGGGGGAGCGGTGGCCACCACCCTGCCCGAGATCAGCCTCAACCCGGCCTACACGTTCGAGAACTTCGTCATCGGTGAGTCGAACCGCTTCGCCCACGCCGCCGCCTTGGCCGTGGCCGAGCAGCCGGCCAAGTCGTACAACCCCCTGTTCATCTACGGGGACACCGGCCTGGGCAAGACCCACCTGCTCCACGCCATCGGTCACTACGTCCGCCAGCACCTGCCCGACGTGGTCGTGCGCTATGTCTCGACCGAACACTTCTTGAACGACTTCATCGACGCCATCCGTACCAACGCCACCTCGGCGTTCAAGATGCGCTACCGCGGGTGCGACGTGCTGCTGGTCGACGACGTCCAGCTCATCCAGCACAAGGAGCGGTTCCAGGAGGAGTTCTTCCACACCTTCGACTTCCTGCACAGCGCCGGCCGCCAGATCGTGCTGTCCTCGGACCGCCCGCCTAAGGAGATGGCCATCCTGGAGGACCGGCTGCGCAGTCGGTTCGTGTCCGGGCTGCTCACCGACGTGCAGCCGCCCGACGTCGAGACCCGCCTGGCCATCCTGCGCAAGAAGGCCGAGCGCGAGCCGGTGGCGGCGCCCGACGACGTCCTGTCCTACATCGCCACCCACATCACCAACAACATCCGCGAGCTTGAAGGGGCCCTGCACCGGGTCCTGGCCTACTCCAGCATCAACCGCGTGGCCCTGACCCTGCCGGTGGCCACCCAGGTCCTGGGCGACCTCATCACCGCCAACGTCCCCCGGCCCATCACCCCCAAGCTCATCCTGGACGCCACCGCCGACATGTTCGGCCTGTCCATCGAGGATCTGCGGGGCAAGAGCCGCAGCCGCCCGCTGGTCACCGCCCGCCAGATCGCCATGTACGTCCTGCGGGAGATGACCGACTTCTCCTACCCGGCCATCGGCCGCGAGTTCGGCGACCGCGACCACACCACGGTCATGCACGCGGTGACCAAGATCTCCAAGCTGATGGCCGAGCGACGGGCCATCTACGACCAGGTGACCGAGCTCATGACCCGCCTGAAGACCGGTGCATGACGGGGGGTGGAGCAGTGGACGAACCGTGCGCGAAGGCCGTTCCTACCCACACCCAAACCTCGTCAATGTCCCACCCCTGTGGGAGCATGGGGACAGCTGGGGACGGCGCCAAGCGCTCCGACCTGCGGCAACGGTCGCTTTCCCACAATCCACACCCCCTACTGCTCCCTCTTCCTTTGAGATCTCCAATACAGAGAAAGCAGAGCTGAGGTACCCGCTGTGAAGTTCCGAGCCGAGCGTGACGTCCTCCTCGACGCCTTTGCCACCGCGGCCCGCGCCGCAGCCACCCGTGGCGGCGCCCTCCCGGCCCTGTCCGGGGTGCGCCTCGAGGTCAAGGCCGACATGCTGCACCTGGCCGGGTCGGACCTGGACCTGACCGTCCAGGTCGAGGCCACGGTCGCCGGGCTGTCCGAGGGCGTCTGCGTGCTGCCCGCCCGCCTGGGCACCGACATCATCCGGTCCCTGGAGCCGGGGGCGGTCACCCTCTCCCTGGAGGGCAGCGAGGCGGTCATCTCCGCCGGGCGATCGCAGTTCAGCGTCCGGGTGCTGCCGGCCGAGGAGTTCCTCCGCCTGCCCGAGTCGGCGGCCGACGCCGTCACCCTGGACGCCAGCGCCCTGGCCGCCGCCCTGAGCCAGGTGGTGCGGGCCGCCAGCCGGGACGACGCCCGGCCCATCCTGGCCGGTGTCCTCATGACCGCCGAGCCGGCCGGCCTGCGCCTGGTCGCCACCGACTCCTACCGGCTGGCCATGCGCGACCTCCCGGGCACCACCCTGCTGGCCGAGGGGCAGCACGTCCTGGTGCCGGCCCGGGCCCTGGGCGAGCTGGGCCGCGTCCTGTCCGGCGCCGAGCAGGTGACCCTGCGCCTGGGGGCCGACCAGGCCAGCTTCGAAGTCGGGCCGGTCCGGGTCACCACCCGGCTCATCGAGGGGGAGTTCCCGAACTACCGCCAGCTGGTGCCGAGCGGCTACCCCAACCGCCTCACCGTGGGCAAGGAGCCCCTGCTCGACGCGGTGCGCCGGGTCAAGCTGCTGGCCCGGGAGGCCACGCCGATCCGCCTGGCCCTGCGCCCGGACGGGCTGGAGCTCACCGCCGTCACCCACGACGTGGGCCAGGCCCGGGAAGACCTGGACGCCAAGTACGAGGGCAGCGAGATGGTCGTGGCCTTCAACCCCGAGTTCCTGATCGACGGTGTCGACGCCACCCCGGGCGACGACGTGGTCCTGGAGACGCTCGACTCCCTCAAGCCCGCCACCCTGCGGGCCACCGAGGGCACGGATTTCCTGTACCTGCTCATGCCGGTACGCGTCTCGTAACTCTTGCGGCTCACCCGCCTTTGGCTGCACGACTTCCGTAATTACACGTCGGCGGAGCTGGCCCTCCCGCCCGGGTTGACCGTCGTGCGGGGCACCAACGGCGAGGGCAAGACCAGCCTGCTGGAGGGGATCGGCTACCTGGCCAGCCTGGCCTCGTTCCGGGGGGTGCCGGCCGACGCCCTGGTGCGCGAGGGCTGCGCCCAAGCCGTGGTCCGGGGCGAAGGGGAGCGGGCCGGTCGCCAGCTGCTGGTGGAGGCCGAGGTCACGCCCGGGGGCCGGGGCCGGGTCAGCGTGAACAAGCAGCGGCTGCGCCGGGGCGCCGACCTGCTGGACGCCCTGCGGGTCAGCGTGTTCTCCCCCGACGACCTGGAGCTGGTCAAGGGCGGCCCGGCTGCCCGCCGGCGGTACCTGGACGACACCCTCGTCGCCCTGTCGCCCAAGCACGACGCCCTGCGCCGCGACCTGGAGCGCATCCTGCGCCAGCGCACGGCCCTGCTGCGCCAGTCCGGGGGCCGCCTCAGCCCCGACATCGCCACCACCCTCGACGTCTGGGACGCCAAGCTGACCACCACCGGGACCGCCCTGGCTGACGCCCGGGCCGCCCTGGTCGCCCAGCTGGAGCCGGCCCTGGCCAAGGCGTATGCCGACCTGGCGCCGGCCCGGGGCACCGTCAATGCCGCCTACGACGCGCCCTGGCGGGCCGGCGGCGGCCTGGCTGCGGCGCTGGCCGCGGCCCGCACCGAAGAGCTGCGCCGCGGCGTCTGCCTGGTCGGCCCCCACCGTGACGACCTGGCCCTGCGGGTCAACGCCATGCCCGCCCGCACCCACGCCTCCCAGGGCGAGCAGCGGTCGCTGGCCCTGGCCCTGCGCCTGGCCGCCCACCGGCTGGTGGCCGACGCTCTCGACGAGTCGCCCATCCTGCTGCTCGACGACGTGTTCTCCGAGCTGGACCCCGGCCGCACCGAGGCCCTGCTGCACCACCTCCCCCCCGGCCAGGCCGTGCTCACCACCGCCGGTCCCGTCCCGGCCGGCGCCACCCCCGACCTGACCGTGTCGGTCGTTGCCGGCTCGCTGCGCGCCCCGTGACCTGGCGCCCGCTGCCCGAGCCCGGCGGCCCTCCGCCCCGCCGGCTGGCCGCGTCGCTCGACGCCGTCACCCGCAACCTGGGCGGCGCCGGCGGGCCCGCCCTCGTCAAGCTCCTCGCCGACTGGCCGGGCGTGGTGGGCGACCAGTTGGCGGCCCACTCCTGGCCCCTCGCCCTGCGGGCCGGCACCCTCACGATCGCCGCCGACGAGGCGGCCTGGGGGGCGCAGCTGCGGTGGTTGGAAACCGACCTCCTGGGCCGGCTGGAGCACACGCTCGGGCCCGCCGTCGTGACTCGCATCGCGGTGCGCGTTCGCCCCCGGTAATCCGGCGTTCTGGTATTCTTGCATCAGTGGGATTCAGGCCGATGACCAGCAGTTTTGGCGCCTGAGACCCCCTTCTCGACCTCCCCGGTCGACTCGCACATTCTTCGTAGAAAGGCCGCGCGTGGCGGTTGACACCCCCTCCTACGGGGCCAAAGACATTCAGGTCCTCGAGGGGCTGGAACCGGTCCGGAAGCGGCCCGGGATGTTCATCGGCTCCACCGGGCTGAACGGCCTCCACCACCTGGTCTGGGAGGTCGTCGACAACTCGGTGGACGAGGCCATGGCGGGCCACGCGTCCCGGATCGACGTCACCCTGCTGGCCGACGGCGGCTGCCGGGTGGTCGACGACGGGCGGGGCATCCCGGTCGACTCGGACAGCCGGTTCAAGGGCAAGTCGGCGGCCGAGGTCGTCCTCACCGTCCTCCACGCCGGCGGCAAGTTCGGCGGTGCCGGCTACAAGGTCTCCGGCGGCCTGCACGGCGTCGGCGTGTCGGTGGTCAACGCCCTCTCCTCCCGCCTCGAGCTGGAGATCGACCGGGAGGGCCACCGCCACCGCATGACCTTCCTTAACGGCGGGCGGCCGCAGGGCCGGCTGGAAGTGGTCGGTCGCTCGCCCCGGGGGCGCACGGGCACCACCATCACCTTCTGGCCCGACGAGACGGTGTTCAACTCGGAGGGCACGGAGTTCAGGGCCACCACCATCCTCGAGCGCCTGCAGATCTACGCCTTCCTGAACAAGGGGCTGGAGGTCCGCTTCCGCGACGAGCGGCCCGGCCACGAGCAGGAGCAGACGTTCAAGTACAGCGGCGGGATCGTGGACTACGTCCGCCACCTCAACGCCTCCAAGGACGCCCTGTTCAAGCGGGTGGCCCACTTCGAGGGGGCCGACGCCGACCAGGAGGTGGAGGCGGCGCTGCAGTGGAACACCGGGTACTACGAGGGCATCCACAGCTATGCCAACGGCATCGCCACCATCGAGGGCGGGATGCACGAGGAGGGCTTCAAGAAGGCCCTCACCAACGTGGTCAACCGCTACGCCCGCAACAACAAGCTGCTCAAGGACAAGGACGACAACCTCACCGGGGAGGACATCCGCGAGGGCCTGACCGCCATCGTGAGCGTCAAGCTGCGTGAGCCCCAGTTCGAGGGCCAGACCAAGGCCAAGCTGGGCAACGTCTCCATCCGCTCGCTGGTCGAGCGGGTGGCCAACGAGAAGTTCACCGACTGGCTGGAGGAGCACCCCACCGAGGCCCGCCTGGTCGTGGCCAAGGGCGTGCAGGCGGCCCGGGCCCGGGTGGCCGCCCGCCAGGCCCGCGAGCTCACCCGCCGCAAGACCCTGCTGGAGGGCGCCGGCCTACCTGGCAAGCTGGCCGACTGCTCGTCACGGGACCCGGCGGAGTCCGAGCTGTTCATCGTCGAGGGCAACAGCGCCGGCGGCTCGGCCATCAACGCCCGCAACCCCGTGACCCAGGCCATCCTCCCGATCCGGGGCAAGATCCTCAACGTCGAGCGGGCCCGGGTGGACAAGATGCTCAAGAACACCGAGATCCAGTCCCTGATCTCGGCCATCGGCGCCAACCTGGGCGACGAGTTCGACGTCACCAAGATCCGCTACCACAAGGTGATCATCCTGGCCGACGCCGACGTCGACGGGAACCACATCCGCACCCTGCTGCTCACCTTCTTCTTCCGGCAGATGAAGGAGATGGTCGAGCACGGCCACGTCTACATCGCCCAGCCACCGCTGTACTCCACCCTGGTGGGCAAGGACAAGATCTACCTGAAGGACGACGCCGCCCGCGACCGCTTCGTCGCCGAGCACCCGGGCAAGAAGCACGAGTTCGCCCGCCTCAAGGGCCTGGGCGAGATGGACTACGCCGAGCTGCGGGAGACCACCATGGACGCGTCCCGCCGCACCCTCCTGCAGGTCTCGGTCGAGCAGGCCGCCCTGGCCGACGAGGTGTGCTCCATCCTCATGGGCGAAGACGTCGAGCTGCGCAAGCAGTTCATACAGACGAACGCAAAAGACGTGAGGTTTCTCGACATATGACGGTTCAGGCTCGCCGCGCTCGCCCCCGCCCTCGTCGGGCGCGGTCTCTGCTTCTCGCGCCGCGTCGGGTGGACGTGCGGCCTCCGGCCGCGCTCATCGACGTTCCGACTCGCCAAGCCTCGCTGCGCTCGGCGGCTCGCCGGCTCTCACCGGGATCTTGGAGGTTCGCTGGTGTCTGAGCAGCAGCCGCCGTTGGAATTTGGGGATGTGGAGCCCATTGAGCTGCAGACGGAGATGGAGCAGTCGTATCTCATCTACGCGCTGTCGACCATCACGGCCCGGGCCCTGCCGGACGTGCGGGACGGGCTCAAGCCGGTGCACCGGCGCATCCTCTGGGACATGTTCGACCAGGGGTTCCGGCCCGACCGGACCATGGTCAAGTGCGCCCGCATCACCGGCCACGTCATGGGCCAGTACCACCCCCACGGGAACCAGGCCATCTACGACGCCTTGGTCCGGATGGCCCAGCCCTTCAGCCTGCGCCACCCCCTGATCGACTTCCACGGCAACTACGGCTCGCCCGAGTTCGAAGCGGCGGCCGAGCGCTACACCGAGTCCCGCCTCAGCCAGTTGGCCATGCAGATGCTGGCCGGGATCGACGAGGACACGGTCGACTTCGTGGACAACTACTCGGGGGACTTCACCGAGCCGAGCGT
>DATJHJ010000074.1:0-22647 GCA_035494015.1 Acidimicrobiales bacterium
CGGCTCGCCGGCCCCGCCCGCCCCCCCGTCGGGCGGGGGCGGTGCGGCGACCAACCCCGGCCCCGGGAACGCCCCGGCCCCGGCGCCCGCCCCGGGCAGCGGCAACGCCCCGGCCCCGGCCCCGGCCCCGGCCAACGCCCCGGCCGCCAATACGCCGGCGCCCGTGAACGCCCCGGCCGGCGGCGGCACCCAGGCCGCGGCCGCTGGGGCCGGTGCCCCACCGGCGGCCACCCCCGTCCCGGTGGCGTCGCCGGGGGCGGCCCCCGCCGCGGCGTCGCCCGTCCCCGCCGCCGTCGCGGCCGCGCCGGCGCCGGCTGCGGCGCCCGCCCCGGCCGCACCCGCCGCCGGGGCCGCGGTGCCGCCGGCCGCCCCCGCCTCCTCCGCCTCCACCCCCGCCCCGGCCAGCTCGTCGGCCAACCCGGGGGCCCCCGCCGCCGACCCCGCCGGCCCGTCGAAGGAAGCCCCCGGCTACGCCATGGTCGGCCGCCCGCAGGCCGGGCCGCCGGTCGGGGCGTTCCTCCCGGCCGCCGGGGCCGGGCTGGCCGGCGCCGTCGGCTGCATCGTCCTCGCCGATCGGCGCCGTCGTGCTGCCGCCGAGGCCCGCCCCGCCTACGCCGGGCTGCGATCGCCGCCCCGATGAAAGGATCGCCTGTGCCCAAGTCCCCCTCGCCCGCGCCGCCGGACGCCATCGCCACGGCCCGGCGCGGCCCGCGCCCCGTCGCCCTGCTGACGATGTGCCTCGTCGCCCTCCTGGCTGTGTACGCGTTGGCGTTGCTGGTGCTGCGGCCGTCCACGTCCGGCACGCACCTGCCGCTGTCGAGCGTGGTCAGCCTGGGCAACGACAGCAAGGTCCTGTCGGCCAGGTTCCTCGACGAGGACGCCCGCATCGTCGGGACGGCGGTCGTCGACGACCAGCCCCAGACGTTCTGGACCTCCTACCCCCGCAGCGACGCGGCGACCAACGACCTGCTCAAGACGTTCCTCACCCACGAGACCCGGGTGACCATCAACTCCCAGAGCGGCAAGGCCCTCATCCGGTTCCTGGCCCAGTTCCTGCTCCCGCTGGTGGTGCTGGCCAACCTGTTCGCCATCTTGTTCTTCGCCAGCCGGGGCCGGGGCGGCGAGGGCGACCACGTGGTCGGCTTCAGCCGCATCGGCGACAAGCGCCTGGCCCCCAGCGAGCGCAGCCGGACCACCTTCCTCGACCTGGCCGCCGCCGAGGAGGCCATCGTCGAGCTGGCCGAGGTCCGCGACTACCTGTCCGACGCGGCCAACTTCAAGAAGATGGGGGCGGTGGCCCCCAAGGGCGTGCTCATCGTGGGCCCGCCGGGGTGCGGCAAGACCCTGCTGGCCCGGGCCGTGGCCGGCGAGGCCCAGGCCGCCTTCTTCTCCATCTCGGGGTCGGAGTTCGTCGAGTCGCTGGTGGGCGTGGGCGCGGCCCGGGTCCGGGACCTGTTCCGCCAGGCCCGGGCCGCGGCGCCGGCCATCCTGTTCATCGACGAGCTGGACTCGGTCGGGCGCCAGCGGGGCACCGGCCTGGGCGGCGGCCACGACGAGCGCGAGCAGACCCTTAACGAGCTGCTGGTCCAGATGGACGGGTTCTCCCCGTCCGAAGGCGTCGTGGTCCTGGCCGCCACCAACCGGCCCGACATCCTCGACCCGGCCCTGCTGCGCCCCGGTCGCTTCGACCGCCAGATCACCGTCGACCGCCCCGACGTCGCCGGCCGCCTCGACATCCTCCGCCTCCACGCCAAGGGCAAGCGGCTGTCGGACATCGACGGCGACCTGCCCCTCATCGCCCGGCGCACGCCCGGCTTCACCGGCGCCGACCTGGCGTCGGTGCTGAACGAGGCCGCCCTGCTGGCCGTGCGGGAGCGGGCCGCCTCCGTCGGCCGGTCGCAGCTGGAGGAGGCGGTCGAGCGGGTGGTGGCCGGCCCCCGGCGCAAGGGCGTGGTCATGGCCCCGGACGAGAAGCGCCGGGTGGCGGTCCACGAGGCCGGCCACGCCGTGGTCGCCGCGGCCATGGGCCACGCCGGCGAGATCGAGAAGGTGTCGGTCATCGCCCGCGGCCGGGGCATCGGCCACATGGCCATGGTGGCGGCCAACCGCCTGCTGCCGACCCGGACCGAGATGGAGGCCCAGGTGGCCGTCGCCATGGCCGGGGTGGCCGCCGAGGAGCTGTTGTTCGGCGAGCCCTCCACCGGTTCGGAGTCGGACCTGGAGCGGGCGACGAACACCGCCCGCGACATGGCCGGCCGCTTCGGCATGAGCCCCCGCCTCGGCCGGGTGCGGATCCTGCACGACGAGCGCGAGGTGTTCCTCGGCCGGGACTACCTCCTGACCCGTGACGTGTCCCAGCCCACGCTCGAGCACCTCGACGCCGAGGTCCGCCGGATCCTCGACGACGAGGAGCTCATCGCCAGCTCGATCCTGGCCGCGAACCGGCCGGTGTTCGACCGCCTGGTCGAGCTGCTGGTGAACCAGGAGACCGTCCAGGGCGACGACCTGGCCCAGGGGCTGCGCGACGTCACCCGCTACACCAAGCCGGTGGAGAACGGGCACGGAACCCCCCCGCCCTCTGGTCCGCCCCGCTCGCGGTCCAGGAACCCGTCCCCCTCGCCGTAGCGGGTCGCGTGGGGATCGACCGCTGTCAGACACATTACGCTAACTGTATGACGATGTTCAGTTTCCGCATCGGCGACGAGGAGGCGGCCGAAGTGCGGCGGTGGGCCGAACGCCTGGGCGTCGACCGTTCCGACCTCCTCAGGGAGGCCCTGCGCAGTCACCTCGTCCGGTTGGCCAGTGAGTACGACGCCCAGGCATGGGTCGACCGGCCCCTTGACGCAGGCGAGGAGTCGCTGGCCGAGGTCGCCGACTGGGGACCGGCGGAGGACTGGTCGGACTGGGCCGATGCGACGCGGTGAGGTGTGGTTCGCGGCCACGCCGGGCGGAGACCGGCCCGTTCTCGTCCTGACCCGCGACCCGGTCGCCGAACGGAGCGGTTCGGTGGTCGTGGCCGCCCTGACCCGCACCCGGCGGGGGCTGGTGTCCGAGCTCGAGCTGACCGCGAAGGCCGACGGCGTGCCGACCGACTGCGTCGTCAACTTCGACAACCTCCATACCCTGGCCCGCAGCACCTTCCGTCGGCCGGTCGCCGCCCTGTCGCCGGCCCGGCTGGCCCAGGCCTGCCGCGTGCTGGCCGCCGCCACCGGCTGCTGACTCGACCGCCCCATCCCCCGAACCGGGGTCATCTGGTGCCCTATTTCGCCACTGGTGACCCCAGTCGGCGGGTTTCGCCCTAGCCCTGCTTCTTGGGCGCCTTCTTGGCCGGCGCCGCCTTCTTGGGTGCCTCGGCCGCGGGCGCGGCGGCCTTCTTGGGCGGGGCCGACTTCTTGGCCGGGGCCGCGGTGGGGGCGGGGGCCGCCTTCTTCGATGCCGCCTTCTTGGCCGGTGCCGCCTTCTTGACCACCGACTCGCCGGTGCCGCCTGCGGGCAGCGGTTCGGGTTCCGGTTCCTGGGTCGCGGCCTTGCGCTTCTCGATCACTTCCTCGAGGATCACCGGCTGGACCAGCTCGGGCTCGGGGGGTGGGGTCGGCAGGTTGGAGGGCTGTGGCGGGGGGGTCGGTGCCCAGTCGGGCGACGGGGAGCCGTAGTCCGACGCCCGGCGACCCTGCACGAGCTTGAACAGGGCGAAGGCGATGCCGGCCAGGAGCCCGAGCCTGACGCCGATGCGCAACGTCCGTCTGATCACGGCCCGACCCTACTTGACGGCTCCCGGCCCGCCTGTCATCCTCCAAGGCAGATGTCGCACCTGCCTTTCATCGCGCGCACCACCAGCACCCTCCTCCTTACCTAGCGGCGGGCGCCCCATCGCGCTCGCCGATGCCTCCCTCGCCTCCGGGCCGGGAGGTTTTTTCTTTTCCAGAGAGGAACCTCACATGCACACCGAGCCCAACCGACTGGTCATCTTCGACACCACGCTGCGCGACGGCGAGCAGGCGCCGGGCATCTCCCTCGACGCGGCCGAGAAGCTGGAGATCGCCGAGCAGCTGGCCCGGCTGGGCGTCGACTACATCGAGGCCGGGTTCCCGGTCGCCAGCCAGGGCGACTTCGAGGCCGTCCGCACCATCGCCCGCACCGTCCAGGGGCCGGCCATCGCCGGGCTGTCGCGCACCCAGGTCGCCGACGTCGACCGGTGCTGGGACGCAGTGCGCGACGCGGCCCAGGCCCGCATCCACGTGTTCATGTCGACCAGCCCCCAGCACATGGAGCACATGCTCAAGATGAACGAGGCCCAGGTGCTGGAGGCCACCCGGCGGGGGGTGTCCCGGGCCCGGGAGCACACCGACGACGTCGAGTTCAGCCCCCAGGACGCCACCCGCACCCCGCTGGACTTCATGCTGGAGGTGCTGCAGGCCGCGGTCGACAGCGGGGCCACCACCCTGAACATCCCCGACACCGTGGGCTACGGCATCCCCTGGGACTTCGGCGCCCTGATCCAGTACGTGCGCCGCGAGGTCAAGGGCGACTACGTGACGTCCACCCACTGCCACAACGACCTGGGCCTGGCCACGGCCAACTCGCTGGCCGGCGTACAGGGCGGCGCCCGCCAGGTCGAGGTGTGCGTCAACGGGCTGGGGGAGCGGGCCGGCAACGCCGCCCTGGAGGAGGTGGTCATGGCGGTCAAGATCCGCCCCGACCAGTTCCCCGGCATCGAGCTCGGCGTGCGCACGGAGGAGCTGGCCCGCACCAGCCGCCTGGTCAGCCGGCTGACCGGGTACCCGATCCAGTACAACAAGGCCGTCGTGGGCCGCAACGCCTTCGCCCACGAGTCGGGCATCCACCAGCACGGCGTGCTGGCCGACCGCAGCACCTACGAGATCATCGACGCCAGCTCGGTCGGCCAGGTCGGCAGCCAGATCGTGCTCGGCAAGCATTCCGGCCGGCACGCCTTCTCCGACACCCTGGCCAAGATGGGCATCACCATCTCCGGCGACTCGCTGAACTCGGCCTTCGCCCGGTTCAAAGAGCTGGCCGACCGCAAGGTGGAGCTCACCGACGCCGACCTGGAGGCCATCGTCGCCGAGGAGATGGGCGAGCGGCTGGAGGACACGTTCTCGCTGGAGTCCCTGGAGGTCAGCGGGGGGACGGTCGGCGTGCCCCGCGCCTCGGTCGTCGTCCTGCGCAACGGCGAGAAGCAGGAGGCGTCGGGCGAGGGCGACGGGATGATCGACGCCGCCTGCAAGGCCATCAAGGCGGCCACCGGGGTCGACGGCACCCTCACCGGGTTCAACGTCTCCGCCGTCACCGGCGGGGTCGACGCCCTGGGCGACGTCATCGTCCAGCTGGAGGCGGACGGCATCCGGGTGTCGGGCCGCGGCGTCTCCACCGATGTGGTGGAGGCGTCGGCCCGGGCCTACCTGAACGCGGTCAACAAGGTCATGCGGGTCAAGGCCCGCACCGAGGTCCGCCACGGCGAGGTCGGCCCGTGACCGCCTCGCCCGCCCCCCCGTTCCCCCGGAGGGGGGCGCCGGCCACATCCCGGACCGGCTGGTGAACCTGGTCACGAATAGTCGAGAAAGCGACTGATACGGAGCGATTTCACGGCGTAGAATGCAAGCCAAGGTTCAGCCCGAAGCCGGGGGTGCTTTGCGCCGCTGTTCCTTGCAGGAGACGTGTTGACCGGTTCGCTTACTTCCTCCACCACCCGCAGGCCCGAGCCGGTGCGCCCCGCGCCGCTGGACGGGCCCCTTCCCGACGTGCTCGCCGACCTCGACGCCCAGTTCGTCGTCGAGTGGCAGGTCGTCGACATCTGGCAGCCCCGCGGCCGGGGGGCCGAGATCCCTGCCGTTTGAAATTAGCGTGGCGTAGTTTGCTTCTTCTTCTGCTCGGGTAGCGGACCTGCGCTGGCGCCCCGTCGAACCCTGGCGGCGTGCCGTGCCGTTGGTTCGAGGAGCAGGGGTGGGGCGAAGGTTTTCCCGATCAGGCAGGGCCACGCCGCCGGCGGCGGTATTGCTGGACCGAGATGGGACCTTGGTCACCGACGTCCCCTACAACGGGGATCCCGCCCGGGTGGCGCCGGTCCCGGGGGCGGCGGCCGCCCTCGACCGTCTGCGGCGCGCCGGTGTGCCCCTGGCCCTGGTGTCGAATCAGAGCGGGGTGGCCCGCGGCCTGCTGACCATGGCCGACGTGGCCGCGGTGAACCGCCGGCTCGAGGCGCTGGTCGGCCCGCTCGGGCCGTGGCTGGTGTGCGCCCACGGCCCGGACGAGGGCTGCCCCTGCCGCAAGCCCGCGCCCGGCCTGGTCCTGGCCGCCGCCGCCGAGCTGGGGGTCGACCCCCGTGCCTGCGCGGTGATCGGCGACATCGGGGCCGACGTGGAGGCGGCGACCGCGGCCGGCGCCCGCCCGATCCTCGTGCCGACCCCCGCCACCCGGCCCGAGGAGATCGAGGCCGCGCCCGAGGTGGCGGCGACGTTGGACCAGGCGGTCGACCTCCTGGTGGGGGCCCTTTGAGGCCGCACGTCCTCGTCGCCCGCCTCGACAGCGCGGGCGACGTCCTGCTCTCCGGTCCCGCCGTGCGGGCGGTGGCCGCCGGCGCCGGCAAGGTCACCTTCCTGTGCGGGCCGGCGGGCCGGGCCGCGGCCGACCTGCTGCCCGGCGTGGACGAGGTGGTAGTCCATCGGGCGCCCTGGATCGACCCCGATCCCCAGCCGGTGACCCGCCAGGCCGTCAACGGCCTCGTCGACGACCTTGCCGGCCGGCGCATCGATCAGGCGGTGGTCCTCACGTCGTGGCACCAGAGCGCGCTGCCCACCGCACTGGTGCTGCGGATGGCCGGGGTGGGGACCATCGCCGCGGTCAGCGAGGACTACCCCGGCTCCCTGCTGGACGTCCGCCACCGGGTCGACGACGACGCCCACGAGGTACTGCGGGCCCTGTCGACCGTGGCCACCCTCGGCTACGAGCTCCCCGCGGGCGACGACGGCCGGCTCCGCCTCCGCCCCCTCCCCCCGCCGCCGCCGGAAACCCCCGAGCCGCCGTACGTCGTCGTCCACCCGGGCGCGTCGGTCCCCGCCCGGGCCTGGTCGCCGGCCGCCAACGCCGCCCTGGTCGACGCCCTGGTCGGCGCCGGCCGCCGCGTCGTGGTCACCGGCAGCCCGGCCGAGAGGGACGTCGCCGGGCGCGTTGCCGGCGCTGGTGCCGTCAACCTGGCCGGGGCCACCGACCTCGCCGGGCTGGCCGCGGTGCTCGCCGGTGCCGATGCCGTCGTGGTCGGCAACACCGGCCCCGCCCACCTGGCCGCCGCCGTCGGCACGCCGGTGGTGTCGCTGTTCGCCCCCACCGTGCCCGCCACCCGCTGGGCGCCCTGGGGTGTGCCCACCGTGCTCCTGGGCGACCAGGAGATCGCCTGCGCCGGCTGCCGGGCTCGAACCTGCCCGGTCGCCGGTCACCCGTGCCTGTCGTCCGTGCCCGTGGCCGCCGTCGTCGGCGCGGTCGACCGCCTGGCCCCGGTGACCCTCATCGCCTGCCACCCCGTGGGAGCCGGGCGATGAGGGTGGCCATGGTCTCCGACCACGCCAGCCCGCTGGCCGTGCTCGGCGGGGTCGACGCCGGGGGCCAGAACGTCCACGTGGCCGCCCTGGCCCGCCAGCTCGGCCGGCTGGGAGTCGAGGTCCTGGTCTCCACCCGCCGTGACGACCCGTCGCTGCCCCGCTTCGCCGCCCTTGCACCGAACGTCGTGGTCCACCACGTCGACGCCGGGCCCCCGTACCCGATCGCCAAGGACGAGCTCCTTCCCTACATGGACGCCTTCGCCGCCGACCTGTCCCGGGTCTGGCGCCGCTGGCGACCCGACGTGGCCCACGCCCACTTCTGGATGTCCGGCCTCGCGGCCGTGGACGCCGGCCGCCCGCTCGGGATCCCGGTCGTGCAGACGTTCCACGCCCTGGGCGTGGTCAAGCGCCGGCACCAGGGCGAGCGGGACACCAGCCCGGCCGAGCGCCAGGACGTCGAGCGCCGCCTGCTGGCCGACGTCGACCGGGTGGTGGCGACCTGCACCGACGAGGTCTTCGAGCTGGTCCGCCTCGGCGCCGAGATCGAGCGGGTCAAGGTCGTTCCCTGTGGCGTCGACCTCGGGCACTTCCGTCCCGAGGGGCCGGCCGAGCCCCGGACGCCCGGCGTGGCCCGGCTGGTGGTGGTCAGCCGGCTGGTGGAGCGCAAAGGCGTCGGCAACGCGGTCACCGCCCTGGCCCGCGTGCCCGAGGCCGAGCTGGTGATCGCCGGCGGCCCGGCCGAGGCCGACCTCCCGAACGACGAGGAGGCCCGCCGCCTGCGCCGCCTGGCCGAGGCCGCGGGCGTGGCCGACAGGGTCCGGCTGCGGGGCCGGGTGGACCGGGCCCACCTGCCCGCCCTCCTGCGCTCGGCCGACGCCGTGCTCTGCGTGCCCTGGTACGAACCGTTCGGGATCGTCCCCCTGGAGGCGATGGCCTGCGGTGTGCCGGTCGTCGCCTCCGCCGTGGGCGGCCTGGTCGACACCGTGGTCGACGGGGTGACGGGCATCCACGTCCCGCCCCGGTCGCCGGACGACATCGCCGACGCCGTGCGGTGCCTGCTGGAGGAGCCGGGCCTCCGCCGCCGCCTCGGCGCCGCCGGCGCCCGCCGGGCCCGGAAGTACGGCTGGCCACGGGTCGCCCGAGCCACCCTGGGCGTGTACGGCGAGCTGCTGTGCCAAGGAAGCGCCGGCCTGCCGGTGGAGGCCGAAGCCCAGTCGTGAGCCAGTCAGCCCGGCCGCTGCCCACCGGTCGCCACCACCTGGCCGCTCTGGCCGGCCCCCTGGCCGCCCTCGAAGCCGACGTCGACCGGATCGACGCCTGGGGCCGCCACCTGGCCCGGGTCCTGACGCGGGGCGGCCGGCTGCTGGCCGCCGGCAACGGCGGCAGCGCGGCCCAGGCCCAGCACCTGACGTCCGAGCTGGTCGGGCGCTACCGCGACGACCGGCCGGCATTCAGCGCCATCGCCCTCCACGCCGACACGTCGGCCCTCACCGCCATCGTCAACGACTACAGCGGGGCCGCCCTCTTCGCCCGTCAGGTCGAGGCCCACGGCCGGGCCGGCGACGTGCTGGTCGCGCTCTCGACCTCCGGGAGCAGCCGCAACGTGCTGGCCGCGGTCGACGCGGCCCACGGGCGGGGGATGACCACGTGGGCCCTCACCGGCCGGGCACCCAACCCGCTGGCTGCCTGCTCCGACGAGGCGGTGTGCGTCGACGCCCCGGCCACGGCCACCGCTCAGGAGGTGCATCTGGTTGTCGTCCACCTGCTGTGCGCGGCGGTGGACGTGGCCCTCGGGGCGTCGCGCCCCGTGGCCCCCCGGAGGGAGCGCGTGTCCTGGTGACCCGCCCCCTCGTCGTGGTCGGCGACACCCTGCTCGACCGAGACGTCGAGGGCCGGGTCGAGCGGCTGTGCCCCGACGCGCCGGTGCCCGTGGTCGACGCCGACGCCGAGCGCACCCGGCCCGGTGGTGCCGGCCTGGCCGCGGCGTTGGCCGCGGGGGGCGACCGTCCGGTCGTGCTGGTCACTGCGCTGGCCGATGACGACGCGGGCCGGACCGTGGCCGAGTTGCTGGCCGGGCACGGCGTGGACGTGATCGACCTGGGCCTGCGGGGCGCCACCCCGGAGAAGGTCCGCATCCGGGCCGACGGCCGCTCCCTCCTGCGGATCGACCGCGGCGGCCCACCGTCGATCGTGGGCGCCTGCAGCGAACGGGCCCGCGCCGCCCTCGACGGGGCGGCGGGCGTCCTGGTGGCCGACTACGGGCGGGGCGTCCCGGCCGCCACCGGCGTGCGCAAGGCCCTGGCCGGCCTGTCGTCCCGGGTGCCGTTGGTGTGGGATCCGCATCCCCGCGGCGGCCCGCCGGTCCCGGGGGCCCGGCTCGTGACGCCCAACCGCCGGGAGGCGGCCGACCTAGTCCCCGAGGTCGAGGGCGACGACCTGCCCGCCCACACCGCCCGGGGCCGGGTGCTGGCCGAGCGATGGGAGGCGGCGTCGGTGGCGGTGACGCTGGGTGCGGCGGGCGCCCTGCTGGTGGCCGGCGACGTGCCCCCCCTGGTCGCACCGGCTCGCAGCGTCACCGGCGGCGACACCTGCGGGGCGGGGGACCGGTTCGCGGCGACGGCGGCGGCCGCCCTGGCCGGTGGGGCCCTGCCGTCGGAGGCCGTGGTCGACGCGGTAGCGGCGGCGTCCGCCTTCGTGGCCGCGGGCGGGGCAGCCTCGGCCCTGGCCCCGGCGGTGCCTTCGGGTCCTGCCTCGACCGGCGAGGCCGCCGCCCACGAGGTGATCGAGCGCGTCCGGGCCGCCCGCGGCACGGTCGTCGCCGCCGGTGGGTGCTTCGACCTCCTCCACGCCGGCCACGTCAGCCTCCTGGCCGCGGCCCGTGCGCTCGGCGACTGCCTGATCGTGTGCCTGAACTCGGACGCCTCCGTGCGCCGGCAGAAGGGCCCGGACCGGCCGTTCGTCACCGAGGACGACCGGGCCGCCGTGCTGCGGGCCCTGGCGTGCGTCGACGCGGTCGTCGTTTTCGACGAGGACACGCCCCTGGCCCTGCTCGACCGCCTGCGGCCCGACGTCTTCGCCAAGGGCGCCGACTACTCGGTCTCGGACCTGCCCGAGGCCGGTCTCCTCGCCCAGTGGGGCGGCCAGGCCGTCGTCCTGCCCTACCTCGGCGGGCGGTCGAGCAGCGGGCTGGCCCGGGAGGTACTCAGCCGTTCCGGCCGCTGACCCCCGCCCGCTCCTCGTGGCGCTGCGGGCCCTGGGCCTCGGCGACTTCCTGACCGGCCTGCCCGCCCTCCGGGCCCTGGTGGACGCCTTCCCGGACCACCGTCGGATCCTGGCCGCGCCCGCGGCACTGGCCCCGCTGGTCGGCCTGGCCGGCGGCGGGTGGGATGTCGTCGACACCGCCCCGTTGGCCGCCCTCGACCCGTCGCTCCACAACGCCGACATCGGCGTGAACCTGCACGGGCGGGGCCCGCAGAGCCACATGATCCTGCTGGCGGCCGAGCCGGCCCGCCTCGTCGCCTTCGCCCACCCCGACGTGCCTGCGTCCGCCGACGGCCCCCCCTGGGCGCCGGCCGAGCACGAGGTGGTCCGGTGGTGCCGGCTGCTCCAGGCCAGCGGCATCCCCGCCGACCCGTCCCGCATCGATCTTCCCGCCCCCCCTGGCTCGACCGGCGGCGGGGCGACGGTCGTGCATCCCGGGGCCGGCTCGGCCGACAAGCGGTGGGCCGCCTGGCGGTGGGCGGAGGTGGCGGCGGCGGAGGTGGCGGCGGGCCGGAACGTCCTCGTCACGGGCAGCGCCGAGGAGGCCGGCCTGGCCCGGGACGTCGCCGCCGCCGCCGGCGTTCCGCCCGAGGCCGTGATGGCGGGGCGCACCGACCTGCTCAGCTTGGCGGCGATCGTTGCCGGCGCCGGCCTCGTCCTATGCGGCGATACCGGCATCGCCCACCTGGCCACCGCCCTCGGCACCCCGTCCGTGGTCCTGTTCGGGCCGGTACCGCCGTCGCGGTGGGGCCCGCCGCCTGATCGCCCGCAGCACGTCGCCCTGTGGGCCGGCCCGGACGGGCTCCAGGACATCACCGTCGCCCAGGTCCTCGCCGCCGCCGACCGTCTTGTGCGCGCAGGGTCGTGATCCGGGCTCGAGACGCCGATTTCACGACCGGCAATGCACGAGATCAGGCCGACGCGGAGCCGACCACGTCGACCATGCGGTCGACGTGGTCGCTGTAGATCCCGTCGATCCCCATCCGCACCAGGCTGAGCAGGATGCGCTCGTGCTGGGCGTCCCAGCCGAAGGCCAGGCGGCCGAAGCGGTGGAACAGGGTGGTGAGCCCGCCCGTCCAGTCGGCGTAGTGGAGGTTGACCGCGTCGATCCCGGCCGACGAGAGCTGGGCGGCCCGGCGCTCCGGCCCCCGGCGCATGGCGGCCAGCTTGGTGCTGTCGACCAGGCGGACGTCGGGCAGGTCCTCCCGCCAGCGGGCCAGCAGCTCCCAGTCCGGGTGGCACAGCCACAGCCGCTCCGCTGCGCCGCCACCGGCGGCCCGGGCGATCTCGACCACCCGGGGGACGGCGGCCGGATCCTTGATGTCCAGCGACAGCTCGAAGCCGGTACCGCACTCGGCGTAGAGGTCCTCCAGGGTCGGGACGTGGGCCGGGAGGGCCCGCCGCTCGAGCCCGGTGATCGGGCGGTTGCGCAGCCCCACCTTGACCCGGCCGTCGTGGTCGAGGACGGGGACGCCGTCGGCCGTGAGCCATACGTCGCTCTCCAGGCCGGCGGCGCCGAGGCGCAGGCCCAGCCGGAAGGCGTCGATGGTGTTGTCGGCCGCGTGGGCCCGCCCGCCCCGGTGGGCGAAGGTGATCGGCGGCGTGCGCAACGAGTCGACGATCCCGGGGACTCTACGGTCCGGAGCCGGTACCATCGTCCCTATGAGCCTGCTCTGGCTGATGCTCGTCCCCGTCGTGCTCATCGGGGGCTTCTTCCTGATTCGCAGCCTGCGGATGATGTCGAAGTCCATGAAGCAGCTGCGGGTGGCGATGGACGACCTGGCCCAGGCCGGGGCGGCGTTGAACAAGGTCCAGGAGGAAGTGGCCAAGCTGGGCGCCACCGTTGACGAGGTGCGCCGCCGGTAGAGTGGGCCCATGCCCACCTCGTTGGGACCGGCGGAGATCCTGGTCATCCTGATCGTCGCCCTCATCGTCCTCGGGCCCAAGCGGCTGCCCGAGGCGGCGCGCCAGGTCGGCAAAACCCTGGCCGAGGTCCGCAAGTGGTCGCAGGGGCTGCAGGACGAGGTGCGCAACGTCATGGACCCGGATTCGTCCCCGCCGTCGTACTCGTACCCCCCGCTGCCGACCCTGCCGGCCGAGACGTCGCCGCCCCCGCCAGCCGCCGTCCCGCCCCCACCGGCCGCCGACCCCGCTCCTGAGGGCCGCGCTCCCGCAGACGAAGCGGACCCACCGGCTGCGGACACCCCCGCCACGTAGCGCCCCCTTGGCCATCATCGAAGACGAACCGCCGGGGGTCGACGACCTCGGCGAGCGCATGCCGCTCGTCGCCCACCTCACCGAGCTGCGCCGGCGGCTGATCATCTCGGTCATCGCCCTGGTCGTCGGGGCGGTCATCGGCTTCGTGCTCTACAACCACATCCTGAACATCCTCATCTCCCCGTACCGGGAGGTGACGCACAACCAGAAGTTCGTGTTCTTCGACCCCCTGGAGGCGTTCGCCACCCGCCTGAAGGTGGCGGCGTGGAGCGGCGCCTTCCTGGCCTCGCCGGTCGTGCTGTGGGAGCTCTGGCGCTTCATCACCCCCGGCCTCCACCGGAAAGAGAAGCGCTACGCCATCCCGTTCATCGTGTCGTCGATCCTGCTCTTCGTCCTGGGCGGGGTGGTGGCCATGATCACCTTCAAGCCGGCCTTGAGCTTCCTCATCGGCGTGGGCGGGAACAACCTAACCCCGCTGTTCAGCGCCTCGAAGTACCTGAGCCTGGTCATGCTCATGATCATCGCCTTCGGGGTGGCCTTCGAGTTCCCCATCCTGCTGGTGTTCCTGGAGCTCGCCGGGGTGGTGACCAGCGCGCGGCTGCGCAAGTGGCGACGGCCGGCCATCGTGATCATCGTCACCGTGGCCGCCGTCATCACGCCCAGCCAGGACCCCTACTCCTTGTTCGCCATGGCCGTGCCCATGTACCTCTTCTACGAGGCGTCCATCCTCATCGGCCGGCTGCTCAAGAAGTGACCCGCGACGAGTTCGCCGCCGCCTACGCCTTCGGCCTCGACGACTTCCAGGTCCGGGCCCTGGACGCCCTCGACGCCGGCCGCTCCGTCCTGGTGGCCGCCCCCACCGGCTCGGGCAAGACGGTGGTGGCCGAGTACGCGGTGGCCAAGGCCCTGGCCGAGGGGGGCAAGACCTTCTACACCACCCCGCTGAAGGCCCTGTCGAACCAGAAGTTCGGGGACCTGAGCCGGCGGCACGGGCCGGAGAAGGTCGGCCTGCTCACCGGCGACAACTCGATCAACGGCGACGCCCCGGTGGTGGTCATGACCACCGAGGTTCTCCGCAACATGATCTACGCCGCCTCGTCGACCCTGGACGGCCTGCGCTACGTCGTGCTCGACGAGGTCCACTACCTCCAGGACCGCTACCGGGGGCCGGTCTGGGAGGAGGTGATCATCCACTGCCCCCCCGAGGTCGACCTGGTGTGCCTGTCGGCCACGGTGTCCAACGCCGAGGAGTTCGCCGACTGGATCGAGACGGTGCGAGGGGCGACGACCGCCATCATCGAGGAGAAACGGCCGGTCACCCTGCACCACCTGTACATGGTGGGCGACCGGGAGAACGACAGCCTCGCCCTGCTGCCCACCTTCGTCGACGGCAAGCCGAACCCCGAGGCGCTCCGCCTGGAGACCCGCACCGCCCACCGGGGCGACCAGTGGCGGGCCCGGCCCCGGGGCCGGCTCTACACCCCCCGCCGGGCCGAGGTGGTCGACCGCCTCTGGGACGAGGGGATGCTCCCCGCCATCTACTTCATCTTCAGCCGGGCCGCGTGCGACGACGCGGTGAAGCAGTGCATGGACGCCGGCCTGCGGCTGACCACGCCCGAGGAGGCCCGGGAAATCCGGGCCATCGCCGAGGCCCGCACCGAGATCCTGTCCGAGGACGACCTGGGCGTGCTCGGCTACGGCCGCTGGCTGGCCGGGCTGGAGGCCGGCTTCGCCGCCCACCACGCCGGGATGGTCCCCCCGTTCAAGGAGACGGTGGAAGCCTGCTTCTCGGCCGGGCTGGTCAAGGCCGTGTTCGCCACCGAGACCCTGGCCCTCGGGATCAACATGCCGGCCCGCTCGGTCGTCATCGAGAAGCTGTCCAAGTTCACCGGCGAGCGCCACGAGTTCCTGACCCCGGGCGAGTACACCCAGCTCACCGGCCGGGCCGGCCGGCGGGGGATCGACGAGGTGGGGTACGCGGTCGTGCTGTGGTCGCCTTACGTCCCCTTCGACCAGGTGGCCGGGCTGGCCTCCACCCGGACCTACGCCCTGCGCTCCTCGTTCCGGCCCACCTACAACATGGCCTGCAACCTGGTCCGCCGCTACACCGCCGACGTGGCCCACCACCTGCTGAACCTGTCGTTCGCCCAGTACACGTCGGACCGCGACGTCGTGCGCCTGGAGGCCCAGCTCGAGCGCTCCGGCCACCTGCTGGCTGCGGCCCGGCGGGAGGCCGAGTGCGAGCTGGGCGACATCGGGGAGTACCGCCGCATCCTGCGGGAGGACGACGACGACCCGGGCTCGCGCCGCACCTCGTCGCTGCGGGCCGGGGTGGTCTCCGCCTTGGAGCGCATCCGGCCCGGGGACGTGCTGGTGGTCGGCGGGGGCAAGTCGGCGGGGCGGGTGGCCGTCATCTCCACCGCCAACCGCCGGGGCGACGACGTCCGCATCGGCGCCCTCACCCCCAGCCGCCGCTACCTGACCCTGTCGGCCCGGGACTTCCGGTTCCCGCCCCGCCCGGTCGGCCGCGTCGACCTCCCGGTCCCGTACGCCCCCCGCAACCCGGGCTTCCGCCGGGAGGTGGCCCAGGCCCTGGCCCGGGTCCGGCCGAGCCAGGCGCCGGCGCCGGAGCGGGGCCGGGCGAACCCCGACGACAGCGCGGCGATGCCCGTCGCCGCCTGCCCCGACCTGCGCCGGCACCTGCGGGCCGCCGAGCGGGCCGAGCGCCTGGAGAAGGATCTCCGCCGCCTGGAGCGGCGCATCCAGGGCCGGACCGAGTCCCTGGCCCGCCAGTTCGACCGGGTCCTGCGGGTGCTGGAGACGTGGGGCTACGTCGAGGGGTGGTCCCTGACCGAGGCCGGCGAGGTTCTCGGGCGCATCTACCACGAGTGCGACCTGCTGGTGGCCGAGGCACTGCGGGCCGGGCTGTTCGACCAGCTCGACGCCACCGGGGTCGCCGCCCTGGCCTCCACGTTCACCTACGAGGCCCGCCGGCCCGAGGGCCAGTCCGAGCCGTGGTTCCCGTCGCCCCGGATGCGCCGGCGCTGGGACGAGCTGGAGCGCATGGCCAGCGAGCTCAACGCGGCGGAGGAGGAGGCGGGCCTGCCGCTGACCCGTCGCCCCGACGCCGGCTTCGTGGCCCACGCCCACGGCTGGGCTGCGGGGGAGGAGCTGTCCGAGGTGATCATCGACGAGGCCGTCTCGGGGGGCGACTTCGTGCGCAACGTCAAGCAGCTCATCGACCTGGTCCGCCAGCTCGGCGACGTGGCCCCCGAGCCGGCCACGGCCAAGGCGGCCCGGGACGCCGCCGACCGGCTGTTCCGCGGTGTGGTGGCCGCGTCGTCCGTCCTCGGCGGCTGAGCCGTGTCGCCCATCGCCAAGGGCCAGCCCTGGGGCGCGCCCGGCGACCTGCCCGAGGGCGGGGTCGTCGTCCGCTCCGACGCCGAGGCGGCGGCGGCGCTGACGGAGGCCCGGCGGGAGCGGCGGCCGTTCCCCGCCCTGGGCCTGCTGGGCGGCGACCTCTGCCACACCCTGGGCGGCGGCGGGGCCGACGGCCGCCTGCAGGGCGTGCGCTTCACCGTCGACCTGGGTGAGGCCCTGCTCGACGGCCGCCTGCACCTGTTCGTGGCCCATCTGGTGGCCCGCACCCGCCTCTGGACCCGGGCCTTCGTGGCCATGAACGCCCAGTGGCTGGGCGACTGGAACCTCGGCCCTCGGGCCCACCCCAACGACGGCCTGCTCGACACCTACGACGTCCGGCTGCCCCCCGGCCAGCTCCTGCCGGTCCGGGCCCGGCTCCACCACGGCGCCCACCTGCCCCACCCCGGGATCAAGGAGCGCCGGAGCGCGGCCGTGCAAGTGGAGCTGGAGCGGCCGCTGCCGGTGCGCCTCGACGGCGTGGCGGCGGGCCGGGCCCGCGTGGTGTCCGTGCGGGTCCAGCCCGACGCCCTCACCGTCGTCGTGTAGCGGTTATCCCTTGCCGGCCAGCTTGGTCAGCAGCTCCTCGCCGTCCGGGCTGCCCAGGCCCGTGCAGGGGTCCCAGCCCGCGGCCGCCTGGTAGGCCCCGTTGTTACCGACGGTCACGTCCCGCAGGCGCGGCGAGCCGGCCAGCGGGCCGTAGAGCAGCGGGTTCAGGAACCCCACGGACGTGCCCAGCTTCTGGTTGAAAAGGGCGGCCAGCCCGGCCCACAGGGGAGCGACGGCGCTGGTCCCGCCCACGATCGTGTCGGTCCCGTCGACCCGGACCTGGTAGCCCGTCTGGGGGTCGGCGTCGCCGCTGATGTCGGGGACGCCCCGCCCGGGCCGGCCGTCGTTGACCGACGGCGGCACGTGGGCGCTCTGCTGCCAGGCCGGCAGGCCGAAGTGGGCGCTGACGCCCCCGCCAGTGGCGCCGCCGCCGGGCCCGTCGTTCCACACCACCTCCGAGGTGACCTGGCCGCCCGACGCGTTCAGCCGGGTGCCGCCGCAGGCCAGCACGTGGGGGCTGGAGGCGGGGAAGTCGACGTGGGCCTGGCCGTCGTTCACCCGGTCGGACGACCCGTCGTCGCCCGATGCGCAGCAGACGGTGACGCCCATGGCCGCGGCATCGGCGAAGGCCCGGTCGTAGGCGTCGAGGGCCTGGGCCGTCCAGCCCGACTCCGGCGCCCCCCAGCTGATGGAGATCACCGACGGCCGGTGGTGGGTGTCATGCGCCGCGGTGGTGATGGCCCGGAGGAACCCGGCCGTGGTGTTCGGGGCGAAGTACACGACGATCTCGGCGCCGGGGGCCACGCCCCCGACCACCTCGATGTCGAGCATGACCTCGGTGTCGGCGCTGGCCGCCGTGGTCGGCTTGTTCCTGGCGCCGCCGACCGAGACCGCCGACACCTTGGGCGTGGGCCGCCCGAGGCGGGTGAAGTAGGCCTTCAGGTCGGCGTCACGGAACCCGCCGTCGAGCTCGATGATGGCCACGCTCTGGCCCGAGCCGTCCACGTCGGTGGGGAAGTCGTAGAGCTTGGCCAGCTCGACCGGGCTGAACGACGTCGACGTGGCGTGGGCCGCGAACGCCCCCTGCGGCGGGTCCAGGCGGCGGAAGTGGGGCCGGGCCTGCGGGCGGTCGTCGAGGCCGAGCACGGCCAGGACGATCCCGTCGAGCGACGCCGGGACGTGCACCGCGCCCGTGCGCCCCCGGTACCGCCCCTGCGGGCCCTCGTAGACGTGAAGCTCCACCGCAAACGCCTGGCTGAGCTCGGCGACGGTCCCGGCCAGGACGACGGTGCGCTGTTCGAGGCTGATGTCGACCACGTCGAGGTCGTTGTCCCGGGCGAACGCCTCCACCTGGGCCACGTCGTCCGACGCGGCCGAGAACCGGGCCGCGAACTCCTCGCGGGTGAGGTTCTGGCGCTCGGCGGGCAGGGCGGCGGCCAGGGCGGCCACGTCGGGCTGGGCCGCGTCTGGCTGGCGGGAGCGTAGGAGCACCGTCACCTCGATCCGCTGGTCGGGGTCGGGCTCGGCCACGGCGGTGGAGAACGGGACGGGCTTCCGTTCGCTGCCGGGGACGGGTACGCGTGCGTTGTCGACCATGACGCCTCCTCATGTACGGGCGCGGGCGCCCACGGGTTCCTGCGAGCGCCAGCGCCGCCGGGCCCGCCACGAGTCTGATGCACGGGGGGCCCACGTTGATACGCGCCGGCGAAAATGCCGCCCCCGCGGCTCGCACGGGCTGACACCATGGCCGGATGGGCTCCACCGAGCTGCCGCTGCGCCTGGTCCTCGAACCGGACGACGACTACGGGGACGTGATCACGTCCCTTGCTCTGGCGCGCTTCGTCACCGGTGCCGAGCCCTGGGCCCAGGAGCTGGGGGTGGACGGGCTGGTCCGGGCGGTCGACCTCGTCCCGCTCGGAACGGTGGTCCGCCACGTCACCGAGCCGTACATGGACAAGGTCCTGGCCCAGGGCGACGGCTGGACGGTGCTGGTCCAGCGGTACCGCAACGGCCACGCCGACGTCTCCGTGTCCGCGGCCGACGGCGAGCGGCTGGCCAAGGTGGTGGCTGACGTCCTGGCCCGGTGCCCGGTCGTCGAACCGGTGCCCGACGCCCTGCAGGTCGAGTTCTGGTACGGCGACCGCAACTGCCAGCGGAGCGTACGCCGCCAGCTCGACGCCCCCCGCTGGGACGAGATCGCCGGCAACTATGCGGGGCCGGCCCGGGCCAAGGTGGGCGAGCTGGTCGCCATGGGGCGGCCGGCCGGCGCCGGGCGGCTCCTGCTGTGGCACGGCCCGCCGGGGACGGGCAAGACGACCGCCATCCGTTCCTTGGCCCGAGCCTGGGGCGCCTGGTGCCGCACGCTCTTCGTCGTCGACCCCGAGCGGTTCCTGGGCGAGGCCGGCTACCTCATGACCGTCCTGCTCGGCGCCGACGACCACGAAGAGGAGGGTGAGCAGCCGACCTGGCGGCTGATCGTCATCGAGGACGCCGACGAGCTGCTGCGGGCCGACGCCAAGCGGGTCGCGGGGCAGTCCCTGTCCCGCCTGCTCAACCTGGCCGACGGGTTCATCGGTCGCGGCCTGCGCACCCTGGTGCTCATCACCACCAACGAGCCCCTCGGCGGCCTCCACCCCGCCGTGGTCCGCCCGGGCCGGTGCCTGGCCGAGGTCGAGTTCCCCGCCCTCAGCCCGGCCGAGGCCTCCGCCCTGCTGGGCGGCTCGGTGACCGCTCCGCTCACCCTGGCCGAGGTCTTCGAGCGCCGGGGCGAGGTCACCCGCCTGGCCTCCCCGGCGCCTGCCGGGCCGACCGGCCAGTACCTGTAGCTCGGGTTTGGCAGATCCGGCGCGCCCTGGCGCGCCGGATCTGCCAAACGCTCCTGCTAGTCGCCGGCGAGGCGGTCGGTCAGGAGCTTCTGGACGACCTGGGGGTTGGCCCGACCCTGCGACGCCCGCATGACCTGGCCCACGAAGAACCCGAACAGGGCGGTCTTGCCCGCCCGGTAGGCCTCAACCTTGTCGGCGTTGGCCGCCGCCACCTCGTCGACGATGGCCGCGAGGGCGTCCTCGTCGCTGACCTGGGCCAGGCCGCGATCGGCGATGATCCGCCTCGGGTCCCCGCCGCCCTCGACCATCTCGGCCAGGACCTCCTTGGCCACCGCGCCGGTGATCGACCCCGCCTCGAGCTCGGCCACGAGGGCGCCCACGCCGGCACCGGTCAGTGGCGTGTCGGCCGCCGACCGGTCGCCGAGCAGCGGCGGCAGCTCGTTGAGGATCAGCCGGGCCACGCCCGGTGCCGGCGCGCCTGATCTGGCGGCGGCGAGGAACAGGTCGCCCGTGGGGCGGTCGCCGGTGAGGAGGTCGGCGTCGGCCTCGCTGATCCCGAACCGGGCCGGCCAGGCCGCGAACCGATCGGCCAGCTCCGGATCCCGCACCCGGGCCTCGGCCCGGTACTCGGCCCGGCTGCGCTTCGGCGGCCGGGTGCTGGCCCTGGCCGCCGCCGCCGATGTCGCTGCCGCCGCCGTCGTCCGGGCCTCCTCGACCGGCGGGGCGTCGGCCTTGTCGGTCCACGAGTCGCGGAGGCCGACGACCCGGTTGAGCACCAGCTTGTCCGGCCGCGAGTCCTCGGCGTCGACCACGAAGTAGCCCACCCGCTCGAGCTGCCAACGGCTGCCGGGTTCGGCCCCGGCCAGGCTGGCCTCGACCACGGCGTCGGGGACGACCCGCAGCGACTGGGGGTTCAGGCTGGCGACCAGGTCGTCCTCGTCGGGCCGGGCCTCCTGGAACAGCCGGTCGTAGAGCCGCACCTCGGCCGGCACCGCGCCGGCGGCCGCCACCCAGTGGATCACTCCCCAGACCTTCACCCCGGCCGGGTTCTGGCCCACCGTGCCCGGCACATGGTGGCCCCGCAGCTCGACGACCTGGCCGTCGTCGTCGACCACCACCTCGTCACAGGTGACGCAGTAGCCGTGGCGCAGCCGGACGGTTCGACCGGGCGCCAGCCGCTGGTAGCCGTCCGGCGGGTCGAGGGCGAAGTCGTCCCGGTCGATCAGGATCTCCCGGCCGAAGGGCACCGCGCGCTCGCCGGGCCGACCGATGTCGGCCGGGAAATAGGGCCCGGTCAGCTGTTCGACCTCGCCCTCGGGCCACGAGGTGAGGGTCAGCTTGAGCGGGCGCAGCACGCCGAGGACCCGAGGGGCGACGCGGTTCAGGTCGTCGCGCACGCAGAACTCCAGCTTGCCCACGTCGACGGTGGAGTTGACCTTGGCCACGCCGATGAGGTCGGCGAAGGCGCGGATGGCCTCGGGCCGGTAGCCCCGCCGTCGCATCCCGGCGATGGTGGGCATGCGGGGGTCGTCCCACCCGGTGACCAGGCCCGCTTCGATCAGGGGGAGGAGCTTGCGCTTGCTCAGCACCGTGTAGTCGACGTTCAGGCGGGCGAACTCGATCTGCTGCGGCCGGCTGTACCCGTGCCGCTCGGACACCCCGGTGTGGGCGACCACCCAGTCGTACAGCTCGCGGTTGTTCTCGAACTCGAGCGTGCACAGCGAGTGGGTGATGCCCTCGATGGCGTCGGAGATCGGGTGGGCGTAGTCGTACATGGGATAGATCGGCCAGGCGTCGCCGGTGCGATCGTGGGTGGCGTGGCGGATCCGGTACAGCAGCGGGTCCCGCATCTTCATGTTCGCCGCGGCCAGGTCGATCCGGGCCCGCAGGACACAGGCCCCGTCGGCCAGCTCGCCGGCCCGCATCCGGCGGAGGAGGGCGAGGTTCTCGTCCACCGAGCGGTCCCGGTAGGGCGACGGCCGCCCCGGCTCGCTCAGCGAGCCCCGGTACTCCCGGATCTCGTCCTCGGTGAGGTCGTCGACGTAGGCGTCGCCGGCCCGGACCAGGCCCTCGGCGAGCTCGTACATCTCGGCGAAGTAATCGGACGCGTAGAGCTCCCGGTCGCCGTAGGAGTAGCCGAGCCAGCGGACGTCACGGGCGATCGACTCGACGTACTCCACCTCCTCCTTGTCCGGGTTGGTGTCGTCGAGGCGCAGGTTGCAGTGCGACCGGTACTCCTCGGCGATGCCGAAGTTCAGGCAGATCGACTTGGCGTGGCCGATGTGGAGGTAGCCGTTCGGCTCGGGGGGAAAGCGGGTGACGACCCGGCCGCCGTGCCTGCCGCTGCGCAGATCCGCCTCGATGATCTCCCGGATGAAGTCGGCCACAGACGGCGACTCTACGGGTCAGCCGGCAGCTGCGGGCCCGGCGTCGGCCACCGCGGTGGCGGCCACGATCCCGTCCGCCCCCTTCTGGCCCTGGACCACGACGGTGTCGCCCGGCCGGACGTCGGCGATGCTGCCCTGCCCGGTGTGGGTGAAACGGGAGGAGTCGGTGGTCGTGACCTTGACCACGTTGCCCTGGCCGTCGGTCACGTAGATGTTGGCCCCGTCGATGAGCTTCACCGTGCCCGCCGCCGCGGCCCCGCCACCGGCGGCCGGCCCGCCACCGCCCGCGGCGCCGCCGGCCGCGGTCCCCGCGCCCCCCGCCCGCTGGCCACTGCCCGCCCCTCCGGCCCCTCCGGCGCCGGCGAACCCGCCCCCGGCCCGGCCCGTCCCGCCCGGGCCTGCCCCCGCCCCGGCCACGGTGGTCGCCGGGGCCCCGGC
>DATJHJ010000075.1:0-4928 GCA_035494015.1 Acidimicrobiales bacterium
GGGCCGGACATGGACGATCTCTCCGTCGATGTCGGCGATCTGGGCTACCGCGCCGGCGGTGCCGGAGCCAACAACGATCCAGCAACCCTCGCGGATTCGGGAGGGGTCCACCGCCTCGTCGACGAACCCCCACGGGAGGCCCGTGTCGTCCTCGGAGTTGAGGTCAAGCTCAAGGTCCACTGCGTTCCCGCTCACTGACCCTCCGGTGATCCGAGTTCCGGTTCATGGTAGGGGTTCACGACAACGCGATGGTCGCACAGCAAGAGTTTCTGCGTCAGCGCGTCCACGTTCGGATCGGCCAGCGTCACGTGCGGGACGCGGAACGTGGCACCACTTCGATGCCCGCCGCTTCGAGCGCAGAGCGCGTAAAGACGACGACTGTTGAACCATGCCCGCAGCTTGGTTTCGCACAGGGCGTCGACCTCTTCCTCGTCGGCGGCCACGAAGGCCGAGACCCCGAACCGACCCCAAGCTGGGAAGCGGCGATGGAAACGCGTCCAATAGGCGTAGGAGGCCGGAACGTTCAGCGGATAACTATCCCCTTGTCGCTTGACGGCAACCTGCATAACCGCAGGTCAGCACAGCGATCAGCCCGTTTGGCTTAGAAGGCAGCCGCTCTATATCCTCGACCACGACGAAGCGTTGAGCGAGCGGCACGCCGCGCGTGCCGCTGATCGGGGGTGGAGGGCATGAAGCTCTCGAGGCGAACGAGCGTCTCGGTCCCGCTGGTCCTGTTGGTGACGACCCTGGTGGCCGTTTCGGCGTCGGCGGTCACGACGGCACACGAACCCGCAGGCGAGGAGTCGGAGGAGCTCGCCGCGGGCCTGGAGTGGTTCGGGGGACAACGGCTCGGTCCGGCCCAGGCGCTGGATCCCGCCGCCTTCGGGGCCGCGGCCGGCTACGCGACCCAGGTCGCCGCCAATGCCTCCGCGCAGTGGACCGAGCTCGGGCCGTACCGCTACGCCAAGGACGACCGGCGCTACGTCTCCGCGTTCTCGAACAACGGATCCGGTAGCGGGTACAACACCGGGCGCATCACCGGGGTGGCCGCCTCCCCCGACGGCCAAGCGCTGTTCGCCACGGGCGCAGGGGGTGGCATCTGGCGGGCGACCGACTCCCCGGGGTTCCAGACGTGGCAGCCGGTGGGGGACGCCCTGCCGACCACGGCGACGGGCGCCATCGCCGTGGCGCCGGGGGGCAGCGGCTACACGGTCTACGTCGGGACGGGGGAGGCCGGCGTCCACCTGGACTCCTACGCGGGAGCGGGCGTGTTCTCGTCGACGGACGGCGGGAGCACGTGGGGCCACGTGGGCGACGCCACCTTGGACGGCGCCGCCTTCTTCAAGATGGTGTTCGCCAACGGCCATCTCTTCGCCGGGACGAACAAAGGCCTCTACCGCCTGGACGGAGGCGCCTGGACGCGGGTCATCGGCGACGATCGCGTCGGCTCCGACCCCATCACCAACGCCGAGGTGCTCAACAGCGTGACGGACGTCGCCGCCCGTCCGGGCACCAACGAGATGGTGGCCGTACGAGGGTGGCGGGCCGGCTCGGCCAAGAACGGCCTGTACCTGTCCAAGGACGGCGGCCAGTCCTTCAGCGGACCGCTGCAACCGAAGGGGTACGTGCCGCAGAAGGCCCAGGGCCGGGGTTCGGTCGCCTACTCGAGCGACGGCAAGAAGCTCTACGTCCTGGTCGAGGACGCCGCCGCCTTCAACTCGAACGGGGCGCCGCACACGCTGCTGGAGGGCATCTACCTCTCGAAGACCGGGAGCACCGACGGGCCCTTCGTCCAGATCGCCAGCCCCTCCGTCCTCGGGAACTCGGGTTCGGCGATGAAGCCCGGCGAGATCGGACCCGGCTATCAGCCCGGCGTGCAGGGTTGGTACAACCAGTGGCTCCTCGTCGACCCCGCCGACGCCGGGCACGTGTACGCCGGGCTCGAGGAGGTCTACGAGACGACCGACGGCGGAGGGAAGTGGGTGACCGCCGCCCCCTACTGGAACCTCACCCTGCCCTGCTTCGACGCCAATCGCGCCGATTGGGGCGGCTGCCCCAACACGACCCACTCGGACCAGCATGCGGCGACGATCGCCAACGGCCAGATCGTCGTGGGCAACGACGGCGGCGTGTTCTCCCGTTCCCTCGACGTGCACACGGCGGGAGGGGGCTGGACCGACCACAACGCCGAGCTCGGAACCACCCAGTTCTATTACGCCGACTCCGGCTTCGACCCCACCAACGGGGGGAAGCTGGCCTACTGGGGTGGTCTGCAGGACAACGGGACGGCCAAGCTCATCCTCGACGGCGGAACCCTCAAGAGCCCGTTCGAGGCGAGTGAGCCGTTCGGTGGCGACGGAGGGGCGACGGTCGTCAACCCGACCAACGCGGCCCAGGTCATGACCGAGTACACCGACCTGTCCCCGGCCGTCACCACCGATGGCGGCAGGACCTGGACCGATGTCACCCCGGGCGACCCGAGCCCGCTGTTCATCGCCCCGATCCAGGCCGACACCGCCGTTTCCAGCGACATCTACGCCGGCGGGGAGTTCCTCTGGAAGAGCGCCAAGGGCTTCGACACCCGGGTCGCCGACTGGACGAAGCTGGCCGACACCGGCGCCGGGCACTCGATCACCGCGGTGAGCGCGACCGGCGGTATGGGCTACGCGGCGTGGTGCGGGCCGTGCTGGCCGGGCTACGTGTCCGAGACGGGGTTCAAGCGGGGCGCCATCGCCAAGACGGACAGTGGCGCCTGGGCGCCGATCGCACTCAACGGAGTGCCGGACCGCTACATCAGCGGCTTCGCCGTCGACCCGATCGACGCCAAACACGCCTACCTCAGCCTGTCGGGGTATGCCCGGCACTGGATGATCGGCCCCGTCGACGGGAACCCGGGCGTGGGCCACGTGTACGAGACGCACGACGGCGGCCAGAACTGGACGGATATCTCCGGCGACCTGGTCGACGCCCCGGCATCGGACATCGTTCTCGTCGGCAACCGCCTGGTCGTGGCGACCGACGTGGGCGTCTTCGAGTCCGGGACCGGGGGCGGCACGTGGCAGCGAGTGGGCCCGGCGCCCTCGGCCGGCGGCTCACTGCCCAACGTGATCGTCGCCGACCTGCACCTGACCCCGGCCGACCTTACCCATGCGCCGATGCTCGTCGCCGCCACCCACGGGCGCGGACTGTGGGCCGTTCCTGTCAGCCAGCTCTGACATCCGGCCGCGGATTGGCACACCACGACGAGGGCGACGGTGGATGATGCGCTCCGTCGCGCCGCCGACAGCGCGGAGGGCACGCTTCTTCGACCGCCTCGACGCGCTGGTCGATGTCTCGGTCCTTCGTTCGGAGGAGATGTGGCGTAGCGACCCGACGCCTCCGGGCGGCGCGGCTCAGCCGTCGTGGTCGCCGGAACGACGGCGGCGCTCCGAGAGTCGGGCGGCGTAGGCGGCGGCCTCGGAGCGGCGGCTCATGCCCAGCTTCATCAGCACGTTGGAGACGTAGTTCTTGACCGTCTTCTCGGCCAGGTACATGCGCTCGCCGATCTGGCGGTTGGTGAGCCCCTCGGCGATCAGGTCCAGGATGCGCCGCTCCTGGTCGGTCAGGCTCTCCAGCTCCGGGTTGGCCGGCGCGGGCGAGCGCAGTCGCTCCATGACCCGAGCGGTGACGGCGGCGTCGAGTAACGACTCGCCCCGGGCGACGTGGCGGATGGCCTCGACCAGGTCGGTCCCCCGGATCTGCTTGAGGACGTAACCGGCCGCACCAGCGAGGATGGCGCTGAAGAGGGCCTCGTCGTCGGAGAACGACGTGAGCATCAGGCACCTGATCTCGGGCCGCCGGGAGCGGATCTCCCGGCAGACCTCGACCCCGTCGCCGTCGGGAAGCCTGACGTCGAGCACGGCGACGTCGGGGCGAAGAGCGGGCGCCCGGGCCAGCGCCTCCTCGGCCGTCCCCGCCTCGCCGACCACGACGAGGTCCTCCTCGGCCTCGAGCAGCTCGCGCAGGCCTCGGCGGACGATCTCGTGGTCGTCGAGCAGGAACACCCGGATGGCAGGCACCCCCCCATTGTCGCCGGTAGCCTCCGGCGTTGTGAGCGAGTCGGAGTTCGCCGGGCCGAGGAGCCTGCGGATGCTGCTGGACGCGGTGCTGACCGTCGGCTCGGACCTCGACCTGCCCACCGTCCTGCGCCGGATCGTCGAGTCGGCGGTGTCACTCGTCGACGCCCGCTACGGGGCCCTGGGCGTGCTCGACGAGGCCGGGACCGGGCTGGCGCAGTTCATCACCGTGGGGTTGGACGACGAGACCTACCGGGCCATCGGCCCGCTCCCGGAAGGCCACGGGATTCTCGGGCTGCTGATCGTGGACCCGAAGCCACTGCGGCTACCCGACCTGCACGAGCACCCCGACAGCTACGGGTTCCCGCCCAACCACCCGCCCATGAAGTCGTTCCTCGGTGTGCCCATCCGGGTCCGCGACCAGGTGTTCGGCAACCTCTACCTCACCGACAAGACCACTGGCGAGGTGTTCACCGACATCGACCAGGAGCTCGTCGTGGCCCTGGCCAGCGCCGCCGGCATCGCCATCGAGAACGCCCGCCTTCACGCCCGGGTCCGCGAGCTGGCCCTGCTGGAGGACCGCGAGCGCATCGCCCGTGACCTGCACGACACGGTGATCCAGCGCCTGTTCGCCACGGGCCTTCGCCTCCAGGGCGCCATTCGGCTGGCGGAGCGTCCCGAGCTGGCCGAGCGCATCGCCCAGTCGGTCGACGACCTGGACCTCACCGTGAAGCACATTCGCACCGCCATCTTCGGCCTGGAGGTGTCGCGGGTCGCCGTCGGCGGGCTCCGCCAGCGGGTCCTGTCGCTGGCCTCGGAAAGCGCCGGCTCCCTGGGCTTCGACCCCCGGGTGCTGTTCGAGGGCCCCGTCGA
>DATJHJ010000076.1:0-17439 GCA_035494015.1 Acidimicrobiales bacterium
CCACATGGACGCGGCCAACGTCGACCTCAAGGCGTTCAGCGAGGAGTTCTACCGCCACACCTGCGGCGCCCGGTTGGAGGCGGTGAAGGACACCCTGCGCTACCTGCGCCACGAGACCGACGTGTGGTTCGAGATCACCAACCTGCTGATCCCCGGGCTCAACGACTCCGACGACGAGTTGCACGCCATGACGGCGTGGATCGTCGACGACCTCGGGCCCGACGTGCCCGTGCACTTCACCGCCTTCCACCCGGACTTCAAGATGACCGACCGGTCCTCCACCCCGCCCGAGACGCTGTCTCGCGCCCGCCGCATCGCCCGGGCCAACGGCGTCCGGTTCGCCTACACCGGCAACGTCCACGACCCCGACGGGTCGAGCACGTACTGCCCGGGCTGCGGCACCGTCCTGGTCGAGCGGGACTGGTACGCCCTCGGCGCCTACCGCCTGACCGATGACGGCCACTGCCGGGAGTGCGGGGCGAGGCTGGCCGGCGTGTTCGACGGCCCGGCCGGCGGGTGGGGCCCGCGGCGGATGCCGGTGCGCCTGACGGGAACCCGCCGGTGAGGACCATGCGGGTGCGTCCCGCCGCCGTGGCCGGGACGTTCTACCCCGCAAGCCCCGCCGTGCTGCGGTCGACGGTCGAGCGGGCCCTGAACGAGGCCCGCCCGGCGGGCGGCGCGCCCAAGGCCCTGATCGCCCCCCACGCCGGGTACGCCTACTCCGGGCCGGTGGCCGCCTCGGCGTACGCCCGGGTGCTGGCCGCCCGGGGCCGGATCACCCGCGTCGTCCTCCTCGGGCCTGCCCACCGGGTGCCTGTCGCCGCGGTGGCGGCGGCCAGCGCCGAGGGGTTCGCCACGCCCCTCGGGCTGGTCCCGGTGGACACCGAAGCCCGGGACGCCCTGGCTGAGGCCGGCTTGGTGGTGGTGAGCGACGAGGCCCACCGACGGGAGCACAGCCTGGAGGTCCACCTCCCGTTCCTCCAGGTGGCGTTGGGCGACGTGGCCGTCCTGCCCCTCGCCGTCGGCCACGTAGCGCCCGACCAGGTGGCCGTGGTCCTCGACCAGGCGTGGGGCGGCCCGGAGACGCTGGTGGTGGTGAGCACCGATCTGAGCCACTACTACGACCAGGCCACGGCCGCCGAGCTCGACCGGCGCACGGCCGCGGCCATTGTGGACAAGCGACCGGACCGGCTCGGCCCGGGCGACGCATGCGGCGTCGTGGCCCTCGAGGGCCTGCTCCTCGCCGCCGCCGCCCGGGGCCTCGACGTCGAGCTCCTCGACCTCCGCACCTCGGCCGACACGGCCGGCGACCCCGACCGGGTGGTGGGATATGGAGCCTTCGCTCTCGCCTGACGAGATCAACGCCCTCTTCGCCCTGGCCGACCTCGGCGTGCGGGCCGGGCTGGCCGGCCGGCCCGCGCCCGCCGTGGACGCGGCGGTGCTGGCGCCTGCACTGCGCCAGTCCGTCGGCGTCTTCGTCACCCTCGAGGTGGCCGGGGAGCTGAACGGCTGCATCGGCACCATCGAAGCCGACGAGCCGCTCGGGGCGGCCGTTCCCCGCCTGGCCTGGGCCGCCGCCTTCGCCGACCCCCGCCTGCCCGCCCTTACGCCCGAGCAGTACCGGGCGCTGGAGATCAAGCTGTCGATCCTGACCCCGCTGACCCCCGTGCCGGCGGCGAGCGAGGAGGAGGTGGTGGCCGCGCTGCGCCCCGGCGTCGACGGCCTGCTGATCCGCTCCGGCGCCGACAACGCCACCTTCCTCCCCGCGGTGTGGGCCAAGGTGCCCGATCCGCAGGCGTTCCTCCGCCGGCTGGAGGCCAAGGCCGGCCTCCGTCCCGGAACGTGGCCGGCGGGCATGCGGGCCTGGCGCTACCAGGCCAGCGAGCACCGGCGGCGGGCGGTCGACATCGACTCGTCGGCCTCCTCGGCCGCCTGACCGATCGACGGGCCACATCCGTCCCGGAAAGCAGCGCGCCCGGTAGCCTGGTCCATGGCTTTCGACACCGTGCTCGTCGTCGACTTCGGCGCCCAGTACGCCCAGCTCATCGCCCGGCGGGTGCGCGAGGCCCACGTGTACAGCGAGATCGTCCCCCGGACCATGCCGCTGGCCGACATGCTGGCTCGCAAGCCGGCGGGGATCATCCTGAGTGGCGGGCCGAAGTCCGTCCACGTGCCGGGCGCGCCGTCGATCGACCCCGGCCTGTACGACAGCGGCGTGCCCGTGCTGGGCATCTGCTACGGCGCCCAGCTGGTGGCCCAGCAGCTCGGGGGCGAGGTGGCCCGCACCGGCGTGGCCGAGTACGGCCGCACCGAGCTCGAGCTCACCGCCGCCTCCACGCTGTTCGCCGGCCTGCCGTCCGAGCAGGACGTGTGGATGAGCCACGGCGACTCGATCGTCCGGGCCCCCGAGGGCTTCCGGGTCACCGCCCGCACCGCCGCCGTCCCCATCGCCGCCCTGGAGGACCCCGAGCGGGCCGTCTACGCCGTCCAGTTCCACCCCGAGGTGGCCCACACCGCCCGCGGCCAGGAGATGCTCAAGCACTTCCTGTACGAGGTGTGCGGGTGCCTGCCCCGCTGGACCATGACCTCCATCGTCGAGCAGGCGGTGGAGACGGTCCGGGCCCAGGTGGGCGACGAGAAGGTCATCTGCGGGCTGTCCGGCGGGGTGGACTCAGCGGTGGCCGCCGCCCTGGTCCACAAAGCGGTGGGCGACCAGCTGACCTGCGTGTTCGTCGACACCGGGCTGATGCGGGCCGGCGAGGCCGAGCAGGTGGAGGACACGTTCCGGCGCCAGTTCAAGGTCGACCTGGTGCACGTCAAGGCGGCCGACAGATTTCTTGAAGCGCTACGAGATGTCGACGACCCCGAGCTGAAGCGCAAGGCCATCGGCATGACGTTCATCCGGGTGTTCGAGGAGGTGGCGGCCGACTTCGAAGACGCCCGGTTCCTCGTCCAGGGCACCCTGTACCCGGACATCATCGAGTCGGGGACCAAGGACGCGGCCCGCATCAAGTCCCACCACAACGTGGGCGGGCTGCCCGAGGACATGCAGTTCGAGCTGGTCGAGCCGCTGCGCAACCTGTTCAAGGACGAGGTTCGGGCCGTGGGCGAGGAGCTGGGCCTGCCGGAGGAGATCGTGTGGCGCCAGCCCTTCCCCGGGCCGGGCCTGGCCGTGCGCATCGTCGGCACCGTGACCCCCGAGCGGCTGGAGATCCTGCGCCAGGCCGACGCCATCGTCATCGAGGAGATCAAGCGGGCGGGCGTCTACACCGAGCTGTGGCAGAGCTTCGCCGTGCTGCTGGCCATCCGCACCGTGGGCGTGATGGGCGACGAGCGGACCTACGCCTACCCGGTGGTGGTCCGGGCCGTGGTCAGCGACGACGCCATGACCGCCGACTGGGCCCGCCTGCCGTACGACGTGCTGGAGGCCCTGTCCAGCCGCATCATCGCCGAGGTCCCGGGCGTCAACCGGGTGGCGCTCGACATCACGTCCAAGCCCCCCGGCACCATCGAGTGGGAATGACAGCTCTGTAGTCTGGAGGGGCCGATGCCACCGCCCGATCTGCTCGCCAACCTGAACCCGGTGCAGCGGGAGGCCGTCACCCACCCCGGCGGCCCGCTGTTGATCGTGGCCGGGGCGGGGTCGGGCAAGACCCGGGTGCTGACGTCGCGGGTGGCGTGGCTGATCAGGGAACGGGGGGTGTCGCCGTTCGAGATCCTGGCCATCACCTTCACCAACAAGGCGGCCGACGAGATGAAGAACCGGGTGGCCGCCCTGGTCGGGCCGGTGGCCCGCAAGATGTGGGTGTCGACCTTCCACTCGGCCTGCGTGCGCATCCTGCGCCGGGACGGGCACCACCTGGGCTATTCGTCGTCGTTCACCATCTACGACCAGGCCGACGCCGAGCGGCTGACGGGCTACGTCCTGCGGGACCAGAACCTGGACCCCAAGCGCTTCCCGCCCCGCAGCGTGCACGCCGCCATCAGCGCGGCCAAGAACGAGCTCGTCGGTGTCGACCAGTACACGGACCGGGCCCGGGGACCGTTCGAGAAGCGCATCGCCCAGGTGTACCGGGAGTACCAGCGCCGCCTGGTCGAGGCCAACGCCATGGACTTCGACGACCTGCTGGTGCGGGCCGTCGACCTCCTGCGGGCCCACCCCCACGTCCTGGAGTACTACCAGGACCGGTTCCAGCACGTCCTGGTCGACGAGTTCCAGGACACCAACCGGGCCCAGAACGAGCTGGTCGTCGCCCTGGCCGCCAAGCACCGCAACATCTGCGTGGTGGGCGACAGCGACCAGAGCGTCTACCGCTTCCGGGGTGCCGACATCCGCAACATCCTGGAGTTCGAGGAGAAGTTCCCCGACGCCACGGTGATCGTGCTGGAGCAGAACTACCGGTCGACCTCCACCATCCTCGACGCCGCCAACGCGGTCATCGCCAACAACGCCATGCGCCGGCCGAAGGCGTTGTGGACCGAGCAGGTGGGCGGCGAGCTGATCCGGCGCTACTTCGCCGAGGACGAGCACGAGGAGGCGGCGTGGGTGACCCGCGAGATGGTGCGCCTCCACGAGTCGGAGAACGAGCGCTGGGGCGACATGGCCGTCTTCTACCGGACCAACGCCATGAGCCGGGTCATCGAGGAACAGCTGGTCCGGCTGAACATCCCCTACCGGGTGGTGGGCGGGACCCGCTTCTACGACCGGCGGGAGGTCAAGGACGCCCTGGCCTACCTGCGGGCGGTGGTCAACCCGTCCGACGAGGTGTCGATGAAGCGGATCGTCAACGTGCCCAAGCGGGGCGTGGGCGACACCAGCATCGCCCGCCTGGAGGCGTGGGCCGCGGCCAACGGCCGCCCCTTCGCCGACGCCCTGGCCAAGGCCGAGGAAGCGGGCGTGGGCGGCCGCGCCCTCTCGGGGATCAACGAGCTGGTCGGCCTGGTCGACGAGCTGCGGGCGACCACTGCGTTCGGCCACGCAGGCAGGGACGCATCGCCGTCGGCCATGCTCGAAGCGGTCCTGGCCCGGACCCGCTACGCGGCCGAGCTGCAGGCCGACGGGTCGGTGGAGGCCCAGGGCCGGCTGGAGAACCTGGCCGAGCTGGTCGGCGGGGCCCGGGACTTCGAGGAAGCGGCGGCGGCCGAGGGACGAGATGCGGGCGTGGCCGCCTTCCTGGAGACGGTCAGCCTGGTGGCCGACGCCGACCAGATCCCCGACGACGCCTCCAACGCCGTGCTCATGACCCTGCACACGGCCAAGGGCCTGGAGTTCCCGGACGTCTTCCTCGTCGGCCTGGAGGACGGCGTGTTCCCGCACCTGCGGTCCCTGGGGGAGCCCGAGGAGCTGGAGGAGGAGCGCCGGCTTTGCTACGTGGGCATCACCCGGGCCCGCCAGCGGCTGTACCTGTCGCACGCCTGGAGCCGGTCGCTGTTCGGCTCGACCCAGTACAACCCGCCCAGCCGGTTCCTGAAGGAGATCCCCGAGCAGCTGACCGAGCTGGTCGAGGGCAGCCGTAGCCGCGGGCGGGGCGCGGGCCGCGGCGGGGGCGGATCCTGGGGGCGGGACCGCATCGTCGAGGCGGCCGCCCGGCCCACGAGCCCCAACCGGCCCATCCGTTCGACGGGGGCGGAGCGGCTGGGGATCCGGGTGGGCGAGGACGTGGTCCACGGCAAGTTCGGCGAGGGCGTGGTCCTGGAGGTCATCGGCTCGGGCGACTCCGCCGAGGCCATCATCCGGTTCCCGGGGGTGGGCGAGAAGCGGCTGCTCCTGGCCTGGTCCCCGCTCAAGAAGGCGTGACGGCCCGCAGGTAGTTAGCGGCCGGGGCCGCGGCGCGCCGGCGCTGGCGGGCCAGCGCCGAGGCGGCCGGGGGAGGAGCGGGGGCCGCTGCGCCCGGCTCGGTGGCGGGGTGAAGGCCGAACCAGGCCAGCTGGTGGACCTGGCCGAGCCCGTCGACGACCGCCAGCTCGGCCCACCCCTGCGTGGCCGGGTGGCCCTCGCGCAGGGCGCGGAAGGCGGCCCACGCCTTGTCCTCGGTGGTGAAGGAGCCGACCAGGTCACGCAGGCCGCCGGCCGGGTGGCTGTGGGAGCCGGCGAAGAGGAGGTACCGGGACGCCGCGCCCATGTCGCGCGGGTCGATGCCGAGCTGCTCGCACAGCTCCTCGACCGGGACCTCGAGCCCCTCGATCGGTTCGTCCTGCACCCACCCGAGCACGCGCAGCACCTTGCGGGTGCGGACGTACTCGAGGGCCACCCCCGCCGCTCTGCTGCCGGTCGCCAACCGCTTGGGCCTGCCCATCACGCTTCTTCTCCACTTTTCCTGGATGCCCCTGTATTGGGCCACAGCGGGCGGCCCGGGCGGAATGGTGATGGCCCGCCTCTTGGACGGGTGTGGTAGCCCCCCTGGTAGGTCGAAGTTACATAGGGTGGTGCGTGCCCGACCTGCGGGTCGTCATCGCCGACGACGAGTACCTGGTGCGGGAGGGGGCCCGCAGCGTGCTGTCCTCGGTGGGCGGGATCGACGTGGTGGGGGTGGCCGCCGATCCCACCGAGCTCATGGCCCGGATCGAGGAGACGTCGCCCGACGCCGTCGTCCTGGACATCAAGATGCCGCCGACCCACCGGGCCGAGGGGATCGAGGCCGCCCACCACATTCGCCGGAAGCACCCGCGGATCGGCGTGGTCATCCTGTCTCAGTACGCCGACCCGGAGTACGCCCTGGAGCTGCTCCGCAACGGCTCCAATGGGCTGGCCTACCTGCTCAAGGAGCGCCTGGGGCGCCCGGCCCAGCTGGCCGAGGCCATCCGGGAGGTGGCCAACGGGGGGTCGATCCTCGACCCCAAGGTGGTCGACGCCCTCATGGAGGCGCAGCGGCGGCGGTCGCGGTCGCGGGTCCACGGCCTGACCGAGCGCGAGCACGAGGTGCTGACCCTCATGGCCAGCGGCCGCACCAACGCGGCCATCGCCACCGGCCTGTTCCTGTCGGAGCGGGCGGTCGAGAAGCACATCAACGCCATCTTCCGGAAGCTGGGGTTGTCCGAAGAGCTGGACATGAACCACCGGGTGGCCGCGGTGCTGTTCTTCTTGCAGCGCAACCTGGAGTAGTCAGACCGCGGGGGCCTCGACGGGGGCGACCGGGGCGGGGACCGGGAAGGTGGCCACCACCCGGGTGCCCTGACCCGGTGCCGAGGCCACGTCGAGCGACCCGCCGAAGGAGCGGACCCGGTCCTCCATGTGCAGGAGGCCCCCCCGGCGGTGATCGGCACCGGTGTCGAAGCCCCGGCCGTCGTCGGCCACCGACACCCGCAGCCACCCGTCGGCCATCACCAGGTCGACGGCGACCACGGAGGCGCCGGAGTGCTTGAGGGCGTTGGTCACCGCCTCGCCCAGCAGGAAGTAGGCCGCGCTCTCGACGGCCGGGGGCAGGCGCGGGAAGGCGTCGGGCCAGCAGCTGAGCCGCACCGACAGGGGCAGGCGACCGACGTAGCTGTGCAGGGCGGCGGCCAGGCCCCGGTCGAGCAGGATCGACGGGTACAGGTCCTGGGTCACCTCCCGCAGCTGCTCGATGACCTCGTCGAGCCGCTGGCCGAGCCGCTCGATATCGCCGGCGCCGTCGGTCTCCGCCAGCATGCCCACCTGCATCCGCAGGACGACGAGCTGCTGCTGCAGCCCGTCGTGGAGGTCCCGGGCCAGCCGGCCCCGCTCGCCGTCCTGGGCGGCGACGATCCGCTGCGAGCTCTCGCGCAGCTCGTCGGCCTGGGCGGCGATGGTGGCCAGCCGGGACTGCAGCTCGACCCGCATGTGCTCGAGCGAGCCGGCCAGGCGAGCGATCTCGACCCCGCCGCCGACCCGGAACGAGGCGTCCTCGTCGCCCCCCGCCACCTGCACGGCGGTGCCCGCCAGCTCCACGAGGGGCCGGATCAGGGCGCGGAACAGCAGCCAACCGAGGCCGAGGGCGACCAGGCCGGACAGCAGGGCCGACACCAACCGGGTCTGGGCCAGCGACCGCTGCAAGCTGGCCGTGGGGTTGGTCAGGACCACGCCGAGGTCGCCGCCGACCGGGTCGTCCGCCGAGCGGCTGACCGCGCTGTAGGCCACCATGCTCCGGTGACCGTCGACGTCGGCGACGGTCGGCCGGGTGCGGACTTCCCCGCTGGCTCCGGCGGCGGGCGGCGTCGTCGGTCGGATCGGCAGCGTGGACCCGGCGATGCGGCCGTCGGCCACCAGCACGATGTCGTCGACGCTGCCGATCTGCTTGCGCAGCTTGTAGGCGAACGGGTCCCAGAACTCGTACCCGCCGATCAGGACGAGCCGGTCCGGGCCGCTGCCCAGGGCGACCGGGACGACCTGGACGAAGCGCCCATTGGTGGTCGCCATCAGGCGGCTGGCCGCGTTGAGGCTCACGGCGGCGTCGGGGGTGGCGGATGGCGCGGCGAGCGTGTCGCCCACGCCGATGGGCGGAGAAAGGTCGCGGCCCCCGGGGTCGAGGACGCGCAGGATGTCGAGCTCCAGGTTCCCGGCCGCCCGGCCGAGCTCGGCGACGAGGTCCGGGCGCTTCTGGGGGTCCAGCAGGCCCCGGGTGACCAGCTGCTCGGCCAGGTTCCGGCTGTTGACCAGCAGGTCCCGCTCCCGGTCGCTGTAGGCCTCCTGCAGCACGCCCAGGTGGCTGCGGGCCGCCGACCGGGCCTGGGCGTCGAGCGCCGAGCCCGTCAGCCGGGTGGCGACCACCGCGGTCACGCCCGTGGCCGCGGCCAGGGCCAGCACCAGGGCGCCGACCACCCGGACGAGGATCGACGAGCGCCGCGGGGTCACGGGACCGCGGTCGCGATCGAGCGGTCCTGGGCCTGGTGCAGGGCGACCTGGGGATCGGCGCCCCCGACCCGGAAGATCTGGTCGAGGGCGTCGCTGAACTGCTCGGCCGGCCCGTTGAAGGCGCCCAGCTTGGGCGGGTGGGCGGTACGCAGTTGGGAGAGGAAGACCTGCTGGTCCCGGTCGGCGAACCAGGGGTCGTCGAACACGCGGGTGCGCACGGGCAGGCGCCCCTCCTCCTTGGCCAGGCGCAGGGCGCTCTCGTCCGAGATGAGGTGGGTCATGAACTCGAAGGCCAGCTCCCGGTGCTCGGACTTGAGGGGGACCCACATGCTGCTCCCGCCCATGGCCGAGCCGGCGGCGGCAGCGGAAGGGCCGTGGGGCATGAGGGTGACCCGGAAGTCGCCGCCGGGCACGAACTTGTGGAGGGTGGCCAGGTCCCAGGAGCCGCTGGCGTACATCGCCGCCGCTCCGGTGGCCAGGAGGGCGACGGCGTCCCCGTCGTGCGAGTCGGCCGCCCGGGGCGGGTAGGCGTAGCCCTTGTCGATGAGCCCGGACAGGAACGAGACGGCCTGCACGACGTTGGGGGCGTCGAGGGTGAGCTGGGGCTGGCCCTGGTCGTCCACCGCCACCGTCTCGCCGCCGTTGGCCTTGATCCACCCGTAGGTCCACCACGTGCTGTTGGGGACGACGAACCCGCGGCGCCGGCCGTCCGGCGTGGTCAGGGCCTTGGCCAGGGCCTCGAAGTCGGCGAAGGACATGGCCGGCCCCGGCTCGGCCACGCCGGCCTGGCGCAGGACGTCGGCGTTGTAGATCAGGACCAGGGCGTTGGTGTCGAGGGGGACGCCATAGCGGTGGCCGGCCCAGGTGACGTCCTCCAGGGCGCCGGGAAAGAAGTCGGCCGGGTTGAGGTGGGCGGCCCACAGATCGTCCAGGGGCTGGGCCAGGCCCTGCCCGGCGGCCGAGAAGGCGTGGCCCTGGACGACGTCGGGGGCGGTGCCCGCGCCCGCTCCCGCCCGGACCGCGTCGGTCAGCAGCGAGATCGGCCCCTTGTCCACCACCACCCGTACATCGGGGTGCTCCCGCTCGAAGCTGCGCACCGCGTCGACGAACGGCCCGGTCACCCAGTCGTCGGTCATGAGCACGCGCAGCATCGTGCGCGGCTCGCCCGGGCCGGAACTGCCACACCCGGTGGCCAGGAGGGCCATCACCACCACGAGCACGCCGCCGAGCCTCCGGCCGGGCTTCACGTCGGAAGTTGACCAGCCTCGGGGGGTGGGCGCAAGGGTGGTAGCACCCCCGCGCCTAGTAGCCGGCCGGCTGGGTGGTCGGGACGGTCGGGGCGATGGGGTGGCTGAGGTCGACGACGATGCGGCCCTTGTCGTTCACCGTCGTCGGGAAGGCGACCAGCCCGGTGCCGTCGGCGGGGTAGATGCGGCCGTCGCACGGGTCGGTGAAGTGGCGGGCGGCCTGGTCCCAGCGGAGCACGCACTGGCGGGAGGCGCCCGTGGCCCGGGCCTCGAAGGCCACCCATTCGTTGCCGCCCAGGTGCTGGACGAAGATGTCCCGCGACCGGCCCTGCGGGTCGGGGAAGAGGAACGGGCCCGAGCGGGCCACGCTGGTGGCCAGCTGGCTGGCCGAGCCCACCGTGAACTGGCCGGCCAGGCTGTCGCCCTTGCCCGACTTGGCCGTGCCGCCCGTGCTGGCCACCCGCCCGACGATGGCGAACAGCAGGCCGGCCACGAGCACGCCGGCCACCGCGGTGAAGACCAGGGTGCGGGCGCGCGAGGTAGAGGGGTCCGGGGTTTCGGGCGGGGCCACCCCCCTAGTATGCGGGGCGGTGGATCTCCTCGAGCACGCGGGCAAGCGCGTCCTGGCCGCCCACGGCGTTCCCGTCCCCATCGGGCATCTGGCCGTCGACGTGGAACAGGCCGTCGCCGCCGGCGCAGCCATCGGCTACCCGGTGGCGGTCAAGGCCCAGGTCCCGGTCGGTGGGCGGGGCAAGGCGGGCGGGATCAAGGTGGCCGGCGACGCCGAGGAGGTGGCCGCGGCCACGGCCGCCATCCTGGGCATGTCGATCAAGGGCCACGTGGTCCGGCGGGTGTGGGTGGAGGAGGCGCTGGCCGCGGCCCGCGAGCTCTACCTGTCGTTCACCTTCGACCGGTCGGCCAAGCGCCACCTCGGCCTGCTCTCGGGGCGGGGCGGGGTCGACATCGAGGAGGTGGCGGCCGAGTACCCGGAGGCCATCCACCGCTTCCACGTCGACCCCCTCGACGGCCTGTCGTCCGCGGCGGCGCAGGCGGCCGTCGACGGCGCGGGCATCACCGGCGACGCGGCCGAGCCGCTGGCCGACCTGCTGGTGAAGCTGTTCGACGCCTACGTCGCCGAGGACGCCGAGCTGGTGGAGGTCAACCCGCTGGCCGTGGTGGCCGACGGGCGGGTCCTGGCCCTCGACGCCAAGGTGATCTTGGACGACAACGCGGCGTGGCGGCACCCGGGCTGGGAGGGGTGGCGGGACCTGGAGGATCTCGACCCCCGCGAGCGGGCCGCCCGGGAGCGGGGCCTGACCTACGTCGGGCTGGACGGGAGCGTGGGCATCATCGGCAACGGGGCCGGCCTGGTCATGAGCACGCTGGACGTGGTGGCGCAGGCCGGCGGGCGGGCGGCCAACTTCCTCGACGTGGGCGGCGGGGCGTCGGCCGACGTGATCACGGCCGCCCTCGAGGTGGTCAACGCCGACCCCGCGGTCCGCGCCATCTTCGTCAACATCTTCGGCGGGATCACCCGGGGCGAGGAGGTGGCGAACGGGATCGTGGAGGCGCTGGGCCGGGTCGACCTGCACAGCCCGATCGTGGTGCGCCTCGACGGGACCAACGCGGAGGAGGGGCGGGCCATCCTCGCGTCGCACGAGTCGGACCGGTTGATCTCCCGCCCGACGATGGAGGTGGCGGCGGCCACCGCGGTCGACCTGGCCTGGTCGGCGGCCCGGTGAGCATCCTGGTCGACAAGTCCACCCGGGTGGTGGTGCAGGGGTTGACGGGCAGCCAGGGCCGGTTCCACGGGCTGCGCAACCGGGCCTACGGGACCAACGTGGTCGCCGGGGTCACGCCGGGCAAGGGCGGGACCGACGTCGACGGCATCCCGGTCTTCGACACCGTCGCCGACGCCGTGGCCGCCACCGGCTGCGACGCCAGCCTGGTCTTTGTCCCGGCCCGGGGGGCGGCCGCCGCCGTGGTCGAGGCCGCGGACGCCGGCGTCGCCCTGGTGGTCTGCATCACCGAAGGGATCCCCCTGCACGACGAGGCCCGCACGTTCGCCCACCTCCTGCGGAACTGCCCCGGTACCCGGCTGCTCGGGCCGAACTGCCCGGGCGTGATCTCCCCCGGCCTGGCCAACCTCGGCATCACCCCGGGGGAGATCGCCCTGCCCGGCGGGCCGGTGGGTGTGGTGTCCCGGTCCGGGACGCTCACGTACCAGGCCCTGCAGGAGCTGACCCAGAAGGGGATCGGCCAGACCACGTGCGTCGGGATCGGCGGCGACCCCGTGCCGGGGACCGGCTTCATCGACTGCCTGCGCCTGTTCCAGGCCGACCCCGACACCCGGGCGGTCATCCTCATCGGCGAGATCGGCGGGGCGGACGAGGAGGCGGCCGCGGCCTACATCGCCGCCGAGATGGACAAGCCGGTGGTGGCCTATGTGGCCGGGGTGACCGCCCCGGCGGGGCGGCGGATGGGCCACGCCGGGGCCATCGTGTCGGGGGGCAAGGGCGGCGCGGCGGCCAAGATCGAGGCCTTGCAGGACGCCGGGGCGTCGGTCGTGCTGAGCCCCACCGAGCTCGGCGACCGCATGGTGGAGGTGCTCGCCACCCTGTCCTGAGGGGCGACAATACCTGCACCTGTACACTAGGTGCAGTGGTACACGAAAGTTCGGTGGACGATCCGGCCGTCGACGCGCTGCTGGTGGCGTCCCGGGCCCTGGTGGCGGTGGCGGCCCGGTCGCTGGCCGACATCGACGACATCACCCTGCCGCAGTACCGGGCCCTGATCGTCCTGCGCAACCACCCCGGGATCGCGGTCACCGACCTGGCCGAGGCCCTGGACGTCCACCCGTCGACCGCCACCCGCCTGTGCGACCGGCTGGCCCGCAAGCAGTTGATCCGCCGGGCCCAAGGGACGCAGGACCGCCGGTCCACCGAGCTGCACCTGGCCGCTGGCGGCCGCCGCCTGATCGAACGCGTCACCGACCGTCGCCGCCGGGACCTGGCCGCCATCGCCGCCAAGCTGCCGGACGACGTCCGGGCCCGGGCGGTCGAGGCCCTCGTCGCCTTCGCCGAGGCGGCCGGCGAGCCGGTGGGGCTGGACCTGTTCGGCTGGGAGCCGGCCGAGCCGTCGTGACCACGCCCCACCGGCACCGGCCGGCGCTGCCAACCGTCGACCCCCGCCGGCTGCTCGTGCTGGCCCGCCGCTCCCAGCAGGCCCTGCTCATCGCCGGGGTGACGGGCGCAGCCACCGGACTGGCCGTCGCCGGCTTCGAGCGGCTCACGTTCGACGGGCTGTTCGGGACCGTGCTGGACCTGCCCGTGGCGCTGCAGGCCGTCGCGCCCACGGTCGGGTTGGTGCTGGCCTTCGCCTGCCTGCGCTTCGTGGGCCGGGGTGCGTCGCCGGCCACCTCGGACGAGTACATCCGGGCCTTCCACGACCAGGGCCGGCGGATGGATCTGCGCGCCGTCCCCGGCCGCCTGCTCGCCGCCGCCGCCACCCTCGGCGGCGGCGTGCCCCTCGGGTACGAGGGCCCCTCGCTGTACGCCGGGGCGGCCATCGGGTCAGCCCTGCAGCGCCGCCTCCAGCGCTACTTCACGGTGGACGAGTCCAAGCTCCTGCTGGTCGCCGGGGCCGCGGCGGGCGTGGCCGCCATCTTCAAGGCGCCGGTCACCGGGCTGGTGTTCGCCCTCGAAGTCCCGTACCAGGAGGATCTGGCCCGGCGCATGCTGCTCCCGGCGGCCATCAGCGCGGCGGCGGCCTACGTGACCTTCGCCGCCTTCGCCGGCACCGAGCCCATCCTCCCGGTGGGCGGCCAGGCTCCGTTCAACCTGGTCGACCTCGGGGGCGCGGCCGTCGTCGGCCTGGCCGCCGGGGTCCTGGCCCGGGCCTTCATCGCCCTCATCCACCTGGCCAAGCGCTGGTCGACGAAGGGGCGGCCGCTGGTGCGGGCCGTGCTCGGCGGGGGGGTCCTGGCGGCGACGGTGGTCCTCGGCTACGTGCTGGCCGACCGTCCGCTGACCCTCGGCCCGGGGTACAACGCCCTGCGGTGGGCCCTCGACCCGCGGCGCAGCGTGCTCGGGATCGTCGCCCTCGGCACCCTGCGGGTGGTGGGGACGGCGGCGGCCATCTTCGGCGGGGCGGTCGGCGGTCTGTTCATCCCGCTCGTCATCCAGGGGGCGCTCGTGGGGCGGGCGGTGGGAGGCATCTTCGACCCTGGCAACGCCACGCTGTTCCCGGTCGTGGGCATGGCCGCCTTCCTCGGCGCCGGGTACCGGGTGCCGCTGGCCTCGGTCGTGTTCGTGGCCGAGTTCACCGGGCGCCCCGGGTTCGTCGTCCCCGGCCTGATCGCCGCGGTGGTGGCCCAGCTCGTGATGGGCCGAGCGTCGATCTCGCCCTACCAAGTGGCCGGCCGGGTCGGGCACCTGGAGAAGCGGCTCAGCCTGCCGCTGGCCACCCTCGTCGACGCCGCCGCCCACACCGTCCCGCCCGATGCCACCGCCGAGGAGCTGTTCTGGCAGCACATGGTCGGCACCCGCCAGCGGTCGGTGGCCGTGGTCGACGGGTCGTCCTACGTCGGCATGGTGCGGGCCGAGGATCTGGCCAAGGTCGACCGGGACGCGTGGCCGACGACCATGGTGACCGAGGTGATGCGCACCGACCTGCCGGTCGCCGCCCCCACCTGGACCGTCGCCGACGCCATCCGGGCCATGGAGGCAGCCGACGCCGACCGCCTGGCCATGTGCGACGACGGCCGCTTCGCAGGGATGATCACCGCCGAGGACATCGTCCGCCTCGACGACATCCTGCGCGAGACCAGCCGGTCGGAGTGAGCGGGCTGGGCGTGGGCTCGTTCAGGAGCGCTGGCTGAGGCGGGCGGGGAGGTCCGCGGCGTACTCGGGGAAGTACCGGGAGATGATGGCCAGGGAGAAGTCCGGGAGGATGTTGCCGGCCGGCTCCCGCTCGAGGAGGAAGTCGAACGACGCCCGCACCACGTCCTCCTCGTCGGCCCCTTCCATCGACCACCCTTCGAGGAGGGCGGGCGGGACGATGACGTGATGCGACGTGGTCTCCGCCCCGTCGGTCACCTCCACGCCGAACTCGTGTGGCCCCGCCGGAGTGATGCGAATGTCGCTCACAGCTCCCAACGGTATCCCCTCGTCGCCCCGGGGTAGTCCTTCGCGGTGGCCGCCCCTCCCGCCTGGTGGCAGACGGCCGTCCTCTACCAGATCTACCCCCGGTCCTTCTGTGACCGCGACGGCGACGGCATCGGGGACCTGGCAGGTGTCCGGGCCAGGCTGGCGTACCTGCGGTGGCTCGGCGTCGACGGGATCTGGCTGTCGCCGATCTACCGGTCACCCATGGCCGACGCCGGCTACGACGTCAGCGACCACTGCGCCATCGACCCCGTGTTCGGCGACCTGGCCGGGTTCGACCGGCTCCTGGGCGACGTGCACGACGGCGGCCAGCGGCTCCTGCTGGACTGGGTCCCGAACCACACCAGCGACCGCCACCCCTGGTTCGTCGAGTCCCGCAGCTCCCGGGCGTCGGCCAAGCGGGACTGGTACTTCTGGCGGGACGGCCGGGACGGGCAGGGCGACGCCGAGCCACCCAACAACTGGCGGGCCGCGTTCGGGGGCCGGGCGTGGACGTGGGACCCGACCACCGCCCAGTGGTACCTGCACCTGTTCCTCCCCGAGCAGCCGGACCTGAACTGGGCCAACCCGGCCGTGGCCGAGGCCATGCACGGGGTCCTGCGCTTCTGGCTCGACCGGGGCGTCGACGGGTTCCGGGCCGACGTCATCCACCTGATCGGCAAGGACGCCGCCCTGCCCGACCAGCCCCCCGACCTGGCCGAGATCGACCTCGTCGGCGTGCACGACCACCCGAGCGCCCACCCGCTGCTGCGGGGGATCCGCGCCGTGCTCGACGACTACCCGGGGGAGCGGGTCATGGTGGGCGAGGTCAACCTGGGGTCGCCGAGGTTGCTGGCCCCGTACTACGGGACCGGCGACGAGCTGCACATGGTCTTCAACTTCTCGCTGTTGTGGGCCCCGTGGGATCCGCTCGAGTGGGCGGCGCGCATCGCCGAGTCCGAGGCCGCGCTCACGCCGGCCGGGGCCTGGCCGGTCTGGGTCCTGTCGAACCACGACACCCCCCGCCACCGGGCCCGCTACGGCGGATCCGAGGGCCGGGCCCGGGTGGCGGCCACCGTCCTGCTGACCCTGCGGGGCACGCCGTTCCTCTACGCCGGCGAGGAGCTGGGGCTGCGCGACGCGGACGTCCCCGCCGAGCGGCGGGTCGACCCCGGCGGCCGCGACGGCTGCCGCGCCCCCATCCCCTGGGACGGCTCGCCCGGGCACGGGTGGCCGGCCACGCCGTGGCTGCCCTGGCCACCCGATGCGACGTCGACCAACGCCGCGACGCTCGCTGACGACGCGGGATCGATCCTGCACCTGTACCGGCGGCTGCTGGCCGCCCGCCGGGCATCGGCGGCGCTCCACGCCGGGTCGTGGGCCCTCCTCGACGCACCGCCCGGCGTGCTGGCCTATGAACGCACGGCAAAGGACATGGGCGACCGTCGCCGGGTGTGGGCCAACTTCGGCGACGGCGCCGCCGAGTGCTCGGCCGACGGGCGGTGGACGGTGCAGGTCGACAGTTCGAGCCCCGCCGCCGACGACCACCGGGTGTGGGACGGCCACCTGGCCCCGGCGTCGGCGGTGGTCCTGGGCCCGGCAGGGTAGGTACCGGCCCATGCACGAGCGCTGGTACAAGCAGGCCGTCGTCTACTGCCTCGACGTCGAGACGTTCCAGGACTCCAACGGCGACGGGGTGGGCGACTTCGCCGGGCTGACCAGCCGGCTCGACTACCTGTCCCGCCTGGGCGTCACCTGCCTGTGGCTCAACCCGATCCACCCCAGCCCGAACCGGGACGACGGCTACGACGTGGCCGACTTCTACGGCGTCGACCCCCGCCTCGGCACCCTGGGCGACTTCGTCGAGCTCCTCCACCAGGCCGACAACCGCGGCCTGCGGGTCATCATCGACCTGGTCGTGAACCACACGTCGAACGAGCACCCATGGTTCAAGGCCGCGTGCTCGGACCCGAACTCGCCGTACCGGGACTGGTACGTGTGGTCGAAGGACGAGCCGTCCGACCGCTTCCAGGGCATGGTCTTCCCCGGGGTGCAGAAGGAGACGTGGACGTGGAACGACCAGGCGGGAGCCTGGTACTACCACCGCTTCTACGACTTCCAGCCCGACCTCGACATGTCGAACCCGGAGGTGCGGGCCGAGGTCCGCAAGATCATGGCCTTCTGGCTGCAGCTCGGCGTCTCGGGCTTCCGCATGGATGCGGCGCCGTTCATCATCGAG
>DATJHJ010000077.1:0-12297 GCA_035494015.1 Acidimicrobiales bacterium
AAGATCGCCGGCCCCCAGCAGATCGTCCTCGACGGGGCGGGGAACCTCTACGAAGGCGAGCAGAACGGCGTCGTCCGCAAGGTGGACACCGCTGGGATCATCACCACGGTGGCGGGGACCGGCACGTTCGGCCACAGCGGCGACGGCGGCCCGGCGACGGCGGCGACCCTGGGGAGCGCGGCGGGGATAGCCCTCGGGCCGGGCGGGATCATGTACATCGCCGACCAGGCGTTCAACATGGTCCGCAAGGTGGACGCGTCGGGAACGATCTCGACCTTCGCCGGGGGCGGCTCGCCGGCCGATGGCATCGGCGACGGCGGCCCGGCCACCTCGGCGAAGTTCGACGGCCCGGGCGCCCTCCTCGTCGATGGCGCCGGCAACGTGCTGATCGCCGACAGTTACCACAACCGGATCCGCCGGGTCGACTCGTCGGGCAATATCACCACCGTGGCCGGCGGTGGCTCCCCGGCCACCGGCAACGGCGACGGCGGGCCGGCCACGTCGGCCATGTTCAACTCCCCGCAGGGCCTCCTGCTCGACCCGGCCGGCAACCTGTACATCAGCGACCAGGAGTCGCTGGTCCGCAAGGTCGACACCTCCGGCATCGTCACGACGGTCGCCGGCAAGACCACGCCTTCAACCGGCATCGGCGACGGTGGTCCGGCCACCTCGGCCTCGGTCAGCCTGCCGTTCTTCCTGGCCATGGACCCCGCCGGGAACCTGTTCATCGCCGATTACGGCAACCACCGGGTCCGGAAGGTGGACACGTCGGGGATCATCACCACCATCGCCGGCGGGGGGAGTGGCGGCCTCGGCGACGGCGGGCCGGCCACGAGCGCCACGTTGAACAGCCCGCAAGGGCTGGCCCTGACCTCGGCCGGTAACCTCCTGGTAGGAGACTTCGGCGACAACCGGATTCGCGAGATCACCGGCGTGGTGACCCAGCCGACGACCACCACCGTGGCGCCCACCACGACGACGGTCGCTCCGACGACGACGACGACCGTCGCCCCGACCACTACGACCGTCGCCCCGACGACGACCACCACCGTGGCGCCCACCACCACGGTCGCCCCGACCACGACCACCACGGTCGCCCCGACGACCACGACGGTGGCGCCGACCACGACGACCGCCGTCCCGCCGGTGACCACGACGACGCCATTACCGCCGACCACCCTCGCCCCGCCGCCGTTCACGCCCGGTCCCACGATGATCTGCCAGATCCTCCAGCAGTTCAGCTCGGTCTTCTCGTTCCTCGGCCAGCTGCCGGGGCTCGACTGCAGCAACCTGCCGTCTGTGACGACCACGCTGGCGCCGACCACCACCACGGTCGCGCCCACCACGACCACGACGGTGGCCCCGCCCGTCAGCCTGCCGCCCGCGCCGGGCCTCGAGCGGTTGTGCGACATCATCAGCCGCCTGCGCCAGGCCTTCCCCTTCCTACGCTTGAACATCCAGTCCTGCCCGTAAGGAAAACGGCCTGGGGCGGCGCGGTGCGGTCCGTCGGCGGGGCGGGGCGGCCGCCGACCCCGATCCGTTCGCCTTCTCGATACCGCTCGCATTCGCCGAGCTGAACCGGATGTCCCCCGAAAATAGGCCGTTGCGGCGGATGGCACCAGCCGCGCCATTCGCGAGTATGGCCATGGCGGCACCTCCGCCCAGGCCGTCACACCCCCAAACGGGTGGCGCGGGCGGGGCGCCGTCGCTACCCGACGACACACGATCCAGACAGGTGGTGGCATGACTGCACCGAAGCCGACCGACTCCGCACCCCGCCGACGCTCGTCCCGCCGGGCGATGCTGACCGCCCTCGGGCTGGTCGCCGCCGGCGTGGTCGTCGTGAGCGGGTCCGTGCCGAGCCAGGCGGCAACGGGTGACATCACCACGGTCATCGGTGACGGTCGCTCCGGGTACACGGGCGACGGAGGCCCGGCCACCTCGGCCCAGCTGTACGGCCCGCAGGCGCTCACGTACGACGCCGCCGGCAACCTCTACATTGCCGACTCGAACAACAATGTCATCCGCAAGGTGAACACCGCGGGCATCATCTCCACGTTCGCGGGCAACGGGCAGTACGGCTTCGGCGGTGATGGCGGGCCGGCGACGAGCGCCAGTTTCGCCGGCCCCGTCGGCATGGTTGTCGATTCGAGCGGGCTGTTCTACGTGGCCGACACGCAGAACAACCGCGTCCGGCGGATCGACTCGGCGGGAACCATCTCCACGATCGCCGGAGGCGGCAATCCGACGGACGGCATCGGCGACGGGGGTCTGGCGACCGCGGCGGCCGTTGGCAGCCCGGAGGGGCTCACATTCGACTCCGCCGGCAACCTGTATATCGCTGATGCCGATAACGGCCGCGTCCGCAAGGTGGACAGCACCGGCCACATCTCCACCGTCGTCGGAGGCGGGTCGCCGCCCACCGGCAACGGTGACGGTGGCCCGGCGACCGCCGCCACTCTGAACAGGCCTACCGACATGAAGTTCGACGGGGCCGGGAGGCTCTTTGTCGCCGACGTCGGCGCGGGCGTTGTGCGGCGGGTCGACACCAGCGGCGTGATATCGACCTTCGCCGGCGGCTTCAGCGAGCCCTTCCAGCTGGCCTTCGACAACATCGGCGACCTCTTCCTTTCCGATCCCGGCACCAACCTCGTCCTCAAGCTGGACAGCAGTGGGGGCGTGACGACTGTTGCCGGCGGGGGCACGCCCGCTGACGGGCTGGGCGACAACGGCCCGGCGACCCAGGCGGCACTGAACGTGCCCGCGGGGGTCATTGTCACGGGTGCCGGCAACCTCCTCATCACCGACTTCCAGAACAACCGCGTTCGCCAGGTCGCCGGCATCGCCACAGCTCCGACAACGACGACCACCACCGTGGCGCCAACCACGACGACGGTCGCCCCAACCACCACGACGGTCGCCCCGACCACCACCACGGTCGCCCCGACGACGACCACCACCGTGGCGCCCACCACCACCACGGTCGCCCCGACGACCACCACGGTGGTCCAGACGACGACCACCACGGTCGCCCCAACCACGACGACCGCCGTCCCGCCGGTGACCACGACGACGCCATTACCGCCGACCACCCTCGCCCCGCCGCCGTTCACCCCCGGTCCCACGATGATCTGCCAGATCCTCCAGCAGTTCAGCTCGGTCTTCTCGTTCCTCGGCCAGCTGCCGGGGCTCGACTGCAGCAACCTGCCGTCTGTGACGACCACGGTGGCGCCCACCACCACCACCACGGTCGCGCCCACCACGACCACGACGGTGGCCCCGCCCGTCAGCGTGCCGCCCGCGCCGGGCCTCGACCGGTTGTGCGACATCATCAGCCGCCTGCGCCAGGCCTTCCCCTTCCTGCGCCTGAACATCCAGTCCTGCCCGTAAGGAGAACGGCCTATCGTCCGGCCCGATGGCCCGGCTGACCGTACGAGCCGGCGGGCTGGCCCTCCTGCTCGCCGTTGTCCCTGCCTGCACGTCGTCCTCGCCGTCGCCGCATAGTGCGGCGCCGGCGAGGGTGACGACGCTGGTCGGCACCGGGGTCGCCGGATCCGGCGGTGACGGCGGGCCGGCGGTCGATGCCGAGGTCGACCGGCCCTCGGGTCTTGCCGTCGACCGGGCAGGGAACGTCTACATCTCGGATGAGGCGGCGAACCGGGTCCGAAAGGTCGACCGTCGCGGCCGCATCTCCACCGTCGCCGGCACCGGCGTCGCCGGGTTCAGTGGCGACGGTGGCCCGGCGCGACAGGCCCGGCTCTCCGGTCCCGCCGGCCTGGCCGTCGACACGCACGGTAACCTGCTCATCGCCGACGCCGCCAACGGCCGTATCCGCCTCGTCGCACCCGACGGCCGGATCTCGACGGTGGCCGGCAACGGCCAAGCGGGCTACGGCGGCGACGGCGGGCCGGCGGCGGGCACACCCCTCAACGCGCCCTCGGCCGTGGCCGTCGATACCGGCGGCCGGGTGTTCATCGCCGACACGGGCAACAACCGGGTGCGGGTGCTCGACGGCGGCACCATCTCGACCGTGGTGGGCGGTGGGAAGGCGGTACCCGCCGATGGTGTGGCGGCCGCCGACGCCGGCATCGGCGCGCCCGCCGCCGTCACCGTCGACCGCACGGGGCACGTCACTGTCGCCGTCCCGGCGGCCGACCAGGTGATCCGGGTGGTGCCCGGCGGCAGGCTGCAGATCGTGACCACCGGCGTGCGGGACCAGCCCTACGGTGACAGCCGGCCGGACCACGTCGGGGTCGTTGGGCCGACTGGGCTCGCCGGCGACGGCCACGGCAGCGTGTTCGTCACCGAGCCGGGGCCCGGCCGGGTCCGGCGGGTCGACGCCGCAGGCCGGGTGTTCACCGTGGTCGAGGGGGACCCGGCCCTGGCCGCGCCGGGCGCCGCGGTCGTGGACCGGACCGGCGAGCTGCTGGTGGCCGATCCCGACGGGCACCGGGTGCTCGCGGTGCGCGACGGGGTCGCCGGTCACCTCGACCCGCGGCCGGGCATCGACTCACTGTCGCCCAGCGCCGGGGGCGCCGGCGGGGCGACCGCGGTCGTGGTCTCCGGGAGGAACTTCTCCCGCATCGCCACGACGGTCACGATCGGCGGTCAGCCGGTGCCGGTGCTCGGCACGGTCCTGGGAGCCGACGGGGACCGGCTTCTCGTCGACACACCCAAGGGGCGGGCCGGGGCGACGGTGGACGTCGTCGTCACCACCCAATCGGGCCCGTCCAGGTCGTCGGTCGCCTCCCGTTTCACCTACCGCGACGGCTGGCAACCGATGCCGGGCCTGGCCGCCGCCCGCCTCCAGCACGATGCCGCACTCCTCGACCCGCCCGCCTGCCATGTCACCACTGGTCCGGTCGGGTACCCGTGCGGCCAGGTGCTGGTGGTGGGAGGGATCCAGCCGCCGCCCACCGGGGCCCGCTTCACCGACCGCCAGCTGCGCGAGTTCGCCGGGACCCTGGCATCCGTCGAGCTCTACGACCCGGCGGCCGGCGCCTGGCGGCCGCGAGCGCCTCTGCCCGAGCCCCGGCGCGAAGCGAGCGCCACCCTGCTCGCCGACGGCTCGCTGCTGGTGGCCGGGGGGATCGGGGCCGTTCCGGGGGACCTGGCGTCGACGGTGCGCTACGACCCCGGCGCCGATGCCTGGTCACGGGTGGGCGATCTAACCACGGCCCGGTTCGACCACACCGCCACCGTGCTCGACGGACCGGCCTGCGCCGCCGCCGGCCACCCGCCGTGGTGCGGGCGGGTGCTGGTGACCGGGGGAATCGCGGGCGGGACGACCAGCGACTTCCCGATCGCGTCGGCCGAGCTGTACGACCCGGCGTCCGGGCGCTGGACATCCGCGGGGCGCATGTCGGTCGCCCGCACCGAGCACACCGCCACGCTGCTGGCGGACGGCCGCGTCCTCGTGGCCGGCGGGGCCGTCCCGTCCGGGCCGGGCGCCACCACCGTGGTGGGGGGGTCGACGGCCGAGATCTACGACCCGGGAACGAACTCGTGGTCGGCGACCGCGCCGATGGGCGTGGCCCGTTTCGACCACACCGCCACCCGCCTCCGAGACGGCCGGGTGCTGGTGGTCGGCGGCGCCGCGTCCGCCGAGCCGTACCAGTTCAACCGGTCGGCCGAGTTGTTCGACCCGGCCACCTCGACGTGGCGGCCCACCTCGATCCCCCAGGACGCCCGGGGGGCCCACACCGCCAGCCTCCTGCCCGACGGCCGCGTCCTGGTGGCCGGGGGCGGGCCCTTCCTCGTCGAGGTGATGGAGACGGCCCGCCCGGACGCCCTGGCCTCGGTCGAGCTCTACGACCCCACGACCGACACCTGGACGCCCACCCGGATCCTCGATACGGCCCGGAGCCGGCACAGCGCCACCCTGCTCGACGGTCCCGCCTGCCGGGCCCCGGCCCCCCCGAGCTACTGCGGCGGGGTCCTCGTCGTGGGCGGGGGCGGGACATCCGTCAATCCCGATCCGTTCGCCTTCTCGCCCCCGCTGGCCTCCGCCGAGCTCTACCTGACCGCCCCGAAATAGGCCGTGGTGGCGGAGAGTCAGCGCTCGCGCGTTCGGCGAGTATGGCCGGGGCGGCACCTCTTCCGCGCCGCCACACCCCCAACGCGGCGCCGCGGCGGGGTGCCGCCCCCGCCGGTCGGGACCGCGTGGGCGTCTAGGGCGTCGGCTGGCCCGGCGCGGCGGCCAGCTCCTTGGGGTCGCCGTGCATTGGCATGTGCCGGCGGGCGACCAGGCGGGCCAGGTCCCGGCGGGACGAGAACCCGAGCTTGGCGAACACGTGAGACAGGTGGGTCTGCACCGTCCGGGGTGAGATGAACAGCCGCTCGCCGATCTCACGGTTGGTGAGGCTCTCGGCCACCAGGGCGGCGACGTCCCGCTCGGCCCGGGTGAGGCTGGCCCAGCCCGATGCCGGCCGCTCGCGTGGGCTGGTCCCGGCCGACGCCAGGAGAGCTGCTTCCTCGGCCGACATGGACTGGCCCTCGGCCCAGGCCAGGTCGAAGCCCTCCGGGATGCCTTCGCGGATCAGGGCCAGGTCGCTGTCGTACCAGCGCCGGTCGTCGGCGACGGGGGCGGGGAAGTCGGTGCCCTCGCGCAGCGAGGAGGCGGCGCCGAACAGCCGGGCAGCCTGTTCCAGGCTGCCCTCCAGGGCGGCGATGCCGCCGAACCGCTCGAGCGACTGCGCCATCCCGAGCGGGTCGCGCAGCTCGCCCCACAGCCGGAAGGCCTCGTCGTGCAGGCTGCGGGCCCGGGCCAGGTCGCCCCGGGCCCGGCACAGGGTGCCGAGCTGATGGAGCGCCTCGGCTCGCTCGTCGGCCTTGGTCGTGCTGGCCAGCGCCTGGTCGAGCAGCGCCTCCGCGGCCCACGGGTCGCCCAGGGCCACCGAAACCTGGCTCAGCCCGACCAGGGCGGGGGCGCAGGTGCCTCCCAGCTGCCAGCCGATCGATATTGCCTCGGTGAAATAGGACCGGGCGGTCGTGAAGTCCCGCCGCCGGCGGGCCACCTCCCCGAGCGAGCAGAAGGCGCCGACCGTCGCCGAGCGGGTGCCGATGGTCCGGGCCAGGGCCAAGCTCTCGTCGAACAGGCGCTGGGCCCGGGGCAGGTCGTTCTGGCGGAGGGCGACGTCGCCCAGGGAGTGGACGGTCTCGGCGGTCAGGCGGACATCGCCGAGGGTGCGAGCGAGGGTGGCGGCCTCGGTCAGGACGATCTCGGCGGTGACCAGGTCGCCCTGGCGGAAGGCCACCAGGCCGAGGAGGTGGACCGACGTGGCCAGCGCCTCCTTGTCCTGCGCCTTGCGGGCCACCGACAGGCACTCGGCCAGCAGGGAACGGGCATGGGTGGGGTCGCCCTGGATGTTGCGGACCCAGGCGATGCCCGCCAGCGCGCACACCAGGCACCAGGCGTCGTCGGCCTGGCGGGCGAAGGCGGTGCTCTGCTGGAAGTAGGGGAGCGCGGCGGGCGGTCCCTCCTCCCGGATGAACAGGGCGCAAATGCCGAGGATGAACAGCGACCGGCCCTGACCGCGGACGTCGCCGACCTCCTTGGCGACGGCCAGGGCCTCCTGCACCAGGGCCTGGGCGGCCAGGTAGTCGGAGGCGAGGGAGGCCAGGAAACCGCCGCCCCACAGGGTGGCGGCGTGGAGGGCGGAGCGCTTGCCGTGCGGGGCCCGGGCGGCCGCCACCAGCCACTCGCGGCCCTCGCTGAGGTAGCCCCGGACCCCCCAGAACATGGCCATCGACGCGGCCAGCCGCAGCGCCACCTCGGTCTGGCCCTGGGTGAGGGCCCACCGGAGGGCGGCGCGGACGTTGTCGTGCTCGATCTCCAGGGTGTCGACGCCGGCCTGGTGGTCCACGCCGTGGATCTGGCGCTCGCCCCGCTCGGCCAGCCAGACGCACCAGGTCGCATGCCGGGCGGCGATCCCGAAGGCCTCGTCGGCCTCGACGAGCCGGTCGGCGGCGTAATGGCGCACCGTCTCGAGGAGCCGGAACCGTGGTTCGCCCCCGGCCGTCTCCCGGACCACGAGCGACTTGGTGACCAGCCGGGCCAGCAGCGGGACGAGGTCGGCGCGCTCGATGGTCTCCCCGCAGCACACGTCCTCGGCCGCGTCCGCCGTCCAGCCGCCCACGAACACCGACAGCCGCCGCAGCAGGGCCTGCTCGGGCCCGGAAAGGAGGTCGTAGCTCCAGTCCAGGGCGCTGCGCAGCGTCTGGTGGCGGGGTAGGGCGGTCCGGCTCCCCACCGAGAGGAGCTCGAACCGGTCGCCCAGCCGCTCGGCCACCTGGTTGGGCGACATGGTGTCGACCCTGGCCGCGGCCAGCTCGATGGCCAGGGCGATCCCGTCCAGGCGCCGGCAGATCTCGCCGATGGCCGCCGAGCTGGCCGGTGTCAGCTCGAACTCGGGCGAGATGGCCCGGGCCCGGTCGCAGAACAGCCGGACCGCCCCGAACGCCTCGTCGACGGTGCCCGGCTCGGGGACGGCGAGGGGCGGGACCCACCACGTAGTCTCGCCGGTGATGCCGAGGGTCTCCCGGCTGGTGGTCAAAATGGTCAGGGCAGGGCAGCGCCGGAGCAGCTCCTCGACAAGGGCGGCCGTCGCCTCGACGAGGTGCTCGCAGTTGTCAAGGACGACGAGGCATGAGCGCCCCCCGAGGTGAGCCACCAGCGTCTCGTTCAGGGGCTGGCCTGGCTCCTCACGGACGCCCAGGGCGGCCGCCAGGGCGCGGGGCAGCAGCACCGGGTCAGCGACGCGGGCCAGGTCGACGAACCACCGGCCGTCCTCGAACCCGGGGACGGCGGCGGCGACCTCGCCGGCCAGCCTGGTCTTGCCGATGCCGGGCGCCCCGGCCAGGGTGACGAGGCGGCGCTCGCCCACCAGGGCGATGACCGTGGATATGTCCTCGTCGCGACCGATGAGGGGGGTGAGCGCGGCGGGTACGGTGTGCGAGGGACCACCCATCTGATCAACCTTGGCACACGCCGCATGAGAGAATCCCCGTGGACGTGGAAATACGCCGCGGTGGCGGATGCCGCGACGGGGCTCGACCCGTGATGATGGATCCGTCGGCTTGAGGCTCGGCCGCGTGCGGCCATCGGATGCGTACCACGACCTCGACGCAGGACGGACCACCACGATGCACTCACCCGCAGACGACCGCCATCGGCGCCGCCACGCGACGGCCGGCGCGGTGGTCGGACTGCTGGGGCTGATCGTCGGTTCGGTCGGCGCCCTTGTCGTTCTGCCCCGGTTCGTCGCCCCCGGGCCGGTGCCGGTCGGCGCGGCGTCGGTCCGAGCGGCGGCCATGGGTAGCGGCGTGTCCGGGTTTGAGCCGAACCTGGGCCAGGGACCGTCCGGCAGCGACTTCGTGGCCCGCGCCGGCGCGTATGCGCTCTCGGTGGCCGGGGGGGAGGCGAACATCGCTTTGCGTGGTGGCGGGGCCGTCGCCCTCCGGGTGGTCGGCGCCGCCACGGTCCACGCCGAGGGCGTCGATCCGCTCCCCGGCGTGGTCAACGACCTGACCGGGACCGATCCGTCGCAGTGGCACCGGAACCTGCCCACCTTCGGCACCGTCGCCTACCGCAGCCTGCTGCCCGGCGTCGACCTGCTGTTCCATAGCGGCGCCGCACTCGAGTACGACGTCGTGGTCGGGCCGGGGGCCGACCCCTCGATGATCACGCTGCACGTCGACGGGGCGGACCGGCTACGGATCGACGGGCGGGGTGACCTGGTCGTGGCCACCCCGGCGGGCACGGTGACCCAGCACCGGCCGGTGGTCTACCAGGACGTCGACGGCCGCCGGCAGCCGGTGGCCGGCCGCTACGTGCTGGAGGGCCGGGACGACCTGCGGTTCGCCGTCGGCCGGTACGACCGGTCCCGCCCGCTGATCATCGACCCCGTCGTCAGCTTCAACTCGCAGCTGCCCGGGAGCGGGCTCCAGGCCGGGTCGATCGCCGTCGACGCCCGGGGCGCCTCCTACGTGACGGGCGGGCTCACCTCGGTCAGCGGCGCCGGGCGGTTCGGGAGCGGCGGGGGCGGGGACGCCTTCGTGGCCAAGCTGGCCCCCGACGGCACCACCGCCTACCTGACCGTCCTCGGCGGCACGGGCGACGACTCCGGTGCCGGCATCGCGGTGGACCAGTCGGGCCGGGCGTACCTAACCGGGAGCACCCAGTCGACGGACTTCCCGACAGTGAACGCCTTCGCCCCGACGCACGTCTGCAACGGTGACGTCGTTCCGTGCACCAACGGCGCGCTCAGCAGCCACACCGCGTTCGTCTCCGTGCTCGACGCCAGCGGCCAAAACCTGGCCTACTCCACCTATTTCGGTGGGAACGGCCCCGACGCCGGGGTCGCCGTCGCCCTCGACCCCGCGGGCGGCGTCTATGTCGCCGGGCAGAGCTCCTATCAGACCGAGTTCTCCAAGACACTGTTCCCGACGAGGAACGCGTTCCGGGCCGCTCCGTGCAACTGCGCCTACCAGTTCGGTTGGGCGGCCAAGTTCGACGTCTCCGCGGGCGGCGGGGCGTCGCTGCTGTACTCCACCCTGATCATGCACGGCGCCGACCACGAGAGCGGGACGTTCGTCCACGGGATCGCCGCCGACGCCTCGGGGAGCGCCTACGTGGTCGGCGAGGCCGGGCCGGGGTACCCGACGACCCCCGCCGCCTTCGACCATTCCACGCCACCGGCCAACGCGCGGGGCGGGGGGTTCCTCACCAAGCTGGCTCCCAACGGCGGGAGCCAGGTGTACTCGACCCTGCTCGGCCCGACGACCGGCGCCGCGCCCCGGGCGGTGGCCGTCGACCAAGCGGGCGTCGCCTACGTCACGGGCGACGCTGGCCCCGGCTTCCCGACCGCCAACCCCCTGCAGGCCCAGGCCAAGGGCACGGACGCCTTCGTCACCGCGGTGAGCGCCGGCGGAGGTTCGCTGCTCTACTCGAGTTACCTCGGCGGCAACGGTGCCGACAGCGGGCGTGCGATCGCGGTAGACAGCGGTGGCGCGGTGGTCGTGGCCGGCGACACCTCGTCAGCCGATTTCCCCGTGGTCAATCCGATCGCCGGGTCGGCCGGCACGACCGGCGCGTTCGTGGCCAAGCTCGACCTCGCCAACCAGCCGGCAGTCATGCGGTACTCGACCACCCTGGCCGGTGCGGGCGCTGGCGGGGTCGCCATCGGCCCGGCGGGCGCGGTGTACGTCTCGCGGGACCCGGGGACCGTGCTCAAGCTGTCGAGCGGGCCGGCCGTCACCAGCCTCAGCCAGGCCGCGGGCCCGACGGCCGGGGGGGCCCCGATCACCCTGGCCGGTGCCGGGCTCACCGGGGCCACGTCGGTCTCCTTCGGGACCGTGAGCGTGCCCTGCGGGGCGACCGCCGCCTGCCGGCCGGACGCCCAGAACCCCGACACCGCCCTCGCCGTCACCGTCCCGGCGGGGATGCCGGGCACCGTCGACGTCCGGGTCACCACCCCCGACGGCACCTCCGAGTCGGTCGCCGGCGACCGCTTCACCTACCGGGCGCCCGTGGTGAGCGCCATCGACGTGGCCACGGGGCCGGCCACCGGTGGGACGGTCGTGCACCTCACCGGCACCGACCTGCAGGGCTCGACGGTGAAGTTCGGTTCGGCGGCGGCCACCGGCGTCACCGCGTCGCCCGACGGCACGTCCGTGGTGGCCACCACGCCGGTCAACCACGCCGGGGCCGCCGCGGTCGGGGTGTCCACGCCGCCCGGGGCGACCGCGGCCGCCCCGTCGAGCTTCACGTACCAGCCCGCCATCACCGGCATCCTGCCGCCGAGCGGGTCGCTGGCCGGCGGGGACTCGATCGTCATCATGGGCGCCGGGCTCAGCGGGGCCACCGACGTCCGCTTCGGCGCCGACTCGGCCGGGGCGCCGATCGCCGCCCCCGGCCGCGACGACCAGCTCGTCGTCCCCGCCATCCCGGCCCACGCCAAGCCCGAGACGGTGGCGGTGACGCTCAGCGCCCAGGGGCTCGACTCCGTGGCCGTGCCCGCCGGGGCCAACATGTTCTCCTACACCACCCCGCCGCCCCCGGCCAAGACCCCCGATCCGGCGGCCGCCGCCGGCGGTGGCGGCCGCGACAACGGCTCGCCGGCCCCGCCCGCCCCCCCGTCGGGCGGGGGCGGCACGGCCACCAACCCCGGCCCGGGCAACGCCCCGGCCCCGGCGCCCGCCCCGGGCGGCGGCAACGCCCCGGCCCCGGCGCCGGCCCCGGCCAACGCCCCGGCCGCCAATACGCCGGCGCCCGTGAACGCCCCGGCCGGCGGCGGC
>DATJHJ010000078.1:0-10678 GCA_035494015.1 Acidimicrobiales bacterium
GGCGGAGGCGACGTGGCTGCAGACAGGGGTGCCGGCAACGCCAGGACCGGAAGGGCCAGCACTGACAGCAGGACGATCCGCCAGCGAACCATGGTTCTCGCTTTCCGCCGCCCCCCCACGGGACGAGGATCGGATCATCGCACCGGCCTGGACAGCGGTCAATGGCGCGAGTCGCCACCGCGAGGGCGGATCTCGCGCCTTTCCTCTCGAACGCATCGAGAAGGAGAGGGACGATGACGACGACTGATGAAACACGGCGGCGGCTGGGTGGTGCGGCGCTGGTGGTGGGGCCCGGCCTGCTCCTGGCCGGCGCCCTGGTCCATCCCCGCGAGGTCACCGACGCCGGCGAGCAGCTGCAGATCGCCGCCGGCGCCCTGAACCGCTGGTACCTGGCCCACCTGCTCTACGTGGCCGCCACGGCGGTGCTCGTGCCGGCCGTCCTCGCCCTCGGGCGACGCCTGCGAGGGCGTGCTCCGCGGCTCGAGCTGTGGGGGACGGGCCTGGCCGTGGTCGGCCTGTTCGCCACCGCGGCGCTCATCTCGGTGGAGGGGTTCGGGGGCTGGCAGCTGGCCCAGTCGAGCGACCGGACCGCGGCGGCGGCCACGTTCGACCGGATCACCCACAGCGCCGGCATCGTCGTCCCGTTCGCCATCCTCGGCCTCACCCTGTCGGCCGGCCTGATCGTGCTGGCCGTCGGCCTGGCCCGGACTGGGACGGCGCCGGCGTGGATGGCCTGGACGCTCGGCGCCGGCGCCGCCGTCCTCGCCGTCGGCCTGCTCGGGGCGTTCCACCCCGCCTTCCTGGCCGGCGTCTTCGGTATCGTGGCCGCCCTGGTCGCCGCCGGTGTGCGCGACCTCGGCATGACCACGTCGAGCACCACCGCCGGCGCAGCAGGGCGGGTCGGCGGTCCGCTCGTCACCAACAACGGATAGGACGGGAACGATGCCAGCCGAGTCCATCGAGATCCTCGCTCCCAGCGAGCAGGTGTGGGGGATGGTGTCCGACGTCACCCGCATCGGTGAGTGGAGCCCGGAAGCGGTCGCCGCCGAGTGGGTCGACGGGGCGACCGGGCCTGCGGTCGGCGCCCGCTTCAAGGGTCGCAACAAGCGGCGTGGGTCGTGGAGCACGACCTGCACGGTCACCGCGTCGACCCCAGGCCGGGAGTTCGCCTTCAGCGTGGGCAAGGGCGAGACGGCATGGCGGTACGACCTCGCCTCGACCGAGGGCGGCTGTCGCGTCACCGAGTCCTTCGAGATCGTCAAGGTCCCCGGGTTCTTCGGCCGCTGGTCCACCAAGCTGGGGACGGGCGTGACCTGGGCGGAACGGGAGGACGACCTCGTCCTCGGCGTGCGGGAGACCCTTCGTCGCCTCAAGGCGGCGGCCGAGGCATAGCCGCCGGGGCGGGCGTACGCTCCCGAGCCGGGAGAGGTTCCGGGACGAGGGGTCGACGTGGTCGGTGTGGCGCCGTTCGTCGGGCGGGAGGACGAGCGGCGCGTCATCGACGACCTCCTGACCCGCGCCCGCTCCGGGAGCGGGGGGGCGGTCGTGCTCACGGGGGCGACCGGGATCGGCAAGACGCGCCTCGCCGAGGAGGTCGTGGCCGCCGCCGCCCGCTCGTTCGACGTGGCGTCCGCGGCCTGCGGGCCCGAGGGGATGATGCCGCCGTACTGGCCGTGGACCCAGGTCCTCGGCGATCGCCTCCGCGGAGACGATGACCTGCGGCGGCGGACCGAGGCGGCGTGGCCGGCGGCCCACCGGCTGGTCGATCCCCGCCACCCGCCGGCTCCGGCGCCGGCCCCCAGCGCGCCCAGCGCGCCCGACCACGACCAGGCGCGGGCCGAGCTGTACGAGGACGTCGTGTCGCTGCTGGCCGCCGCTGCGCAGCGCCGCCCGTTGCTGCTCGTCATGGACGACCTGCAGAACGCCGACTCCTCGTCGTGGCTGCTGCTGGCCCACGTCGCCCCCCGGCTGCGCTCCCTGCCGGTCGTGGTGCTGGCGACCTGGCGCACGGACCTGCAACCGCCCGAGCCCCCCGCCGCCGCCCTGCTGCGGCAGGTGCGGGTGGTCCCCGTGCCACCGCTCGGGCTTGACCAGCTCGGGTCGCTGATCGACGGCGTGGCCGGGCGCGCCGTCGACCCTGGCGTCGCCGCCGCCGTGCACCGTCGGACCAGCGGCAACCCCCTGCTGGCCCAGGAGGTGGTCGGTGCCCTCGACGCCCGGGACGGCTTGGACGATGCCGGCGCCGTCGCCACCGTCGTACCGGAATCGATGCGGAACCTGGTGGGCGAACGTCTGACTGCGCTGCCGCCGGCGACGCGCCAGGCGCTGGCCGCCGGGGCGGCGCTGGGAACGACGTTCCCGCTCGGCGTCCTGGCCAACGCCCTCGGCCAGGACGGGCTCGGGCTGCTCGACGCGCTCAACCCCGCGCTGGTCGCCGGTTTGCTCACCGCGCTCGAACCGGCCGAGGCCGCGTTCGCCCACGACGTCGTGCGCGACGTGGTGCTCGGGCTGGAGACGGCGGCCGGCCGGGCCCGGCTTCACCGCCAGATCGGCGATGCCCTTGAACGGCTGCGGGGGTCGGGCCAGAACGTCGACCCCGTCGACCTGGCCCGGCACTTCCTGGCTGCCGGGCCGGGCTCCGCCGCCGAGGGGGTGCGCTACGCCCGCGAGGCGGGCCGCCGGGCCATGGCCATGCTGGCCTACGAGGACGCCGCGGCCTGGTTCGGGCAGGCGGCGGCGTTGGCCCGCCACCAGGCGCCCGGCGTGGGGGCGGCGGAGCGGACCGAGCTGCTCCTGGCCCTGGGCGACGCCCAGGAGGCCAGCGGCACCCGTTCCACGGCCCGGCGCTCGTACCTCGACGCCGCCGACGAGGCCCGGGCCGCCGCCCGGCCCGACCTGCTGGCCGGCGCCGCCCTCGGCTTGAGCGGCACGGTGGGCTTCGAGGTTTCCCTGCTGGACCGGGCCCAGATCGACCTGCTGCGCGAGGCGGTCGACGCCCTGGGCCCGGACGATCTGTCGCTGCGGGCGTCGGTCACCGCCCGGCTCGCCGTGGCCGTGTCGTTCCTCGACGACGTCACGGCCCGGGCCCGCATGGCCGAGGAGGCCGTGGCCCTGGCCCGGGGGGCGGGCGACGAGGTCGCCCTCGTCCAGGCCCTGGCCGCGCTGTGCGACGCCATCGCCGGGCCCGAGCACGTGGCCGCGAGGACGGGCCTGGCCGCCGAGATCGTGGACGTGGGGACGCGGCTCCGGGACCCCCGCATCGAGCTCCTCGGCCGCCGGCTGTCGGTGGTCGCCCTCCTGGAGCAGGGCGACGTGGACGGCGCCGACCGCGAGATCCAGGCGTTTGCCGCCGCCGCGGCGACCATGCGGCGGCCCTTCTACAGCTGGTACGTGCCCCTCTGGCGGGCCACGCGAGCGGGGATGGACGGGCGGCTGGCGGAGGCCTGGGCCGCGCTGGCCGAGGCCGAGGCCGTGGTGGCCGCATCCGACACCGAGAACGGGCCGATGCTCACGACCACGCTGCGGTGGCACCTGCTGTCCGAGCTCGACCACACCGAGGAGATCGCCGCCCTGCTGGCCGGTTCACGCTTGGACGAGCTGCCCGGCCTCTGGCCCCTCGTCAGCCGGTCCCTGTGTGCGGCCCAGCTCGGCCAGCCGGACGCGTCGCGAGCGCTGCTCGACACGGCCGCGGCCCGGCTACCCGATGCCGAGCGGGACTCCGAGTGGCTGCCGATGGTGGCTCAGGTGGCCGAGACCGTCGGGCTCCTCGGCTCGCACCCCGTGGCCGCCTGGGCCTACGACGCCCTGCTGCCCTACCAGTCGCACTTCGCCGTGGAGGGCATCGGCGCCGGGGTGCGGGGGCCGGTCGAGCGGTCGCTGGGCACGCTGGCCGCCTCGCTCGGACGGCGGGAGGACGCCCTGGCCCACTTCGACGCCGCCCTGGCCGCGGCCGGGCGGGTCGGCGCCGGGCTGGTCGTGGCCCGTACCCTTCGGGACGCCGGGGTCAGCCTGGGCGACCGTGACCGGCTGGCGGAGGCCCGTCGCCGGTACCAGGCGCTGGGCGCCGACCGCCGGGTGGCCGAGATCGACCGCCTGCTGGGCGGCGATGCCGAGGAGGCCCCGCCGCCCGTCGCCGGGAACGTGTTCCGCCGGGAAGGTGAGGTGTGGCGGGTGGTCCACGCCGGGCGCGAGGTCCGCCTGCGGGACTCCAAGGGCCTGCGCGACCTGGCCCGGATGCTGGGCGAACCGGCCCGCCCGTTCCCGGCGGTCGAGCTGGCCGGCGCCCCTGCGGGCCCCGGCGGCGACGCCGGCGCCGAGGGGCTGCACGCCCAGGGCGACCTCGGCGAGCTGGTCGACGCCCAAGCCCGGGAGGCGTACCGGCGGCGGCTGGCCGACCTCGACGAGGAGATCGACGACGCCGACCGGGCCGCCGACGTCGAGCGCTCGGCCAAGGCGGCGGCGGAGAAGGAGGCGCTCGTCGCCCACCTGGCCGCGGCATACGGGCTGGGCGGCCGGCCCCGCCGGACCGGCGACCCGGCGGAGCGGGCCCGCCAGACGGTCACCGCCCGCATCCGCGAGGCGATGACCCGGATCGACAGCGCCCACCCCGACCTCGGTCGCCACCTCCGCCGATCGGTGCGCACCGGGCGGATCTGCGTGTACGAGCCCGACAGCCCGATCGAGTGGTCGACCTGAGGTTCGGCTACGGCGTGCTCTCGCGTCGCGAGGCGGGATCTCGCGCCTGCATGGCAACGACGAGAAGGAGGCGCACATGCCACGCACATCGAAGTCCGAAGCACCGGTCCTGGTCGACGAGCCCGAGATCGAGGGCCGGTACGTTGAGCTCGACGGGTACACCGTCGCCTACGAGACCCACAAGGTGGACATGGATCCCGGCCCGCTGTTCCAGGGCCTGCCCGGCGACCGCTGCCAGTGCCCGCACTGGGGCGTGGTGCGGAAGGGCCGGATGGTGTTCCGCTACGCCGACCACGACGAGACGTTCGAGGCGGGGGACGCCTACTACGGCGCCCCGGACCACCTCCCGCTCCTGTTCGCCGGCACGGAGGTCGTCGAGTTCAGCCCCTCGGTCGAGCTGCAGCAGACGATGGCCGTCGTCGGCCCGAACCTGGAGGCCATGAAGGCGGCGGCGTCGGCGTGATGGACGAGGCGACGGTCCACGAGGCGGCGGAGCGGTTCGTCGCCTTCCTGGAGACAGGCATGCCCCCGCCCGGCTTGTTCGCCGACGACGTCTTCTGCGACTTCACCATGCCGCTCTGGCGCCTCCAGGCCCAGGGGGTCGACGGGGTGGTGGCCCTGCGCCGCGAGGGTCACCCCTCGCCCGGCGAGGTTCGGCGCTGGCGGTGCGACGTGACGCCGTCCGGCTTCGTGATCGAGTTCGAGGAGCACTGGGAGCAGGGCGGCCAGCGGTGGTACAGCCGGGAGATGGCCCGGGTCGACCTGGTCGTCGGCGCCATCTCCGAGCTGTCGATCTACTGCACGGGCGATTGGGACGAGGCCCGCCAGACCCGCCATGGCCGGGAGGTCGTGCTCGTCCGCCCGTAACTGCGGCCCGGCGCGACCTTCGCCGCCCACCGGTCGAGGAGGTCGTCGCCCGGGCAGCGGCCGCGGTCGAGGTAGCGGTCGACGAACTCCTCGGTCCGGGCGATCGTGGACGGGTCGACGCCCAGTCCCGGCAGCGCGGCCAGGGCGGCGGCGAAGCAGGTGCGGGCGGCCGAGAGCAGCCCGGGGTGGGCCAAGCCGTGGACGGCGGCGTCGACCCAGGCATCGGTGACCGGCCCGCACGCCCGCTCGGCCACGTCGAAGGCGGCGGGATCGTCGAGCAGGGCGACGGTCACCGCCACCGCCACCTGCCACCACGGATCGGGGACGGCGTCGAGCATCCGCAGCTCCAGCCACCCCTTGGGGCGCACCGGCGGGAAGAGCGTGGTCAGGTGGTAGGCGAAGTCGTCCAGCGTGGGATGCCCGAGCTCGTGGCCGTCGGCGATCCACGCCGCGAACGGCAGCCCGCCGCCGAGGGGCACGAACCGCTCGGCGCCCGCGCGCACCAGCATGACGTCGGCGGCCAGGGCGTAGCGGGCCCAGAGGTCGGCCGGGGCCAGCGACTGCGGCGCCACCGAGGTCCACACTGGCGACGACCGGGTGCCGTCGAGGGCGGCCCACACCTCCTGGCGGGACGAGCGGGCGCCCGTCGGCCGCCCGCCGGCCAGGGGCGAGTTGGCGAAGGCGGCGACGAGGACGGGCCCGAGGGCGTGGGCGAGCCGCCAGCGGCGGGGGAGAGCGGCCGGGTCGCCCAGGTCCAGGTTCACCTGGATCGAGGCCGTGCCGCACATCATGGCCCGGCCGGCGGCTCCGGCGGTGGCGTCGAAGTAGGCCTCCATGGCGTCGTACCGGGGGCCACCCACCACCCGCCGGTGGGGGCGGAGGGGGTCGAGACCGACGGCCGAGGTCTCGATGCCGGCACCGGCGAGCCCGGCCCGCAGGGTGTCGAGGTCCGACGCGGTGGCGGCGATGGCGTCGGCGGCGCCGTCGTGCGGCCGGGTGCTGATCTCGACCTGCCCGCCGGGTTCGAGGCTGACGCTGCTGGCCGCCGGCAGCGGGCCGGTCGTGGCCACGGCGGCGAGCAGGTCGGCGACGCGGATCCGCTGCAGCGGCTCGGCAGTGGGCCGGGTGTGCAGCTCGAGCTCCACGCCGACCCGGCGGGTGCCGGGCGCCGGGGGGCTGAAGCAGTGCTGGCGGACGTAGTCGTGGATGTGTGCCGGGGTGAGTGACCGCTGGGCGGCGGGCACCCCTTACCGGTGCCCGAAGGACGAGGCAACCCATACCAGGTTGCGCACCGGCGACAGCCAGACGTGCAGGTTGAGCATGACAAGAGGCCTTTCTCTGAGGTTCCTGACCCCCCTGTCCTACAACCTCGCCGGGGTGTTACGTGTTCACCGGCGGATCGTCGTCCCGGCGGCTGGCCAGGAGGCCGACGACGCCGGCGAGGATGAGCAGCACGGGCCAGGTCCACCGGGCGGCCAGGCCGGCCCCTTGCGTCAGCAGCGAGACGATGGCGATGCCGGCGAAGACCACGCCGGCCATGAGCGAGATGGCGTCCAGGTCATGCCGCGGCACGTCGCACCTCCACTCCACCGGCGCCGACCCGGGGCCGCAGCACGAGCAGGCCGGCGTCGGGTGCGCCGGGGTCCGACACCTGGCGCCCGACGTCGAGGCCGTCCCAGTGGCGCCCGAGGAGATCGAGGTCGCCGGCGCCGGCGTGGGCGTCGACCTGGACGGCGGCGCCGGCCGGAACGATGACGTCGAGGTGACCGGCGGCGACCGAGGCGACCACGGTGAGCGTCGCCCCGTCGAGGTGGAGGGCGCTGAGGTCGACGACGAGGTTGCCGGCGGCCAGCCGGTACGGGGTGTGGACGTCGCTCACGGTCAGGGGCCGGAAGGTGACGTCGCCCGACCCGCCGCGCACGGGCACGTCGATTACGGATGCCGCGGCCAGGGCGACGGCCAGGACCAGGCCGAGAGGGATGAGCCACTTGGCCCGGCCCCTCCAGGCCCCGACCATGAGGGCCACGCCGGTGACGAGCAGGGCCAGGGCCACGCCGGTGGTGGCCGAGACGCCGACCAGGCCCAGCCCGCCGGCCAGGATGGCCAGCAGGCTGAGGGTGACGGGGACGAGGACCGACCGCGGCTTCGGTTTCTTGACCCGCGCCGGCGGGGGCGCGAGGGGGGGCACGGTTTCGGTCGTGGCGGCGAAGGAGGCCGTGGGCTCGACCGGCTGGATCGCCTCGACGGGTTCGCCCGGCTCGGCCTGGGGGCGGGGTGCGACCGGCGGGGGCGGGCCGGGGCGGTGGTCGTCGCCGCCGTCGTGGTCCCGCCGCGACCACAGCACGAGGGCGCCGATGCCCACCAGGACCAGGCCGACCGGGATGTCGCTCCCGCGGGTGTTCAGCCGGTCGAGGAGGATGAGCAGCCCGCCGCCGGCCAGCACGGCGGCGAGCAGCTTCTGGTTCCGCTCGTGCCCGAAGCGGGAGAGGGCGGCGTGCCCGGCGTCGTCGGGGACCACCAGCCAGGCCAGCAGGTACAGGAGCAGGCCGGAGCCGCCGGCCAGTGCGAGGACGACGAAGGCGATGCGGAACACGACGGGGTCGATCCCGAAGTAGTTGCCGAGGCCGCCGGCCACGCCGGCCACGACCTTGTCGCCGGTGGAGCGGGTCAGCCGCTCGGGGCGGCGGCCAAGAGGAGGTGAGCCAGGGGGCGGTGTCCCCGTGGGGGACTCGGTGTCGTTCACGGTTTCCATGTGCCGATCGTGCGCTCGGACCGCTGCATCTTCTATCCGGGACGTCCCGGGTGGATCCCGTACGGGTACGGAGGCGGGGTCCGTAGCCTGCCCCGTGGTCGGGGCGGCCCGCCCATGCGATCATCGGAACGGTGAGCAGCGAGACCAGGAGGATCCCGGCCCGCTTCACCCGGAGCCGGACCGACCGGGTCCTGGCCGGCGTGTGCGGGGGCGTGGCCCGCGCCTTGGGGGTCGACCCGCTGGTCTTGCGGGTGGCCGTCGTGGCCCTGACCGTGGCCGGCGGGACCGGGGCGCTGCTCTACGTCCTGGCCTGGCTGTTCCTCCCCGAGGAGGGCAGCGACCGGTCCCTGGCCGTGGCCGCGGTCCGGGACCCCGGCCGGGACCTGGCCGAGGTGCTGGCCATCGGGTCGATCGCGCTGGGGGCGATCCTCCTCGTGCGGGCGACCGGGGTGTGGTTCAGCGACGCCTTCGTCTGGCCCCTGCTGCTGGCGGGCGTCGGCCTGGCCGTGATCTGGCGGCAGGCGGGTGCCGACGAGCGGTCCTCGCTGCTGGCCGTCGTCGACCTCCGCCTGCGCCGGGCCGCCTTGGCCCGGGTGGCGGTCGGCGTGGTCCTGGTCGTCCTCGGGGTGGGCGCGTTCCTGGCCGCCAGCGACGCCTTCTCGGCCGTGCGCCAGGGCGTGCTGGCCACGGCGGGGATCGTGGGGGGCCTGGCCCTCATCACCGGGCCGTTCTGGCTGCGCATGGGCCGCGACCTCACGTCCGAGCGGCGCCGGCGGATCCGGTCCGAGGAGCGGGCCGAGGTGGCCGCCCACCTGCACGACTCGGTGCTGCAGACCCTGGCCCTGATCCAGCGCAACGCCGAGGACCCGCGGGCCGTGGTGACGATGGCCCGCCGGCAGGAGCGGGAGCTACGGGGCTGGCTGTTCGAGAACGAGCAGGACCAGCCCGACGCCCAGACGCTGGCCGCGGCCCTGGCCCGGGCGGGCGAGGAGGTCGAGGGGCTGCACGGGGTGACGATCGACGTGGTGGCCGTGGGCGACCTCCCCCTCGACGACCGCGTCCGGGCCCTGGTGGCCGCGGCCCGGGAGGCCATGGTCAACGCGGCCAAGTGGTCGGGCGACGCGTCCGTCTCGGTGTACGCCGAAGTGCGGGAGGGCGACGTGTCGGTGTTCGTCCGCGACTGGGGCGCCGGCTTCGACCTCGGCGCGGTGGCGGCCGATCGCCACGGCGTGCGGGAGTCGATCGTGGACCGCATGGCCCGCCACGGCGGCAAGGCCGTCATCAAGACGGCGCCGGGCGAGGGGACCGAAGTGGAGCTGCGGCTGTGAGCGCCAAGCCGACCGTGTTCCTGGTCGACGATCACGAGCTGTTCCGCAAGGGGGTGCGGGCCGAGCTGGGCGATGCCGTCGACGTGGTCGGCGAAGCCTCCGAGGTGGCGGCGGCGATCGAGATGATCCTTGAGCGCCGCCCCGACGTCGTCCTGCTCGACGTCCACCTGCCCGACGGTGGGGGCCGGGCCGTGGTGCAAGGGGTGGCCCCGGCCGCCCCCGAGGTCAGGTTCCTGGCCCTGTCGGTGTCGGACGCGGCCGAGGACGTGATCGGGGTCATCCGGGCCGGCGCCCGGGGGTACGTGACCAAGACCATCTCGGGGCCCGAGCTGGCCGACGCCATCCGGCGGGTGGCCGACGGCGACGTGGTCTTCTCCCGCCGCCTGGCCGGGTTCGTGCTCGACGCCTTCGCCGCCAGCCCCGGCCCCTCCGCCGACCCCGACCTCGACCAGCTCACGGCCCGGGAGCAGGAGGTCCTGCGGCTCATCGCCCGCGGCTACCCGTACAAGGCCATCGCCAAGGAGCTGGTCATCTCCGCCCGCACGGTCGAGACCCACGTGTCGTCCGTGCTCCACAAGCTGCAGCTCTCCAACCGCCACGACCTCACCCGGTGGGCTACCGAGCGCCGGCTGATCTAGGGAGCGGCGGCCGTTCGCGGTGTGCCATGCTGGAGACGTTGCATGGTGGCCGTAGCTCAGGTGGTTAGAGCGCCAGGTTGTGGCCCTGGAGGTCGGGGGTTCAAGTCCCCTCGGTCACCCTCAGGGGCATCGGTCAACAAAGATGCTTCCAAGCGCCTCTAGCTCAACTGGCAGAGCAGCAGACTCTTAATCTGCGGGTTCAGGGTTCGAGTCCCTGGGGGCGCACCACCACATCGGAGCCCTGGCTAGCGTGGCGCCGATGCCCTCCCGGTGGCCGGCGCTCCCCTACGCGGCGTGGAGCGCCACGTGCGACACCTTGCACGCCCACACCCAGCTGCTGGGCAAGCTGGCCGTGGCGCTGGCGCCCCCCGAGCCGCAGCTCCAGCATGCCGCCCTGC
>DATJHJ010000079.1:0-30267 GCA_035494015.1 Acidimicrobiales bacterium
GGGGCCCAGCTGGTCTTCGACTGCGTGGGCTCGGCCGACAGCATCGACGACGCCCTGGCCGTGGTCCGCCCCCGCGAGCAGGTGGTGCTGGTCGGGATGCCCGGGCGGGTCAGTGTCGACCTGACCGCCCTGTGGCACAAGGAGATCCGGCTGGTCGGAGCGTATGCGTACGGTCGCGAGCAGGGTGGCGAGCGCACCTTCGACCTGGCCTTCGACCTCGTTCGCGACGCCCGGTTGGAGCGGTTGGTCTCAGTCGCCTATCCGCTCGACCGCTACCGTGAGGCCATCGACCACGCCGCCAACGCCGGGTCACGGGGAGCGGTCAAGGTGGTCTTCGACCTACGAGGAGAGAAGCGCCGTTGAGCGAGCCTTCGGCGAGCGACCAGACAAACAGAGCGTCCCGCTGCTCAGCGGGGCGGCTGCCGAAGGCAGCGACCCGTTGAGCAAGCTGTCGGCGACCCGTCGGGTTCGGCAGATCCGGCGCGCCCTGGCGCGCCGGATCGGCCAAACCGGGGGGGTCGAAGGATGAGCAGGCCGGGGTTCGTGCTGGATGTGGACCGGTCGACGCCGCCCATCCTGTTCCACCACGGCGAAGGGTTCCGGCTGGAGAAGCTGCCGGCGGGCAGCCGGGTCGTCTACCCGGCCGAGCCGATCAGCCCGTTGGCCGACCCGGGGGGCGCCATCCGCCACGCCCTGCTGAACCCGGTGGGCGACAGCCAGCCCCTCCCGTCGCTGCTGCGGCCGGGGATGAAGCTGACCATCGCCATGGACAACCAGGCCGTCCCCCTGCCGCCCATGCAGCGGCCGGACAACCGCCAGCGGGTGCTGGAGATCGTCCTCGACATGGCCGCCGCCGCCGGCGTGGACGACGTCCACCTGATCGTCGCCCACGGCCTCCACCGCCGCCAGACCGAGGCCGAGCTGCGCCACATGGTGGGCGACCGGATCTACGACGCCTTCGCCCCCCACGGCCTGCTGACCCAGCACGACGCCGAGGACCACGACAACCTGCTGCTGGTCGGCAAGACGGCGGAGGGCGAGCACGTCGAGCTGAACAAGCGGGCCGTCACCAGCGACCTGCTGATCTACGTCAACGTCAACCTGGTGGCCATGGACGGCGGCCACAAGTCGACCATGACGGGCCTGACGTCGTACCGGGGCCTGAAGCACCACCACAACGTGACCGGCATGCAGCGCAGCCGGTCGTTCATGGACCCGCCCAGCTCCGAGCTCCACAACTCGGTGTGGCGCCAGGGCCAGGTGCTGGCCGACGCGGTGAAGATCTTCCAGATCGAGACGACGGTCAACACCGACACGTTCCCGAGCCCGTTCGCCTTTTTGCAGAAGCGGGAGTGGGAGTGGTCGGCCCGGGACCGGGCGTCGTACCTGGCCACGGCCAAGAGCCTGGAGCACGTGCCGCCGCGGATCGCCCGGAGCATCTTCCACGGGATCAAGTCGCCGCAGAAGATGACGAGCGTGCAGGCCGGTGAGGTGGAGGCGGTCCACCGCCTGACCCTGGAGAACGTGCACCGCCAGCATCTGGTCCCCGTCCAAGGCCAGGCCGACGTGCTGACCATGGGCCTGCCCTATGTCGGCCCCTACAACGTCAACTCGATCCTCAACCCGCTGCTGGTCATGTGCCTGGGCCTCGGGTACTTCTTCAACCTGTACCGGGGCAAGCCCCTGGTCCGCAAGGGCGGCGTGGTCATCATGAGCCACCCCACCCGCTGGGAGTTCCACCCCGTCCACCACCCCAGCTACATCGACTTCTTCGAGCAGGTCCTGGCCGAGACCACCGACCCGCTGGAGATCGAGAAGAAGTTCGAGGAGGACTTCGCCACCGACCCGTGGTACATCCACCTGTACCGCAACAGCTACGCCTACCACGGGGTGCACGCCTTCTATATGTGGTACTGGGGCGCCCACGCCCTGCAGCACGTCGGCCAGGTCATCATCGTCGGTGGCGAGCCCCGTGCCGTCCGGCGCATGGGCTTCAAGCCCGCCTCCACACTGCGCGACGCGTTGGAGATGGCCGAGGACGTCGTCGGCCGCAACCCGTCGATCACCCACATCCACAACCCGCCGATCTTCCTTGCAGACGTGACGTGAGCCGGCTGCTCGGGCCGCGGTTCCCCGTCGGCAAGCCCAACTGGCCGTCGTCCATCCCCCGGCCGGCCGTTCGGCGGCGGACGGGGGTGGACTACGAGACCGACTGGGCCCGGACGCACGCGGCCCGGGTGGCTCGGGCGATGATCGTCGACGACGTGCTGCGCCCGGTGCTGGCCGTGATCGCCTCGCCGACGACGCACGGTGAGGACCGGCTCGTCGGCCTCGAAGGGCCCGCCATCTTCGTGGCCAACCACCACAGCCACATGGACACCTCCCTGCTGCTGACCGCCCTGCCCGAGCGTTTCCGCCACAAGGCGGTCGTGGCCGCGGCGGCGGACTACTTCTTCACCACCCGGGCCAAGGGGGCGGTGTCGGCCCTCGCCATCGGCGCCATTCCCATGGAGCGGACCAAGGTCGGCCGGCGCTCCGCCGACCTGGCCGCCGAGCTGCTGGACGACGGCTGGAACCTGATCATGTTCCCCGAGGGCGGGCGCAGCCCGGACGGGTGGGGGCGGGCGTTCCGCGGCGGCGCCGCCTACCTGGCCCTGCGCTGCGGCCGGCCGATCGTCCCTCTCTACATCGAGGGCACGGGCCGGCTCTGGCGGCGGGGCCGGACGCTGCCCAAGATCGCCGGGAAGGGCGAGGGCGTGCACCTGGTCTTCGGGTCGCCCATGTCGCCGGGCCCGGGCGAGGACGCCCGCCGCCTGTCGGCACGGGTCGAACAGGCCGTGGCCGCCCTGGCCGACGAGTGGTCTACCGACTGGTGGTCGGCCCGCCGCCGGGCCGCGGCCGGCACCACCCCCGTGCTCACCGGCCCCTCGGCGGGCGCCTGGCGCCGGTCCTGGGCCCTCGACGCCAACGCCGCTTCCCGCTCCAGCCGCCGCGCCTGGCCGTAGGCCTTCCCGTGGGGCGGTGAGCGTGCAATGTTGTGGCCCTGAGCCACAACATTGCACTGTCGATCCTGGGCTTGACGCGCACGGAGGCCGCCCTCCGCCTCGGGATCGGCGCGGGGGTCGCCCTCGCCGCCTGGCTGCTGCTCCTGGCCGTGCTGGCCGCGGCCAGCCGGCCCCGGCGCCCGGATCCCGCCCCGGCCTCGATGGAGCTGGGGGGCGAAGAGCCGCCCGCCGTCGTGGCCATGCTCGCCGACCAGTGGGCCGTGCCCAAGGCGGCGGTGCCGGCCACGCTCCTGGACCTGGCCGCCCGCAAGGTTGTCGCCATCGACCAGGTCAGCCCCGAGCGCTTCGTCGTCCGGCTCCCGGCTCGGTCGCCGGAGTCGGTCCCGCTCAGCGACTACGAGGAGCAGGTCCTCCGCCACGTCCGGGGCCTCGCCGCCGGCGACGGGACGGTGGCATGCGAGGCGTTGACCACCGGGCCCGAGGAGCAGTCGGCCAACTGGTGGAAGTCGTTCGACAAGGCGGTGCGGGCCGACGCCCGCCGGCGCGGCCTGTCCCGGAGCCGGTGGAGCAAGTGGATGACGGGCCTGCTCGCGGTCACCGCCGCCGTCCCCGCCCTGCTGGCCGCGGGTGCCATCGTCGTCACGCCGAACGACAAGAGCAGCACGAAGACGGACGACAACCCGATCGGCGCCTTCATCGGCCTCGCCTTCCTGTTCGAGGGCGGGCTGATGGCCATCCCCGGGGCGATGCGGGCCGAGCGGGACACGCCCGCCGGCCACGACGCCGCCGGCCGCTGGCTCGGCCTGCGCGACTACCTCCACGAAGACCCCGCCTTCTCCGACGCCCCACCGGCGGCCGTGGCTGTCTGGGACCGCTACCTCGCCTACGGCGCCGCCCTGGGGGTCGCGGCCGGGGCCGTCCGCGCCCTCCCGCTGGGCGCCGAGTCGGACCGGGTGGCGTGGAGTGCCTTCGGCGGGCGATGGCGGACCGTGAAGATCCGCTACCCGAAGCGCATCCCGCCCGGCTGGGGGCGCCACCCCGCGCTCGCTACCGCCATCGGCCTGGCCGGCGTGGCCGCCGGCCTGTTCGCGGCCCGGATCTTCTTCCCCGTCCTCACCGACCTGGCGTCGCGGCTGGGCGACTCGGCCAAGGGCGACGGTTTCCAACCCGTGGACCTCCTCGGGATCGCCCTCGTCGGCATTCCCGTCGCCGTCACCGCGCTGTGGCTGGTGCGTTCGGCGGCCATGCTGGCCGCTGCCGTCCCCGACCTGGCCGGCCGCCGGGAGGTGGAGGGCGTCGCCCTCCGGGTGCGCCGGCGGGAGGAGGACACGTACCTGGCGGTCGACGACGGCGACGGGGCCGAGATCCGCGCCTGGCGGGTGGAGGGTGCCGTGCTTAACCAGGCCGGGGTGACCCAAGGTGCCCACGTCCGGGCCACGGTCAGTCCCCGGCTGGGTCACGTGTTCGAACTGCACAGAATCAACTCCGCCGATCCAAGCCCCTGAGGTACATTGGCCCCGCACTTCACCGGGGCTGGGGCAATGGCGCCTCTTCGCCAAGAACGCTTCGACGAAGAAGCGCTCCGGTAGCAGCTGCCGACCCAGAGCCCCCGTTTACGAGGTGACGATGCAACCTGTTCGAGAGCTGGACGCCTGCGGCATCGGCTTCGTCGCCCACACCTCCGGGCGGCCGTCGCGCGACGTCGTCGCCGCCGCCCTGGGCGGGCTGGCGTGCGTCAAGCACCGGGGCGCGGTCGCCGCTGACGCTCGGTCCTCGGACGGCTCCGGGCTCCTGGTCCCGATACCCGCGCCCTTGTTCGGCGAGCGCCGGGGCCTGGCCATGCTCTTCGTCCGGGGCGACGACCCGCGGGCCGCGGTGGAGGAGGCGGCCAAGGTCGAGGGCATCCGGGTGATCGAGTGGCGGGTCCCGCCCACCGACGAAGCCGTTCTCGGGCAGCTGGCCCGGTCCTCGGCCCCCAACATGCTCCAAGCAGTCCTGGAAGCCGACGGCATGCCCGACGAGCGGGCCGCCTACCGGCTCCGGCGCCGGATCGCCGCCACCACCACCGGCACGTACGTGGCTTCGTGCTCGTTCCGGACCGTCGTCTACAAAGGCCTCATCACCGCCGACGCCCTGTCCGAGTACTGGCTGGACCTGGCCGACGAGCGCTTCGCCGCCCCGTTTGCCGTCTTCCACCAGCGGTTCTCGACCAATACCCTGCCCACCTGGGAGCGGGCCCAGCCGTTCCGCACCCTGTGCCACAACGGGGAGATCAACGCGGTGGCCGGGAACATCAACCGCATGCGGGCCCGGGCCCTCCTCGGCACCGAGGCGGCCGGGCTGGGGCCCGAGGAGCTGTTCCGGCCGGTCGTCGACGAACACGACTCGGACTCCGGCCAGCTCGACTCGGTGGTCGAGCTGCTGACCCGGGGCGGGCGGGACATCCGCCACGCCATGGCCATGACCATCCCCGAGGCATGGGAGGGTGAGCGGGACCTCGCCCCCGAGGTCCGCGGCTTCTACCGGTACCACGCCTCCCTGATGGAGCCCTGGGACGGGCCGGCCGGCGTCATCTTCACCGACGGGATCGGCGTGGGCGCCGCCCTCGACCGCAACGGCCTGCGCCCCCTGCGCTGGGCGTCGTGTGACGACGGGCTGGTCGTCTGCTGCTCGGAGGCCGGTGCCGTCGACCTGACCGGGCGGGGCCAGGTCCGCCGGGGCCGGCTCGGTCCGGGCCAGATGATCTACGTCTCCCCGGACGAGGGCGTGGTCGACGACCACACGAACAAGGCCCGCCTCGCCGCCGGCGCCCCCTACGCCCGTTGGGCCCAGGACGGCCTCCGCCACCTCGCCGCCGGGCGCCACATCGAGCAGACGGCCGAGCCCACCGTCCTCGAGCGTCGCCAGGCCATGTTCGGCTACACCCGCGAGGAGCTGGCCATGGTGCTGCGGTACATGGCCAACGAGGCCAAGGAGCCCACCTACTCGATGGGGGACGACTCCCCCCTCCCCCATCTGGCCGGGCGCCCTCGCCCCGCCCACCACTACCTGCGCCAGCGCTTCGCCCAGGTGACCAACCCGCCCATCGACCACCTGCGCGAGCGCCTCGTCATGAGCCTGCGCACGCTGCTCGGCCCTCGCCGGCCCATCCTCGGTGAGGGGGCGGCGGCCACCGAGCTGCTCGTCCTCAAGTCGTACTTCCTGTACCCCTCGGCGGTGGTCGGCCTGCTGACCGGCGACACCGGCTTCACCACCGGCCACCTGGATGCCACCTTCCCGGTCTCCGACGGCCCCGACGGCCTGCGGGCCGCCGTCGACCGGTTGTGCGACGAAGCCGAGCAGCTGGTGACCGACGGCACCGGCATCCTCGTCATCGACGACGGCGGCGTGGGCCCCGAACGTGCCCCCGTGCCCGCCCTGTTCGCCACCGGCGCCGTCCATCACCGGCTGGTCCGCCGGGGCCTGCGGTCCAACACCAGCCTGGTCGTCTCCGCCGACGATGCCCGCGACACCCACTACATCGCCACCCTCCTCGGCTACGGGGCCGACGCCGTCTGCCCCGGCCTGGCCCTGGAGACCGTCGGCTACGAGGCGGACCAGAACGCCGACTCCGAGCTGTCCGGGCCCGAGGCCCAGCACCGCCTGCAGGCGGGCATGGAGGACGGCGTCCTCAAGATCATGTCCAAGATGGGCATCTCCACGGTCGACTCCTACCGGGGCGCCCAGATCTTCGAGGTCATCGGCCTGGCCGCCGAGGTCGTCGACCTCTGCTTCGACGGCACTCCTTCCGTCGTCGGCGGCATCGGCTGGGCCGAGCTGGGCGACGACGTCCTCACCCGCCACGGCGAGGGCCGCATGGTCGAGGGCGGCTACTACCGGGCCCTCAAGAACAAGGGCGAGTTCCACACCCACAACGACCCGGTGGTCAAGGCCCTCAACGAGATGAAGGCCGCCCACCTGCTCCAGGCCGCCATCCGGGACGGCAACAGCGAGCAGTACGACCGCTTCGCCGCCCTGGTCAACAGCCGCCCGCCCACCGAGCTGCACGACCTGCTCGAGTTCGTGCCCGCCGGGCCGCCGGTCCCGGTCGACGAGGTCGAGCCGGTCACCGAGATCGTCAAGCGGTTCTCGACGGGGGCCATGTCGCACGGGGCGCTCAGCCGCGAGGCCCACGAGACCCTGACCATGGCCATGAACCTGATCGGCGGGAAGTCCAACTGCGGCGAGGGGGGCGAGAGCTTCGCCCGCTTCTCCACCCGGGGCCAGGCCACGGGCGACAAGAACAGCCGGATCAAGCAGATCGCGTCGGGCCGCTTCGGGGTCACCCCGGAGTACTGCGCCTTCGCCGACGAGCTGAACATCAAGATGGCCCAGGGCTCCAAGCCCGGCGAGGGAGGGCAGATCCCCGGCAACAAGGTGTCGGACGAGATCGCCGCCCTCCGCCACACCCAGCCCGGGATCGGCCTGATCTCCCCGCCCCCCCACCACGACATCTACTCCATCGAGGATCTGGCCCAGCTCATCTTCGACCTGAAGCAGGTCAACCGGCTGGCCGACGTCTCGGTGAAGCTCGTGGCCGAGGACAACGTGGGCACCATCGCCGCCGGGGTGGCCAAGGCCCTGGCCGAGGTCGTCCACATCTCGGGGGCCAACGGGGGCACCGGCGCCTCCCCCCTCGGCTCGATCAAGCACGCCGGGCTGCCCTGGGAGCTGGGCCTGGCCGAGACCCAGCGGGCCCTCATGGACAACGGCCTGCGCGACCGGGTCCGCGTCCGCATGGACGGCGGGCTCATGACCGGCCGGGACGTGCTGATGGCCGCCCTCCTGGGCGCCGACGAGTACTCCTTCGGCACCGCAGCCATGATCGCCGAGGGCTGCATCATGCTCCGGGCCTGCCACAAGGACACCTGCACGACCGGCATCGCCACCCAGCGCCCCCACCTGCGGGCCAAGTTCGCCGGTACCCCGGAAGGGGTCGCCGCCTACATGCTGTTCATCGCCGAGGAGGTGCGCCACGAGCTGGCCGCCCTCGGGCTGCGCAGCGTGAACGAGGCCGTGGGCCGGGTGGAGTGCCTGCGACAGCGGGAGACGGGCGACCCCCGGGCCGACAGCATGGACCTGTCGCCCCTCATCGCCCCGCCCGACGACCCCGCCGGCCCCCGCCACTTCGTCCGCCCCGTCGACCTGCAGCGGCCCCGCTCGGCCCTGGGCGACCGCCTGGAGGCCGACGCCTACCGGCTCATCTGGGACGGCGACGACATCGAGCTGGCCTACCCCATCTGCAACTCCGACCGCACCGTCGGTGCCGCCCTTGCCGGGGCCCTGGCCCTGGAGTTCGGCTCCACGCCGCCCCCCGGCTCGGCTCTGGTCCGCTTCACCGGCTCCGCCGGGCAGAGCTTCGGGGCCTTCCTGGGCCACGGGATCGAGTTCGAGCTGACCGGCGAGGCCAACGACTATGTGGGCAAGGCCATGGCCGGGGGCCGCATCGTCATTCGCCCCCCGGCGAACGATGCCGGACGACCGGTCCTCGCCGGGAACACCTGCCTCTACGGGGCGACCGGCGGCGAGCTGTACGTCGCCGGCTCGGCGGGCGAGCGGTTCGGGGTGCGCAACTCGGGCGCCAAGGCCGTGGTCGAAGGGGTGGGCGACCACGCCTGCGAGTACATGACCGGCGGCACCGTCGTCGTCCTGGGGCCGGTGGGCTACAACCTGGGCGCGGGGATGACGGGGGGCCGGGCCTACGTCTGGGACCCGAACTCGCAGTTGACCGCCCGGCTCAACACCGCCCTCGTGGAGGCGGCCCGGCCCGACGCCGAGTCCCTGGAGGATCTGCGCTGGATGCTGGAGCGCCACCTGGAGCTGACGGGGTCGGCCCATGCCGCCCGCCTTCTCGACGACTGGCTCTCGACCGTCGCCCACTCCTGGCTGGTCGCCCCCGTCGACCAGATCCGGCGGATGGAAGCGCAGCAGGCCACGCGGGTGGCGGCCAGCGCGTAGCGTGCATTCACATTGGCGGCCGTGAGTGTCCGCGGCCTGTAGGCATAACTCCAGCGCCTCCGTAGAATGACGCTGGCCTGCGGGCAGCGTCGCCCCCGGGCAGGAGGGGACATATGGACCCAGACGCCCTCGTGGGCCGGGTCGCCGATGTCGCTCTCTCCTGCCTGGTCACGAAGGGGTACGCCGCCACCACCCTGGACGGGATCGCCGAGGCCGCCTGCCTCCCCGAGGCCGAGGTGCGGGCACTGGTCGGGGACGAGGAGGGCCTCATGGCCCACCTGGCCGGCCCGCTGCTCGCCGCCCTGGGCGACGTCCTCGCCAGTGCCGCCGCGGTCGAGGTCCGGGGCCCGGCGTCTCTTCGGCCGTTGATCGAGGGCTACATGGACGCCCTGGTTGCCCATCGGCGGCTGGTCACGGTGGTCCTCAGCGACCGGGCCGCGACGACCAGCCCGGCGGTTGGCGCACTGCGACGGGCCATGCTCGACCTCGCCGAGCAGCTGGCGCGGGCCACCGGCGACCGGGTCGACAACCGGATCCGTGCCGCATCCGCGCTCGGCGCGGTGCACACCGCCGTGCTGGAGATGGCCGACCTGGACGCCGCCACCGTCCGTGGGGTGATCGTCGACGCCTCGGTAGCAATACTGTTGACCTAGAAATCTGTTCGGCAGGGGGGTACATGGGAGTGGGAGGGTGACGGACCTGGCTCACACCCACGCGCCGTCGGGGGAACTGAGCGTCGCCCGGCTGCGAATCGTCGACGCGGCCCGCTCCCTGTTCTCATCGCGAGGCTACGAGCGAACCCCTCTCCGCCTCGTCGCCGATGCCCTCGGGATCACCAAGGCCGCGGTCTATCACCACTTCCGGGCCAAGGACGATCTCCTGGCCGCGATCGTCACCCCCCTGCTGCGACGGCTGGACGACCTCCTCGCCGCGATCCCGGCCGGGCCCCTCACCGACGCGGGCCGGCGCGATCTCCTGCGCCGCTACATAGAGGCGCTCGCCTCGGCGCCTGAGGTGACCGTGTTGCTCCTGCGTGACCTGGGCGTGGCCCAGCACCCGCTCGGGCTGCGCTTCGCCGCCCAGCGGGAGCGGATCAGAGCCCTTCTCGGCCCGGGCGACGACCCGGCCACCGCCATCCGCACCACGGCCGCGGTGGGCGCCCTCGAGCTGGCGGTGATCGAGTTCGGGCGGGACCACCCGGAGGAGGTGCCGGAGACGGCGCTGGGCATCGCCATTGCCGTGCTCGACTCCGGCGGGGCGGTGGCGTAGAGTCCACCTGACTAGTCGGCCGGCAAGTAGTCGCCGTCCTTGGTTCAGCAGCAGCCAAAGGAGCGCGATGGACCCTCCCACGCCGCCGAAGCCGGCCCAGCGACCAGACAGGCCGGTGGGCGCCCGGCCCCTCGTCCTGGGCAACCTCTCCCTGGCCGTGGGGCGGGCCCTGGGCACGGTGGTCGTCACCGTCGACGGGACCGTGGGCGAGGAGGGGCGGCAGCTCCTGGAGGGCGTGCTCACCGATCTCATCGAGGGGCAGGGCAACCTGACGGTGGCCGTCGACCTACGGAAGGCGACCGTCGACTGCACCGCGGTCATCATGCTCGGCGCCGCGGCCGAGCGCGCCCGTGGCCACGGCGGGACGTTCATCGTCAAGGCGCCCCCGGCCGATGTCCACGCCGCCTTGCAGGCCACCGGGCTGGACCGGCTGATGGAGGTGCTCCCCCGGCGCGAGGAGGCGTCCTAACCGCCCGGCGCAAATCCCACGAACGCCGCCTAAGCTCGGGACGCAGGAGGGATGATGGGCGCAGGTCACGGTCGGCCGACCAACGAAACCTTCGCCGAGGTGGCACGCGCCCTGCTGGCGGAGAAGGACGTCCAGCACACGCTCCAGCGGATCGTCGACCTGGCCGTGGAGACGATCGACGGGTGTGACCACGCCGGCATCACCTTCATGCGGGATAGCAAGATGTCGACCCCAGCGGCGAGCAACGACGTGCCCGGCCAGGTCGACGCCATCCAGTACGAGACGGGTGAGGGCCCCTGCCTCGACGCCATCCGCGAGCACGATGTGTTCGCCACCGGGGACCTTGGGGCGGAGACCCGCTGGCCGCAGTTCTCTCGGCGGGCCCACGGGGAGACCGGGGTCACGAGCATGCTGTGCTTCCGGTTGTTCGTGGAGGGCGACACCCTCGGCGCCCTGAACCTGTACTCGAAGGCGGCGAACTCCTTCGACGACGAAGCGCGCGCCGTCGGATCGGTGTTCGCCGCCCACGCCGCCATCGCCCTGTCGAGCGCGCTGCACGACGAGCAGATGGACGAGGCCCTGCGGTCGCGCGACGTGATCGGCCAGGCCAAGGGCATCCTCATGGCTCGCGAGGGGCTGACCGCCGACCAGGCCTTCGACATGCTGCGCCGGGCCTCCCAGCGCCTGAACGTCAAGCTGCGTGAGCTGGCCGAGGAGATCGCCTACACCGGTGAACCCCCTGGTTCACCTCCCGCCGCCGGCGGCGAGGGCGACGCCTGACGCGGGTCCAGCGTCAGGCGTCAGGTCAGCGGCGGGTCCCCTTGACGGACCCGGTCAGCTTCCCCTGGCCACCCGTGTCCAGCCCGCAGACAAGCACCCGCTTGCCGTCCTTCCAGGCCGACGCCTGGGGCACGATCTCGAAGTCCTTGAGCTTGGACTGCTCGAGCGGCACGCCCAGGTAGTCGGTGAGGGGCTGGCCCAGGCAGGCGTCGGCGGCGAACTGCACCAGGGCGTCCTTGCCCGGGTACGGGTCGTTCTTGGCCGCGGGATGGGTGACGAGGAAGAAGATCTCCGAATCGTGGGCCTTGGCGCACGGCTTGACCTTCACGCCTCGGACCTCGTTGCCCGACGACGAGTCGAAGCAGTCCCCGACCTTGAGCTTGGAGTAGTCGATCCCCTGGTCGCGGTTCTGGATGACCAGCACGGCGGCGACCACGATGGCGGCGACGACCAGCAAGACCAGCAGGACCAGCAGCACCCTCCGGCCGCGCCGCCGGGGAGGGGTGGCCGTCGCCGGGCGGGCGATCTCCACCGTCGGGGGCGGTGGCGGCGGGGGCGGCGGGGGCGGGGGGGGTTCGGCCTCGATGACGTCGGGCGGGTCCCAGTCGCCGCCCTCGTCCTCGTCGACGTCCCGGGACGGGGCGATGAGGACCCGGGTCACCGGCTCTTCGACCTCCGCTTCTTTCTCGAGCTCCTCGGCCTCCTCGACGTCCACAACCTCCTCGACAGGGGGGGCAGGGGGCGGAGGTGGAGGCGCAGGTGGGGCGGTCACTTCCCGGCCTTCCAGGCTCGCCGCCGCGGCGCGCAGCAGGCCGCGGATCCGGGCGCCGGGATCCTCCGGCGCGGCCGGGGCTGCCCGTGGCTGCTCCCAGTCGTCGTCGAAGGTCTGCTCGGCGGCCAGCCGGCTGCCGGACGCCTTCCGCGGGGCGGCGGCCTTGCCGGCGGGTGCCTTGCGCGCCGCGGCCTTCTTCGGCACCGCCTTCTTCGGCGCCGGATCGGCCGCCGAAGCCACCTTCTCCGCCGGTGCCTTGCGGGCGGGCGCCTTCTTGGGTGCGGCTTCCTTCTTCGCCGTCACTTTCTTGGGCGCCGCCTTCCGGGCCGGCGTCTTGGCGACGGGCGCCTTCTTGGCCGGTTCGCCCGCCGATCCGGTGGTCGCCCGGCTGCCACCCCGGGCCTGGGCCCGCCCGCCGCCTGCTGCCTCGTCGTCTGCCATGTCCTCCTCCTGGAACGGGCCGAGCCGGGAGGTCATCCCTGCGAACCCCTGGCGCCGCCCGTCTCGCGGCTGGGCCAGCATACGGCCCGACTGTCGATCCCCCGCCATTGGCCGATCGTCGGGCTCCGGGGGAGAATGGGCGGCGAGAGGAGACCGCCATCACCGTCACTGCCAACACGCCCGTGGAGCTCGTCCAGGCGCTCTACGCCACCTTGGACGAGCGGGCCGCGGCCGGACGCCGCCTGCTCGGCCGGCCCCTGACCCTGGCGGAGAAGATCCTGGTCAGCCATCTGGCCGACCCGGGAATCGCCGCGCCCGAGCGGGGGCGGTCCTACGTGGAGCTGTGCCCGGATCGGGTGGCCATGCAGGACGCCACGGCCCAGATGGCCGTCCTGCAGTTCATGACCGCCGGCCTGCGGGCGGTGCAGGTGCCGACCACCATCCACTGCGACCATCTCATCCTGGCCCGAGACGGCGCCGCCGCAGACCTGGCCGTGGCCGAGGACGTCAACCGCGAGGTGTACGACTTCCTCTGCACCGCGTCCATGCGCTACGGGATCGGTTTCTGGAAGCCGGGGGCCGGGATCATCCACCAGGTCGTGCTGGAGCGCTACGCGTTCCCGGGCGGGATGATGATCGGCACCGACAGCCACACCCCCAACGCCGGGGGCCTGTCGACGTTGGCCATCGGCGTGGGCGGGGCCGACGCCGTCGACGTGATGACCGGCGGCACCCTCGGCCTACGGTGGCCCCGGGTCATCGGCGTGCGCCTGACCGGGGCCCTCTCGGGCTGGACGTCGCCCAAGGACGTCATCCTGAAGGTGGCGGACATCCTGACCGTCCGAGGCGGTACCGGGGCCATCGTCGAGTACTTCGGCCCGGGCACCTCGGCCATCAGCTGCACGGGCAAGGCCACCATCTGCAACATGGGCGCCGAGATCGGGGCGACCACGTCGATCTTCCCCTACGACGACCGGTCCCGTGCCTACCTGGAGGCCACCGGCCGGGCCGAGCTGGCCGAGGCCGCCGACAAGGTCGCCGCCCACCTCCGGGCCGACGACGAGGTCATGGCCGACCCGGCGTCGTTCTTCGACGAGCTCATCGAGATCGACCTGTCGAGCCTGGAGCCGCACGTGGTCGGCCCCCACACGCCCGACCTCGCCCGCCCCGTCTCGGCCATCGCCGCCGAGGCCCGGGCCGAAGGGTGGCCGCCGACGCTGTCCCAGGCGTGCGTCGGGTCGTGCACCAACTCCTCCTACGAGGACATCAGCCGGGCGGCCAACGTCGCCCGCCAGGCCACGGCCCGGGGATTGCGCACCCGCACCCCCCTGCTGGTCACCCCTGGTTCGGAAACGGTGCGGGCCACCGTCGAGCGAGACGGGCTGTTGGCCGACCTCGAAGCCATCGGCGCCACCGTCCTGGCCAACGCCTGCGGCCCGTGTATCGGGCAGTGGGCCCGAACGGATGTCGAGTCGGGCCAGCCGAACGCCATCATCACGTCCTTCAACCGCAACTTCCCGAAGCGCAACGACGGGAACCCCCAGACCCTGGCCTTCATCGCCTCCCCCGAGACGACCGTCGCCTATGCCCTGGCCGGCACCCTGGCCTTCAACCCCCTCACGGACCCCATCGGCGACCGTCCCCTCGACGAGCCCGAGGGCCGCGAGCTGCCGCCCGCGGGCTTCGCCGGCGGCGACGCGGGCTTCGTCGCCCCGCCCGAGGACGGCTCCGCCGTCGACGTGGTCATCGCCCCCGACAGCGGCCGCCTGCAGCGCCTGGAGCCCTTCCCGCCGACCACGGCCGACGTCCTGCCCGAACTGCGGGTGTTGCTCAAGGCCCGGGGCAAGTGCACGACCGACCACATCTCGGCCGCCGGCAAGTGGCTACGGTTCCGCGGCCACCTGGAGAACATCAGCGGCAACCTGTTCATGTCGGCGACCAACGCCTTCACCGGCGAGTCGGGTATCGGCTGGTGCGAGGTGCACGAGGGCCGGGAACCGTTCCCCGACGTGGCCCGGCACTACAAGGAGGCCGGCCTGCACTGGGTGGCGGTGGGCGACGAGAACTACGGCGAGGGGTCGTCCCGTGAGCACGCGGCCATGGAGCCCCGCTTCATGGGCGGCCAGGCCGTGATCGTGCGCTCGTTCGCCCGGATCGCCGAGACCAACCTGAAGAAGCAGGGGGTCCTGCCCCTGGTGTTCTCGGACCCGTCGACCTACGACCAGGTGGGCGAACTAGACCACATCTCGATCCTCGGGCTCGACCGCCTCGCCCCCGACCAGCCCGTCACCTGCCGCCTCCACCGGCCCGACGGGTCCACCCTGGACTTCACCTGCACCCACACCCTGTCGGAGGAGCACATCGGGTGGTTCCGGGCCGGCAGTGCCCTCAACCTGATCCGCCAGCGCTTCGCCGACGACCGAGTCTGAGCCGCGACGGAACCGGAACCAGCCCCAAAAGCCGAACGAGAAGGCGGCGAAGGCGACGAACAGGCCGATGACCACGGCGGGGGGCGACACGGAAGTGTCCGACACGTAGCCGGTGCCCGGTCGCAACAGGATGTGCACGAAGGCCAGCAGGGTCAGCCCGTAGAGGGCAACCCACGCCCGGCGGCTCCACCCGACCACCTTGGCCCCCTCGAGGAGCCGCAGGGGCAGCAGGGCGATCACCAGGGTGTCGAGGGCGGCCCAGAAGATCCCGCCCAGGATGTTCTCGACCAGGATCGACGGGAGGCTGGTACCGGTCTCCCGGGCGGCGGCGGCCACCGGCTGCAGCAGGATCCAGGAGACGATGCTGAGGGCCAGGAGGGCGGTGACGGCGCGGGCGGCCAACCGGCCGGACTCGTCCCGGTCGAGTGAGCGGGACAGGGCCAGGCCGCCGACCAGGCCGTAGAAGTAGCCGGGCTGGAAGTGGACGGCCCGGGACAGCACGACGCAGCCGAGGGCCACCAGCAGCGACAATGGCAGCACGATGGGCGTGGCCCGCTCGTGATAGCGGCGCCGGACGTGGAGCACCTCGGGCAGGTCGGACGCGAGCACGACTACCGAGGTGGCCACGCTCAGGCCCAGGGCGCCGAGCGCCGTCGCCGCGTCCAGCCCGCTGGTGGCTTGCATGGAGAACCACAGGGGGCCGCTGAGCAGCAGGAACAGGACGAGCAACGCCCCGTGGTGGCGCGGCCCGCCTACCGGGCGGGGAGACAGGTGGAACCAGCCCCGGACCTCGTCGTAGTGCTCCTCCAGGGTGGTGTTGAACAGCTCGGCCGGGAAGGCTATGAGGAACAGCAGGCCCACCGCGGCGGCGGCACTGGCCAGCAGGGGGCCGGCCTTGAAATCGACGTCGGCGACCCGGGGCAGCGAGGTGGCGAAGGCGGTGCGGTGAACGGCGACGTCGGTGACTTCGAACGGGCTGGAGGCCACCACGGGCACGCCCGACGCACGGCAGGCGCTGGTGACGGCATGCCGGCCGGGGTTGCTGCCGCCAGGGACCGACAAGCCGCTCCGGTGGATGTCGCCGCCTGCATCGGGGTGCACCGAGCCGATCCGCTGCCCGTCGACGAACAGGTAGACCGTCCCGCACCCGTCGGCGGCGGCACGGTGGGCGATCAGGCGCACTCCCCCGGGCTGAGCCGCGCCCCCGGCCGACTCGTAGCCCCCGCCGGTGACGGTGATGCCGACGCCCGGGGGGCCCGACCGTCGCCCGCGGGACGCCACCGCGTCGAGCGTGGGTCCCCGGGCCCCGCTCGGCGGGGGCGGGGCCGTGGTGGTGGTCGTGGTCGTGGGGGCCGGGGGCAGCGTCTCCGGTGGGCGCGACTCCGCCACGGGCGCGGTGGTCGTGGTCGTCGGCGCCGCCGTGGTCGGGGGCGCCCGGGTGGTGGTCGTGCGGGCGGTGGTGGTCGTCGACGGGGCCGCCGTGGTGGTCGTGGGTGCCGCCGTCGTGGTGGGCTTGGGCCCGCCGGTCCCCGTCAGCGTGGCCGACACCGAGGTCCCGGAGAAGGCGACCGTGACCGTTCCGGTCTGCGCCCCCTCGGTGGTCGGTGCGAACACCACGGAGCTGTTGCACGAAGTGCCCCGCCCCGCGAGGCAGTTCGTGTCGACGAGGAGGAACTGGCCGGTGACGGTGACTGCGGTCACGGTCACCACCGCGGGCGAGTTGAAGGTGAAGATCTGGGCCAGGCTCTGAACCCCGACCGCGACCGTCCCGAACCCGAAGGCGGGCGGCGTGAGGGTGGCGCCGGTCTGTGCTGCCGCCGGCGAGGCCCCGAGCGCCGCCACCGTGGCGACGACTGCGACCGACCAGCGTCGCCGGTTCCGTCCCGTGGGTGCCGTGGAGCTCGCCATCCCTGCCCCTCGTCCGCGTGCTCGTGGTCCGGACGCGACGCCTCGACCATACGCTTCCCGTCCCGTGAACCGGGCCAAAACGGGCCACCCGCTACACTGGTCGGCCATGGCACGGAACAACGACCGCGATCGCGGCAAGAAGCGGACGCCGATCCGCGATACGAACCGTCGCGGCAAGCCCAAGGTCTGTGTGTTCTGCCGTGACCACGTCACGTGGGTGGACTACAAGGACGTGAACGTCCTGCGCCGGTTCATCAGCGACCGGGCCAAGATCAAGGCCCGCCGCACCACGGGCACCTGCACCCAGCACCAGCGGGAGGTGGCCGTGGCCATCAAGACCGCCCGCGAGCTGGCCCTGCTCCCCTACACCCAGCGCACGGTGAGCGACAAGGCCGGGCGCGACGGGCGGGGCGGCGGTGGGCGCGGCGGTCCCCGAGGCCCCCGCCCCGACGGGGCCGGTGGGCGCGATGCCGAGGCAGCCGTCGACGTTCCCATCGACGATGCCGAGCCCGAGGCCGGCGAGAACGACCTCGACGTCGAGATCGACGAGGACGCCGCCGCCTTCAGCGGCTAGCCCAGAGCCTCGGACAGGTCCTCCAGGAGGTCGTCGACGTCCTCGATGCCGACCGACAGCCTGACCAGGCCAGGGTCGGCGGCCAGCGGTGTGCCCGCCAGGCTGGCGTGGCTCATCCGGGCCGGGTAACCGACCAGGGACTCGACCCCCCCGAGCGACTCCCCCAGGGTGAACAGACGGGTGCGGCCCACGAAGGCTGCTGCCGCGTCCTCGCCACCCCGCAGCACCGCGGACACCATCCCGCCGAACTTGCCGCCCATCTGCCGCTGGGCCAGGGCGTGGCCCGGATGGTCGGCGAGGCCCGGATAGCGCACCTCGGCCACCGCCGGATGCGCAGCCAGGAGCTCGGCCACGGCCAGGGCGTTGGCGCAGTGGCGGTCCATGCGCACGGCCAGGGTCTTGACCCCCCGCAGGACGAGGAAGCAGTCGAACGGCCCGGGGACGCTGCCGGCGGCGTTGCGGACCAGGCGGACGGCGCTGGCCAGGTCGTCGTCGTTGGTGGCGACGAAGCCGCCGATGACGTCCGAATGACCGCCCAGGTACTTGCTGGTCGAGTGGACGACGAGGTCGGCCCCCAGCTCCAGGGGTCGCTGAAGGTACGGCGTGGCGAAGGTGTTGTCGACCGCGCACCAGGCCCCTCGTTCGCGCGCCATGGCCGCCAGGGCGGCGATGTCGACGACGTCCAGGCCCGGGTTGGTCGGCGACTCGACCCAGACCAGTCGGGTCCGCTTGGTCCACGCCCCGTCGACTGCGGCCAGGTCGCCCAGGTCCACGGCCGCGAACGAGGCGCGGTGGACCTGGGTCAGCAGGCGATGGGTGCCGCCGTAGCCGTCGGCGTTGACCAGGACATGGTCGCCGGGGGCCAGCTGGCGCAGCACCGCGTCGGTGGCGGCCATCCCGCTGGCGAAGGCCAGGCCGTGCACCGCGCCCTCCAGGGAGGCGATGCACGTCTCCAGGGCGGCCCGTGTCGGGTTGGCGGTGCGGGCGTACTCGTAGCCCTTGTGGCCGCCCAGGCCCTCCTGGGCGAACGTGGACGTCTGGTAGATGGGGGTGGTGACCGCCCCCGTGGCGGGCTCGGGATCCTGTCCCGCGTGGATGGCGCGGGTGGAGAAGCCGGTCAGCTCTGCTGGAGCTCGGCGATGCGGCGGTCGATCCGGTCGCGCTCGGCCAGCAGGGCCTCCCGCTCGGACTCGTCGGAGTCGATGACGGCGATGATGCGGTCGACTGCGTCCCGCACCGACTGGGCCTCGCCGGCCAGCAAGGGCCCGCCCCGCCGGTCCACCTTGGGGACATCGGCGTCCCAAGGCACCACCGCGGCCAGGGGCACGCCGTACTCGGCGGAGAGGGTCTTGAACAGCTCGATGTCGGCCTCGCCCCTGGCCTTGTTCCCCACCCCGTAGATGCGGGGGATGCCCAGCTCCCGGGCCAGGGGGACGGTGCGCCCGGCCGTCATCACCGACTTGTGGGTCGGCTCCATGATCATGAGCAGCACGTCCGCGTAGGCCAGGGTGCCGCCCGAGCGGCTGAGGTGCTCGAGCCCGGCCTCCATGTCGACCAGGGTGACGTCCGCCTCCTCCTCGATGGCCGTGCCGAGCAGGCTGCGGACCATGTAGTGGTCGGCGCAGCTGCACCCGGCGCCCGCCTGGTCGATCCGCATGGCGTGGAGGAGGGTGACGCCCGACGGCGTGGGCAGGCCGTACTCCTTGAGCAGGGCGCCGGGCGACAGGGTGCCGTCGCCCAGGCCGACGACCAGCTTGCGGGGGACGAGCGGGGCCTCGTTGGCCGTCTTCTCGTCCAGGCCCAGGCTCATGGCCAGGTTGGGGTTGGAGTCGGTGTCCACCGCCAGCACCCGCTTGCCCCGGGCCACGTAGGCCTGGCACAGCAGTCCGGACAACGAGGTCTTGCCCACCCCGCCCTTGCCGACGACACCGAGCTTCATCGCGTTCTCCTCCCGTGGCTCCTCACCATTCTGGCGCGAACTGGGCCGGACCGGGGGAATCAGAGAACGTCGCGCCGGCGGACGATGCGGCGCCGGGGCACGACGACGGGTTCATCCGCCACGTACCGGTCCTCGACAACGGTCGACCGCCGCCGCGGCGCACCGCCGTACCAACCGCCGCCGCCACCGTTGAGCAGCAGCAGGGTGGTGGCCAGGCCGATCACGCCGACAGCCATGAGGATCACGCCCACCGTGTTGAGGTCGATCCCCGAGGCGGTGAGGTGGACGGCGAAGGCCAGGACCGCGCCCACGGCGATGAGAATGATGCTGGCCCCGATGCCCATGCCCATCGCGTACCCAATCGAGGTGGGAGTAACCGCCGGGCGGATGGTGGCCGGCGAACACACGGTCGGCTATGCTCGGGGCGCGGTCGGTGCATTGGGTGCCGGCCCGGGGCCTTTCCTTCCTCCTGAGCGATGGCGGGTTCGGCCCACCCCGCTTCCAACGGAACTCAGGAGAAGATCATCACCACCAAGACCTTTGCCGCGCTCGGCGTGGCGCCCGACCTCGCCCAGGCCCTCGCCGCCGCCGGGATCACCTCCCCCTTTCCCATCCAGGCCCTCACCATCCCCGACGCCCTGGCCGGCCAGAACGTGTGCGGCAAGGCCCAGACCGGTTCGGGCAAGACCCTCGCCTTCGGCCTGCCCGTGATCATGCGCACCAAGACCGCCGAGCCCAAGCGGCCCCGTGCCCTCGTGCTCGTCCCCACCCGCGAGCTGGCCCACCAGGTCCAGGAGGTCATGGCCCCCCTGGCCGAGTCCCGAGGGCTGCGCATGAGCGCCGTGTACGGCGGGGCGCCGATGGACCGCCAGATCAAGGCGCTGCGGCGGGGCGTCGACATCATGGTGGCCACGCCCGGCCGCCTGATCGACCTCGGGGACCGGGGTGAGGTCTCCATGTCCGACGTCGAGATCCTCGTCCTCGACGAGGCCGACCGGATGGTCGACATGGGCTTCCTGCCCCAGGTCGAGTGGGTGCTGCGCCGCCTGCCCGAGCAGCACCAGACCCTGCTGTTCTCGGCCACCCTGGACCGCGATGTCGACCACCTGGTCCAGACCTACGTCACCAACCCGACCCGGCACGAGGTCGCTTCCGAACTGCCGACCGTCGAGAGCATGGAGCACCGCTTCCTCAAGGTCCACCAGATGGACAAGGTGAAGGTGGTGGCCACCATCGCCCAGAGCGTCTTCCGGACCCTCGTGTTCGTCCGCACGAAGCGGGGGGCCGACCGCCTCGGCGTCCAGCTGAAGAAGGAAGGGGTCAAGGTCGAGGTGCTCCACGGCGGCCTGACCCAGGGAGCGCGCCTGCGGGCCCTCCAGCGCTTCACCAAGGGCGACGTCGGCCTGCTGGTCGCCACCGACGTGGCCGCCCGGGGCCTGGACATCGACGGGGTGGACGTCGTCGTGCACTTCGACCCGCCCGAGGACCACAAGGCCTACCTGCACCGCTCCGGACGCACGGCGCGGGCCGGCGAGACCGGTGTCGCCGTCAGCCTGCTCCTGTGGGACCAGATGGTCGACGCCGACCGGCTGCGCAAGCGCCTCAACATCCGCCAGGCCCCGGTCGAGATCTTCTCGAACGACGACCGGCTGCGAAACCTCACCGGCGAGGCCTGGGTCAGCGAAGAGGAGGCGGAGGAGACCGAAGCCACGGGCACGGACGGGCCGTCGCCCGCCGCCCGCGCCGCGGTGCGCCGCTCCATGGGCGCCGGGCGCCGCCGCCGGCGCTAAACGGGCTGGCGCCGGCGAGGAACCTTGACGCCAACGTGCGGTTGAGTATGCTCCCGCCCGTGCTTATTTCCGAGGTTTCCGGTGGCATCGTGTTCATAGTGATCCTGGCCATCGTGGTGGTCGGGGTGATCGTGGCTGTGTCCATGGGCAAGGGGAAGTAGGCAGCGCCGCCTTCCGCGCCCCCGGCGACCTCCTGGGTCAGTGGTGGAATGCGGTGGCGGCGGCCGGTGGCGTGGCCGGTGACCGCTGCTGCGACAGCTCGGGGAGGGCGGCGCGGAGGTCATCCAGCAGCATCCCCGCCAGGTCGTGGCTGAACCCGTTGCGGCACACCACCCGGAGCACGGCCAGATCCTCCCGGTTGGCCGGGAAGGTGTAGGCGGGGAGCAGCCATCCCCGCTCCTTGAGCCGGCGGGATACGTCGAACACGTTGAACGGGACGTCGGGATCGGTGGTGAACGCGAACACCGGCAGCTCGTCGCCACGGGTCAGCAGCCGGAACGGACCGAGCCCGGCGATACCGGTGGCCAGCGCCGTGGCCACGTCCCGGGACCCCTGCTGCACGGCTCGGAAGCCCTCGCGGCCCAGGCGGAGGAACGTGTAGTACTGGGCCACCACCTCGGCTCCCGGCCGGGAGAAGTTCAGTGCGAACGTCGGCATCTCGCCCCCGAGGTAGTTCACCTTGAACACCAGCTCCTCGGGCAGCGATTCGGTGTCCCGCCAGACCACCCAGCCGACGCCGGGGTACACCAGCCCGTACTTGTGGCCCGACGTGTTGATGGACGCCACCCGGGGCAGGCGGAAGTCCCATGCCAGATCGGGGTCGAGGAAGGGGGCGATCATGGCGCCCGAGGCCCCGTCGACGTGGATGGGGACGTCGAGGCCGGTGCGGGCCTGGAGGTCGTCGAGGCCGGCGGCGATCTCGGCCACCGGCTCGAAGCTGCCGTCGAAGGTCGAGCCGAAGATGGCCACCACGCCGATGGTGTCTTCGTTGCATTGCGCCACCGCCTCGGCCGCGGAGAGGTGGAAGCGGTCGCCCTCCATCGGAACGACCCGGGCCTCGACCTCCCAGTAGTTGCAGAACTTCTCCCAGCACACCTGGACGTTGGCACCCATGACCAGATTGGGTCGCCCAGCCCGGCCCGCGCCCCGCCCGCGGCTCCATCGCCGCTTGAGGGCCAGCCCACCGAGCATGCACGCCTCGCTGGAGCCCACGGTCGAGCACCCGATCGCCGACGCCGGGTCGGGGGCCCGCCACAGGTCGGCGAGGATGCGGATGCAGCGACCCTCGAGCATGGCCGTCTGCGGGTACTCGTCCTTGTCGATCATGTTCTTGGACACGCACTCGGCCATCAGCCGCTCGGCCTGGGGCTCCATCCACGTCGTGACGAAGGTGGCCAGGTTCAGGCGGGCGTTCCCGTCCAGCAGCAGCTCGTCGTGGACGAGCTGGTAGGCGACATCGGGTGGGACCGGATCGTCCGCCAGCCGCTCCCGCGGAGGCTCGACCCCGTTGTCGACGCTCGGGTTGGCGGCGATGACGAACGGGTTGGCCTCGCCGCCCCTGGGATGCCTGGGGATGTCGCCCTTGTGCAGTGCCAATGCCACTCCTCCCGCAGCCGCGCCCGAGCGACGCTAGGTCGCCCTGGCTCGACATGGTGCGCGGGCAGGGCGCGGCGGCGGATGCCAGCCCTAGAGCTTTGGGAGGGTGGGCTCGTCGCCCGCCAGGTCGTCCTCCGAGCCTTCGCCTTCCGTCCGGGCCTGCTCGGAAGCGCGGATGAAGGCCTGCTCGGGCTCGGCACCGTGGCCGAGCATGACGTCGAGGAGATCGTCGCCAGGCCGTCCGATGATGTGGCTCATGGCTGGTTCGTTCCCGCCGGCGGCGCCTCCAACCGCTGTTCGCTCCCTGGCTGCGGTCATCCCCCCGTTGGGCGGCGAGGCGGGAGGTCGAAGGATGTCGCCGGTTTTCCTCGATCGAGGCTTCCATCGCGGGGGTGGGCCGTAAGGGATTTGAACCCCTGACCTCCTGCGCGTCATGCAGGCGCTCTGCCAACTGAGCTAACGGCCCCGGGCCAGAAGACTACCGCGGCTCGGCGGGGGCGAAGCCTTGCCGAAGCGTGTTCTCGCTGATCGAGCGGGGTTCGACGAACTGCAGGAGGTAGTCGGGGCCGCCGGCCTTGGACCCTACACCGGACATGCCGTACCCGCCGAAGGGCTGGCGGCCGACGACGGCACCGGTGATCGACCGGTTGACGTACACGTTCCCCGCCCGCAGCTCGCCGGTGGCGAGGCGGATGTGGGCCGGGGAGCGGGACACGACGCCCGCGGTCAGCGCGTACTCGGTGTCGTTGGCCAGGGCCAGGGCCTCGTCGAACGAGCCGGCACGGAACACGCTGAGGACGGGCCCGAAGATCTCGTCGGTGGCCAGGCGGCTGCCGTGCTTCACCTCTGTGACGATGGTGGGGGCGACGAACCACCCTTCGGCCGGCGCGTCGCCCCCGCCCAGCACGACCTCGCCCTCCTCGGACGCGAGGGTGACGTAGGACCGGACCCGGGCGTGGGCGTCGGCGTCGATAAGGGGGCCGACATCGACCGCCATGTCCCGTGGGTGGCCGACCCGGAGCCGCTGCGCCGCCCCCACAAGCCGTTCCACCAGCTGGTCGTGCACCTCGTCCACCACGATCAGCCGCGAGCAGGCCGAGCACTTCTGCCCGCCGTAGCCGAAGGCCGAGGCCACGGCGATGGGGACGGCCTGATCGAGGTCGGCGTCGGCGTCGACGATCAGGGGGTTCTTCCCCCCCAGCTCGGCCACCACCCGCTTGATGTGCCGCTGCCCGGGCCGGACGACGGCCGCGGTGGCGACGATCCCCAGCCCGACCGGTTTGGAGCCGGTGAAGGCGACGAAGGACACGTCGGGGTGCTCGACCAGGTAGGCGCCCACCTCCTCGCCCATTCCGGGGAGGAACCCGAGGACGCCGGGGGGCAGGCCACCTGCGGTCAGGGCGTCGACCAGGGCGGCGGCCACCGCCGGCGTCTGCTCGGCCGGCTTGAACAGCACGGCGTTGCCCGTGACCAGGGCGGCCGCCACCATCCCCGTCGGGATGGCCAGGGGAAAGTTCCAGGGCGAGATGACCACGCCGATGCCGCGGGGCTGGTACCGCAGCTCGTTGCGCTCCCCCGGCGGGGACTGCACCGGCCCGCCCGCGTCCAGGCGCAGGGCCTCACGCCCGTAGTACTCGCAGAAGTCGATGGCCTCGCACACGTCGGCGTCGGCGTCCCGCCACGGCTTGCCGGCCTCGAACACCTCCAGGGCGGCCAGCTGCGCCCGGCGGCTGCGCATCCACTCCGCGGCGCCGAACAGCACCGCGGCCCGCTGCTCGGCGGTCGCCCGCCGCCACGCCGGCCACGCCCGGCGGGCCGCGTCCAGGGCCGCCTCGGCCTCGTCGGGCCCACAGCGGGCCGAACGGGCGACAACCGTGGACGGGCACGCGGGATCGACCGAGACGATCTCGCCCTCGGTCGTGACCCGGGAACCGCCGATCATGGCGGGCACGGCTCGACCGAGCCCCCGCTCCCCCACCTCCTCGACGGCAACCGCCATCGCCGCCCGTATTGTCGTCCGCCGCCACTCGGCGACCGGTTCGGGCTCGTACCGGCCCGGTGCCGCCGGATCAGTGGCCGGCCGTCGCGCCGGAGGTTCGACCGCGGGCAGCCGATCCACCCGCGGCGGGGCGACGAGGGCACCGATGTCCTGGCCTTCCACGAAGCGGCGCCGGACGAAGCTCTCGTTGGCGGTGTTCTCCAGCAGCCGACGGACGAGGTAGGCCATGCCGGGGACCAGCTCGCCGACCGGCGCGTAGACCCGCAAACGCAGGCCGAGCTTGCGGACGGCGGCGTGGAGCGGCTCGGCCATCCCGTACAGCAGCTGGATCTCGTAGCCGTTCTCGGGGATGCCCTTGGACCGGGCGTACTCCACGGCGTAGGCCAGGGAACGCAGGTTGTGCGTGCCGAACGCGGCCCGGACCGAGCCGTGGTGGTCGTGGAGCAGACGGGTGCAGCGCTCGAAGTTGGCGTCGGTCTCGACCTTGTCGGAGAACACCGGGACCGGCCACCCCTCGGCCTGGGCCTGGACGGTCTCGGTGTCCCAGTACGCTCCCTTGACCAGCCGGACAGTGATCGGCTGGGCCCGACCGGCCGACCAGGCGATCAGGTCCGCCAGATCGTCACGGGCCTCCTTCAGGTAGGCCTGGACCACGATCCCGGCGTGCAGCCCGGCCAGCTCTGGCTCGTCGAGCAGGCTCCGGAACAGCTCGAGCGTCAGATCCTTGACGTCGTAATGCTCGGCGTCGAAGTGGACGTAGGCACCCAGGTCCCGGGCCACGGCCAGCAGGGGGCGCAGCCGCTCGGCCGCCTCGGCCAGCCCGTCGGAACGCGTCAGCGGGGCGTAGCGGGTGGCCAGGGCGGTCGGCTTGACGCTGACGTTGACCCTCGGCAGCCGGCCGAGATCGTCGGTCTCGAGCAGGTCGTCGTTGGGCCACGACCGGGAGGCGTCGGCCAGGGTGCGCAGCAGCTCCCCCACCCGGGCGGCGTATCGGTCGGCGTCGACCGAGGTGAGGGTCTTCTCGCCGAGCAGGTCGACGGTGAAGGCCCGACCCTGCCGCCACAGCTCGCGCAGGCCCGCCACCGCGTCGGCCGGCGTCTGCCCCACGATGAACTGCTCGGCCACCCGGGAGATGCTGCGCCGGGCCAGGCCCGCCGCCGCGCTCTTGCCGAGGGGCACGTGCTCGGCCATGCCCAGGCCCATGTCGAGGACCCGGGGCACGTCGGCGCCGTGGAGGTACTCGTCGAGGTGTCGGACCACGTCCTCGTCGTCGGTGGTGGCGGGGAACACGTCGACGAACCGGAACAGCTGGGTCTTGAACGACGGGTGGGACATGGCCCACTCGAGCATCCGCTCGCTCCACCACGACGACGACACGATGCCCGAGCGCTCCTTGCCGCCCAGCTCGGCCAGGCGCCGGGCCAGGGCGGTGGTCGACGTGTCCAGCGCGGTGGCCATGTCCCGAGGGTACGTGGGCGGGCGGCCTACGCCGGCGGGGGGACGACCTGGGCCAGGGCGTCGATGACGGCGACGACGTCGTCGGACTCGGAGGCGGCGACGAGGTCGACGGCCCGCTGGAGGAGGCCGCCGGGGTTGGCCACCAGGCGGCCGAGCACGGCCACCCGGCGGTCCAGGGAGTCGACCAGCTCGTCCCGCCGTTGCCCGCCGGCAGTGGCCAGGGTGACCGCCGCGCTCCACGCCTCGTCCCTGGCCACCCGGATGCTGAAGTTGAGCACCTGATCGTCGTCCCGCCCGCCGACCCGGTCCAGCACGTCCAGCAGGGGCGAGAAGCGGTCGAGGCACGCCCGGACCGGGCCGAGGAGGTCGCCGAGCACGGTGTTGATGCGCTGGAAGTCCTCCTTGAGCCCGTTGATGGCCTCGCCGGGGCAGAGATCGGCGGCGGCGACGGCCAGGTCCAGGTTGATGTGGGCGTTTATGCCGAGCAGCAGGTGCTGGAGGATGAGGGTGTCGTGCCTCGGCCGGGCGGCCACGTCGAAGGCGACCTGCCAGGCGCGCGTCGTCGCCCGGCCCGCCTGCGCCGCGGCCAACGCCGCCAGGTAGCGGGCGGCGAACCGGGAGACGAAGTCGTCCATCCGGGGACCGTCGTCGAACGCCCCGGCCAGCAGCCGGGCCCGCACCGCCCGGCTGGTCTGGCCGTAGAGGGCGGCGAAGTAACCGGCGGGGTCGCGGCGGTCGCGGGCCCGGGCGACCGCCGCGTCCAACTGGGTGACGACGCCGTCGATGCCAGCAGTGAGAGGAGGAGCCACGGGCAATTGTGGCCCAGCGGGCCTCGGGTTAGGCGGCCGTCGACCGATCCTGGCGGGGGGGCCGGTAACAGGGTCGCCGGCGGCCGGGGATGAGCCGGACCAGCTCGTCGGCGATCCCGGCCAGGTTGTGGGCCGCGATCCGGTGCAGGGCATAGCGGGCTCGCTGCTCGGGCTGGCGGGCGGCAAGGGGCGAGTAGCGGTCGACGTGGGCCGAGACGTGGTTGCCCTTGCCCACGGTGATGTGCAGGCTGTGGGTGGGCGACACCTCCCGCATCGACACCTTGCCGCGGTGGAACATGGCGCCCAACCGGCTGTCCCGGCGGAACCGGCCGCTCTCCTCCAGCTCCTTCAGCAACGCCGCGGGGTCCTCGGTCGTGAAGTGGTGGGCCGCCCCCCGCCGCACCGGCGGCCCGGCGGGCTGGACCGGCGACGCCAGGCCGAGGTCGGCGACCCGGTTGGGGACGTGCACCCCACCGACGTGGTGGACGCGGCGGGTGGCCGGCCGGACGTCGTGTACCGCCCACCCCCGCCGGTCGGCCTCACGACGCAGCTGGCGGTCGGGATTGACCACCTCGGCCCGCCCGACCAGCTCGAGCAGGGGCAGGTCGTTGATGGAGTCGGAGTAGGCGACGGAGCGGCTCAGGTCGATCCCGGTGGCGCTGGCGTGGGCTTCGACCGCCCTGGCCTTCGCCGGGCCCTGGAGGACGGCGCCCACCAGCCGGCCGCTGTAGCGGTCGGTCTCGTCGACCTCGGCCGTGGTCCCCAGGCCGCCGGTCATCCCGAGCCCGGAGGCGACGATCTCGGCCAGCTCGGCGGGGCCGGCGGTGGCCACGAAGGTGAGCACACCACGGTCACGGTGGCGGTCGATCAGCCGGGCCAAGTCCGGATAGACCTGGGGCAGGATGCGCTCGTCGGCGATCTCGGCCGCCAGGGCCCGCAGGGCAGGGCGCTCGCGCCCGGCCACGAACGACAGGGCGCTGTCGGAGGACGCCCGGGTCTGCGACGGGCCCGGCGCCGCGCCCAAGGTGAGCCGCCGCAGGGCGAAGGCCACCAGATCGGAGCGAGCGTAGAAGTGGCGGCGGCGCAGGCCCTGGGCCAGCAGGTACAGGCTGGACCCCGGGATCAGCGTGTCGAGGCCGAAGAAGGCGGCCTTTCGGGAGGTTTGCGGTGGAGGGGCGCCCGCGTCGGGCGCGCCGTCGGAGATGTCCATGGAAGAAACCTTTCGTCAGATGTCGGCGCCGCCCGTCGCCCGGCTGTCCGGCCCGTGGGGCCGCTCGCCGGCACGATGCGCCCGGAGGGTTCGGCCCGTTCGAGTGGGCCTGGTTCGACCATACCAGCCCTTCCCGTCGCTCGTGATTCATTTCACAAGCTCGCCGAGCAGTGTTCATCGGCCGTTCGACGGGCGGTCTCCCCCGCGTCACACTCGAGAGCCCGGGCGTCTCAGCGCACCCGCAGACCTCGAAGCTCGTACGTCGGCGGCCGCTCCTCGCCGCTGGCGCTGCAGCTGAGGGGGCGGGCGGCGGCGGCCGGCCGGATCCTGACCTCGACGTCGTACGCCCGGCCATCCGGCCCGTCAAGGCTGACTGCGACCGCCTCACCGTCGCCCCGGGCGAAGGCGGTCACCCGCAGGTCGTCGACCCCGAGCAGTCCCTCCTGGCGGCGGACGAAGTACTCGGCCGCCTGGGCCGCGAACGCCTCACCGGCCTGCCCCCGGTAGTGATCGAGGTCGATCACCCCCCGCTCGTAACCGTCGACCACCGACACCGCATCCTCGGCGGAAAGCCGGCCGAAGTACAGCCCATGGGGTAGGCACACCAGGTTGCCGGCGAAGCGGTCGCCCCCGAAGTGGGAGCACTCCCACACCGAGCCGTCGGAGCGGGCGTGCAGGGCTCGGGCGACGGGGCGGCCCAGGTTGGCGCAGCAGGGGTCGTGGCGGCCGTTGGTGCAGACCAGGTAGAGCGGCCGGGAGCGGCGGGTGCCGAAACCGGGCGAGCGGCCGGCCCGGACGGACTCGAAATCGACGTCCAGCAGGTCGCCGACGTCGTCCACCACCCGCTCCTCGATCCAGCGCACATTCCGGCCGCTATGGGCGACGAAGCAGTGGCGCGAGCTGTCCTCCGGTCGCTCGGGACGGCGGATGAGCAAGACCCGGAAGCCGTACATGCGAGCGCGCACCGCCAGCCCCGACGCGATCTCCGGCGCCAACCCGCTCTCGTGGAGGGCGACCGGGCCCCACGCCCCCGGGTGCTCGACCAGGACCCAGTTCCGCACCAGCGAGGCGGTGGCCTCCAGCGGCTCGCCCAGGGCCAGCGAGACCGCCGAGCAGACCGGGTCAGCCAACGTCGACGATCTCGAGCAGCCCCTCGACGACCAGCCGCCGGGCCAGGACCAGCCGGCTCGGCCCGTCGAGCAGGTCGCCCAGATCACCGACGAGGAAGCGGCCCCCGCCGGTCGCCGCCACCCGGGACAGTGCGGGCGCCAGGGCTGCGGGCATCCGGAGCGACTTGCCCCCGAGGGCGACGGTCAGGACGTCGCCGGCGACCTCCAGGAGGCAGACCGACCCCGGTCGCCGGCGGAGGGCAGAGTGGTCGGTCAGGGTGTGCACGAGGCCGAGCTGGGCCAGCTGGCCGGCCAGGATTGGCGGGCGGGCGTCCACGAAGCGCCGGGTCGCAGCGGCTGCCACCGCTCCGGCGTCCACGCCCTGGAGCCACTTCTGCAGGCGGCCCACCGTGTCCTCCACCCCCGCGGCCAGCGCCGCTCGGTCGTCGGCCCAGCCGGGCGGCAGCGCCCGGCGGAGCTCGCGCTCGTCGGCCAGGCCGGCGAGGAGGTTGTGCACGATGTCGTACCAGGTGGTGGTGACGATGCCGATTGTGAGGTGGGCCGAGAGATCGCGTTGCGCCTCGGCGGCGTGGAGGAAACCCCGCGGCACGTAGAGGCAGTCCCCGGCGGCCAGCTCCACGGACAGGCACGGCTCCCCCGCGTCGGCCGCCGTTCCCTTCCAGGGCTGCGACGGCAGGGGGTCCTCGAGCACG
>DATJHJ010000080.1:0-22920 GCA_035494015.1 Acidimicrobiales bacterium
CTCGTCCAGCGCCTGGGGCCGACTCACGAGGCGAGCCTGCTGATCGCCGTACACGGGCTGCTGCTGGTGAGCGGGGCCCAGGGCCACGCCCAGCGCGACGAGCTGGTACGCCAAGCGACGGGCGTCGTCGGTGCCTGCCTCGAGGCCCGGGGGGTCCATCCGGAGCAGGCCCAGCAGTGGCTGGAGGAGCGACAGTTGCTCGATCAGAGCCTGGTCGTGCCGGCGCTGCGGGCGGCCCTGGAGGCGCTGGTCCCGGACGATGGCTGGCTGTTCGACCGCGACGAGGTACTCGGTAGGGGACGATCGTGACCGATCTGCCGCCGCTTCCGTCCCTCGAGGTGCTGCTGGATGCGGTCCGGACGCAGCGCGAGCAGCAGCTGGGGCATTTCGAGAGCCTGGACACGAAGGCGGGAGTCGTGGTCGGGTTCTCCGGGGCCATCGCCGCCCTGGCCAAGGACGTCGACAAGATCGTGGCCAAGGCGGGGGTCGGAATGGCCGTGGTGGCCGCGGCGCTGGCCGTGCTGTCCTTCTGGCCGCGAGGTCAGCCTGTGTTCGCGTTGCGGCCCATGCGGGACTCCCTCCTTACGGCCGACGCCAAGGTCACCCGGCTGCGCCTTCTCGACACCGAGATCGCTATGGCCGAGGAGGCGTCGGGCCTCATCGCCCAGAAGGCACGGTGGCTCGGGTTGGCTCTCGTCGCCCTCCTCGCCTCCGTTGCCTTCCTTGTCAGCGGTACCCTGTTGTCATGACCGAGCGCCAGCCCGCCGAGGTTCCTCCGGAACAGGCGCAGCCGCAACCAGACCCGCCGCCGTTCGCGCCCGACCCGTCGCTGATCACTTACCTGGAGCGGGGCCAGGGCGAGCCCGAGGGCTCGACCCGCTAGCTCCAGCCCAGCTCGTCCAGGCGGTCGTCGGAGATGCCGAAGTGGTGGGCGACCTCGTGGACGACGGTGGTCCGCACCATCTCGACCACGTCCGCCTCCGTGCGGCAGTACCAGCAGATCGGCAGCCGGTAGAGGGTGATGCGGTCGGGGACGGCGAAGCCGCCGTAGGCCTCCCGCTCGGTCAGCGGGATGCCCTCGTACAAGCCGAGCAACCCGGGCACAGCCGGCCGGTCCTCGACCGTGACCCACACGTTGTCCATCCGCCGGCCGAGTGACTCGGGGATGTCGTCGAGCGCGTCGGCGACCAGTTCCTCGAACCGCGCCGCCGGCAGGTCGATCAACCGGTCAACGCTCGGGCGTGACCCGGGCCAGGGCGGCGACGGCCCGGTAGGCGGCTTCGGCCGGGCCCAGCTCCTCGGGGCGGAGCAGGTTGGCCATGATGCGCAGGACCCACTCCATCAACGTGCGGGAGTGCATGCCGGTGCCGACCATGGCCCGCATCAAGCGTGGGCGGCCGATGATCTTCACGAAGGCCCGGGCGACCTTGAAGTACAGCCCGTAGGTGGCCTGGATCTCCTTCTCGTACTGCCGCAACGCCTGCGCATCGCCCGACACAAGGGCGGCGTCCACGTGCTCGGCGGCGATCCGGCCCGTCTCGTAGGCGTAGGCGATCCCCTCGCCGTTGAAGGGGTTGATGGCGCCGATGGCGTCGCCGGTGCCGACCCAGGTGGGACCGCTCCAGGGGCCGACGGCCAGGCCCATGGGTAGGCGGCCGCCGGTGGCCGGCCCGCAGGCGGTGTCGACCGAGACCCCCCACGCCTCGCACTGGGGGGAGGCCACGAAGGCCTCCATCAGCTTGGTGGTGTTCACCTCCTTCCACTGGCTGAAGGTGGACAGCAACCCGATGCCGACGTTGACCCGCCCGTCGCCCACCGGGAAGATCCAGCCGTAGCCGGGCAGGACGTTGCCCTCCTTGTCCCGGACGTCCAGATGGGACTCGATCCACGGCTCGGCGTGCCGGGGCGACGTGAAGTACCCGCGGATGGCCATCCCCTGCGGCCAGTCCCGGTTCCGAGCCGTCCCGAGGGCCCGGCCGAAGCGGGAGTTGGCCCCGTCGGAGACGACCACGTACCGGGCTCGCACCTCCCGGGTGGCGCCCGATGCCTTGTCCTTCACCACCGCGCCCCGCACGACACCGTCGTCCAGGACCGGCGAGACCGCCTCCGTGCCCTGCCACAGGGTGGCGCCGGCCTTCTCGGCCCGCTCGGCCACGGCCTGGTCCAGGTCGTGGCGGGTGACCACATAGCCATGGCGGGGCATGCCGGGCACGTCGGGCCACTCCAGCTCGAGCGTCTTGCCGAAGGCCACCGAGCGCAGCCCGCCGAAGCGGTGGTGGCGGGCCAGCTGGTCGGACAGGCCCATGTCGTCGAGCTGCTTGACCGCCCGTGGCGTCAGCCCGTCGCCGCAGGTCTTCTCCCGCGGGTAGTTCTTCTTCTCGACGACGAGGACGTCGTGGCCGGCCTCGGCCAGCCAGTAGGCGCAGGCCGCGCCCGACGGCCCGCCGCCGACAACCAGGACGTCGTGACCGGAGCCGGACGTGGTCCTACAACCGGTTTCGCTCGTAGTCGACCACCGCGGCGATCTCCTCCGGGGTCAGCTGGCCCTTGAAGGCGGGCATGCCCCCGGACGCCGGAGGTCGGGCTCCGCCGGGGCGGTTGGGGTCTCCGTAGGACTTGCCCTTCGAGGGGGCCGACCCGTTCTCGACCCACGCGATGTGGTCGGCCTCGTTCGGGAAGGTCAGCTTGGCCTCGCCCCCGGCCAGCTTGGGACCGACGCCGCCACCGCCGGTCGCGCCGTGGCAGCTCACGCAGCCGGCCTTGACGTACACCTGGGCCCCGCTCAGCGGACCGCCGGCCTTCTTGGGGGCGGCGAAGGCGCCCATGTAGATGACCCCCCAGAACGGGAGGATGAGCAGCACGGGCATCATCCAGACCGGGATCCCTGACCGGGGGCCGCTCTCGACGTGGGACACCGGCAGCGAAGCCGGGACGGCGGCACCGGCGGCGACTGCGGCGGCGGAAGGCATGCCCACCTGGGCGGGGGCCGACTCGACCGTGGCCACCGCGCCGGCAGACGGGGCCGGTGCCGGCCCCTCGGCGACCGACGATGACGACGGGGCAGAGGCGGCGGCGGGCGCCCCGGCGGGCGCGTCCCCCCCGGGCAGGCCCAGCGCGGCCCGCCGCTGTCGGGAGCGCTCGAGCAGGTACTCCGGAACCTCGGTCACGCCAACGAATGTATGCGCCCGGGGGGCCGGGAAGCCAAGCAGCCCGGCCGCCGGCGGTGGGCGGCCATCGGCGAGGTGCTAAAACCCGGTCCAAGGGCGCCGACTCGTCTCAGAGGAAGCCCATAGGTAGAATGTGATCGCGTTCACGAGGAGGTGCCGGTGGCTGCGTTGGTCACAGCGATGCTCGTTGTCATGGTCGGGGTTGGCATCTGCCTCTACGTCGGTTCCAAGCGGCCGATCGGCACCCCGGTCACCTGGGGTGAAGCCATGCTGGGCGGCACGTTCGTCTTCGCCATCATGCTGGTGGCCTACGGCGTGGCTCCCCACCAGTGGCTGGCCTATGCGGACAACACGCTCCTCTGGCGGGCCGACAAGCTGCTGGTTGGCGTCTCGTCGGCCGGGGTGGTGTGGGGCCAGGGGGCCAAGAACCTGGGCGGGAGCGGCCGGATCATCATCAACTACCAGGCCATCCGGGACATCATCGCCTCGGTGATCTACATCGTGTTCCTCGGCGGCCAGATGTACCTGTGGTCCGTATGGCAGAAGCGGGGAAGGAAGAAGCCGGGCGACGTGGAGGCCGCCACCTCCCGGTTCAACCGTCCCGTGCTCAGGAAGGCCTAACGAAATGGCAAAGAACGACGCCAACCCCCCCATGCCGTCCTTCCCGGGCGGCTACGCCCTCCAGGAGGTCGAGAGCGACTACCTGGCCAAGGCGGTCAAGCCGAAGCAGTTCCTCCACATCGACCAGTCCGAGTGCATCATGTGCGAGGGCTGCGTCGACATCTGCCCGTGGAAGTGCATCCACATGCTCTCCACGGACACCATCTCCGAGGCGGTCAACACCAGCGAGCCGGGCGTCGACCCGGACGACCACGTGGTCTTCATCGTCGACGAGGACGTCTGCACCCGCTGCGGCCTCTGCGTCGACCGGTGCCCGACGGGCGTCATCATCATGGGCAAGGCCGGGGTGTCGGCCAAGGACGGCGACGCCCACCAGCGGGACGAGAAGCACGGCTACGCCTACGGCATGCGGTTCTAGCGCGAGTGCCCGGCCCAGCCTCCCCCACGGAAACAGGCGTGGATTTGCGTCTCCGGTCGTCGCTGTCTAGAGAAGGGCCAATGCCTTCGGGAGAGCATGGGTCGACAGAAGCACGCGTGACGAAGGGGCCGGCATGGCACGGCGCATGACCGGCAACGGGAACGGCAACGGGAACGGTCATCGTCCCTCGCCCGGCGAGCGCCTCGCCGAGGTCGGGGAGAAGGTCCGGGGCTCGCAGGCGTGGGCGTCGATCTTCCGGCCGGGCTCGATCTTCCGCAAGGGCTACACGGACAGCCCCAGGAACCGGTCCTACGTGGTGATGAACAGCCTCATCTACCACCTGCACCCGGTGAAGGTGAAGCGGCACGCAGTCAAGGTCAGCTACACGCTGTGCCTCGGCGGGCTGTCGTTCTTCCTGTTCCTCCTCCTCACCGTCACCGGCATCTTCCTGATGTTCTTCTACCGGCCGACCACGGCCCAGTCCTGGAACGACATCAAGACGCTGGAGACGTCGATCACCTTCGGCCTGCTGGTCCGGAACATGCACCGATGGGCCGCGCACCTCATGGTGCTCTCCGTGTTCTTACACATGTCCAGGGTCTTCTACCACGGCGCCTACAAGCCGCCCCGGGAGTTCAACTGGGTCATCGGCGTGATCCTGTTGACCCTGACCCTGCTGCTCTCCTTCACCGGCTACCTGCTCCCCTGGGACCAGCTGGCGCTGTGGGCGGTGACGGTGGGTACGAACATGATGGGCTACACACCCGTCTTCGGCTCCCAGGTCCGGTTCGTGCTCCTTGGCGGCGTGGAGATCGGGGGGGAAACCCTCCTCCGATGGTATGTGCTCCACGTGTTGATGTTGCCGTTCGTCATCGTGATCTTCATGGCCATCCACTTCTGGCGCGTCCGCAAGGACGGCGGGATTTCCGGGCCGCTGTAATGCCGTGCCCGCTGGGAGGTCTGCATGACTGAAGTTCCGGAACACCTCCTCCGGCGCTCGGCTGAGCGGCGGGCCGCGCTCGGCGCGCCGCCGGTTGGCGGCGGCGCCGCTCCTCCCGCCGGCGGCGCCGAGGCCACGGCCGACGACGGTTCCAAGATCCCCGCCCACCTGCTGGCCCGCAGCCAGGCCGCAGGGGGCGACGGTGGCGGCGGGCCCGCCACGCCCGCCACCACCGGTGCCGCCGCCGCGCCGGCGGCCGCCGCCACCGCGGTGGCCACCGCCCCGGCGCCGGTGGCCAAGGGCCCGGAGGGCCACACCCAACGCCTGCTGACCGTGGTCAAGGCCGGGTCCATCCAGGACGTCAAGGCCACGCCCACCGACAAGGTCCACACCTGGCCCCACCTGCTCATCGGCGAGTTCATCGCCTGCCTGGCCTGCAGCGCCTTCCTGCTGGTGTTCTCCGCCCTGGTCAACGCCCCGTTCCTGGCCGCGGCCAACTTCAACTTCACGCCCAACCCGTCCAAGGCTCCCTGGTACTTCCTCGGCCTCCAGGAGCTGCTGACCATGTTCCACCCCATGGTCGCCGGGGTGACCATTCCCGGCATCGGCATCTTCGGGCTGATGCTGGCCCCCTACATCGACAAGAACCCCAGCTCGAAGCCCGAGGACCGCAAGTTCGCCATCGCCCTGTTCACCCTGTTCCTCATGTTCTGGGCCGTCCTGGTCATCATCGGCACCCTGTTCCGGGGGCCGGGCTTCAACTTCACCTTCCCCTGGCGCGACGGCGTCTTCTTCGACCTGTAGGCCGCTGGACCTCTAGGAGCCTTGTTGGACAACAGCACCATCTTCCTGCTGGCGGTCGTGGCCCTCCTGGGGCTGATGTTCGTGTTCCTGTTCGCCACCGCCCGCCGGCGGGACGCGGTGCGGGCGCTCGACCAGGCCCCGACCGTCGAGGAGATCCCGAACGCCCACCTGCCCGTGCCGGTCGGCCACGTGTCCGCATCCGGGCGGGAGCTCGAGCGCACCGTCGCCCTGGAGCGCCGGGGCGGCCAGGTGGCCACCCCCGACGCCCCGCCCCCGCCGCTGCCCGTGCCTCCCGACGAGGAAGCGCTCGGCGTCACCCGCCGCCAGGTCCTGAACCGGGGCATCGTCACCACCATGACCCTGGCCGTGTCCGGCTTCGGCGCCGCCTGCGTGGCCATGCTGTGGCCGTCTCTGTCGGGCGGGTTCGGCTCCAAGATCCGCGTCGGCAAGCTCGACGACGTCATGCAGCAGATCAACGACAAGAAGGAGCCGTTCTACCTGGCCGCCGGCCGGCTCTACATCAACCCGTACCCGAAGGAAGACGCCGACAAGGCCAAGAAGATCACCGCCTACTCGGCCGTCCTGCCCGGTTACCAGCAGGGCGTCGTCGCTCTCTACCAGAAGTGCGTCCACCTGGGCTGCCGGGTCCCGTGGTGCAAGACGTCGCAGTGGTTCGAGTGCCCGTGCCACGGGTCCCAGTACAACCGGGTCGGTGAGAAGAAGGGCGGTCCGGCCCCCCGAGGCTTGGACCGTTTCGCCGCCTCGGTCGAGGGCGGTGTGATCGTGGTCGACACCAAGACCGTCATCCCCGGGCCGCCGATCGGCACCAACACCACCGGACAGGAGGCGGAAGGGCCGCACTGCATCGGCCAGGCGTCCGAGAAGTAGCCGTGACCCCTCTCCTGGCAGTCTCCCAACAGCAGCGCGTCGGCTTGGCCGTGGTCATCTTCATGGTCATCGGCTGGGCCATCTACCTGCTCAGCGCCGCCCGGCGGACCTACGAGCCCGGCGTCGAGCTCACCACCGCCCCCAACCGCAAGCCCTACTTCGACGACGAGGGCATGGAAGGTCGCCGGCTCACCAAGTACCTGTGGTGGGCCTTCGCCCTGCTGGCCATCTCCGCCGTCGGCCTGCCCATCTACTGGGTCCGCGAGCCGTTCCGCCAGAAGGGCGCCGGCCTCGACCGGGGCGTCAGGTACTTCGACGAGGAGTCGGTGGCCCGGGGGGAGCGCTACTTCCAGGCCTCGCCCGGCGACCCGCCCACCCCCCGCGAGCCCCACTACGGCTGTGAGACGTGCCACGGCAAGAAGGGCATCGGCGGCGTGGCGTCGTTCACCCTGACCGACCCGGCCAACCCGGACGCCCCGCCCCAGCAGGTCCAGTGGACGGCCCCGCCCCTCAACACCGTCATGCTCCGGTTCCGTCCCGAAGAGGTCCTGTTCGTCCTCACCTACGGGCGGGCCGGCACGCCCATGCCCCCGTGGGGGGTGAACGGCGGTGGCGCCCTCAACGACCAGCAGCTCCAGGATCTCATCGCCTACCTGGACTCGATCAAGCTCAAGCCCGAGGACGTCAAGGCGGCCAACCTCCAGCAGTACGGCAGCACCGACGGGGCCGCCCTGTTCGAAGCCTTCTGCGCCCGCTGCCACACCCAGGGCTACTCGTACGGCCAGCCGTCCGTCATGGGCGGCGGCGCCTATGGCCCCGACCTCACCGGAGGGGCCACCCTGCGCCAGTTCCCGACCGTCGACCAGCAGATCGCCTGGGTCACCGAGACCGTCCCCATCGGCAAGCAGTACGGCCAGCGCGGGATCAGCTCCGGCCGCATGCCGTTCTTCGGTGACATGCTCACCGAGGACCAGATCCGGGCCATCGTGAGCTACGAGCGGACACTGTGAGCGAGCACCGAAGCGAAGCGCCGGCGCGCAGCCACCAGGGGGCACTGTGAGCGAGCACCGAAGCGAAGCGCCGGCGCGCAGCGACCAGGGGGCACCGTGAGCGAGCACCGAAGCGAAGCGCCGGCGCGCAGCGACCTGGGGGCACAGTGAGCGCGCACCTCACCCTGGCCCTGACCTGGAACCCCCAGGTCCGCGGCGGGCTGTACGTCTTCATCGCCGTGTGCGTGCTGTGCGGCTCCGGCTTCCTGATCCTGAGCACCAACCTGGGTGCCCGGCTCGGGTTCCAGGTGGCGGCCGCCGGCCTGACCGGCTTCCTGACCATCATCGGCTCGGTCTGGTGGGTGTACGGCATCGGTCCGAAGGGCAACCCGCCGACCTGGGTGCCCCAGGAAGTCGTCCAGGGCGACTTGAGCCAGGGCGCGACCGGCGCGCTGGCGGGGTTCCCCAAGGACTGGGAGAAGCTCGAGCTCACCAGCCCCGAGGTGGCAGACGCCCTGCCCGTGGCCGAGGGCGACCTGACCAAGGCCGCGCCCGGGGCGCCGGCCCCGTACAAGAGCTCGGCCGACTACCTCCCCGTTGGTGCGTACAACAAGGGGGGCGCCACGTACGGTCCCTTCGGCGTGTTCAACTTCCGCCCCCTCAACCTGTTCCACCGGCCCCACTACCTGATCATCCAGGTCCAGGGCGTCCAGGTGCAGCCGACGCCGCCGGGTGGGGCCCCGCCTCGTCCCAAGGTCGACCCCGCAGCCACGCCCGTGTCGGTGGTGATGATCCGCAACCTGGGCAGCCAGCGGCTCAACCCGGCGGTGTTCACCATCGCCGCCAGCTTGTTCTTCGGCCTGCTCGTCTACCAGCTGCACACCCGCGACAAGGAGCTGATGGCCCGCAAGGCCGCGCAGTAGGCTGGGCGAACCGCCGATGGCCCAGTACCTGCCGCTGCTGATGATGATCGTCCTGGCGACGCTGTTCGCCCTGCTGTCCATCATCGCCTCCAAGATCCTGGGGCCGAAGCGGCCGACCGTGGCCAAGTCGGCGCCCTACGAGTCGGGCATCGTCCCCGACCGGGAGCCGCCGAACCGCTTCCCCGTGCGGTTCTACCTGGTAGCCATGATCTTCATCGTGTTCGACATCGAGATCATCTTCCTGTACCCGTGGGCCGTGGTGTTCCGCCGCCTGGGCGCCTTCGGCCTGTGGGAGATGGTGATCTTCGCCGGGGCGGTGTTCGTGTCCTTCGTCTACCTCCTCGGCAACGGGGCGTTGAACTGGGGCCCGGCCAAGCAGGCGACCCCGCCGGTCGACAGCCGCCGCACCACCGAGTCCACCGTCCGCCGGGTGGGCTCCGAGGGCCGGCCGCCGCGGGCGGAGCAGGGAGCGGCCTGATGGGCCTCGAAGACCTGAACCACAACTTCCTCACCGGCAGCATCGAGGATCTGGTCAAGTGGGCCCGGCGCAACAGCGTGTGGCCGGCCACCTTCGGCCTGGCGTGCTGCGCCATCGAGATGATGGCCACCGGCGCGGCCCACTTCGACCTGGCCCGCTTCGGCATGGAGGTCTTCCGGGCCTCGCCCCGCCAGGCCGACCTGATGATCGTGGCCGGCCGGGTCTCGCAGAAGATGGCCCCCGTCCTGCGCCAGGTCTACGACCAGATGATGGAGCCCAAGTGGGTCATCTCCATGGGCGTCTGCGCATCCAGCGGTGGCATGTTCAACAACTACGCCATCGTGCAGGGCGTCGACCAGATCGTCCCGGTCGACGTCTACACCCCCGGCTGCCCCCCCGGCCCCGAGACGCTCATGCACTCCATCCTCACCCTGCACGAGCTCATCCGCACCGGCGAGATCACCAAGCGCCGGGCCGAGCGTGGCGGCGGGGCCGGTATCCAGGCCCCCGAGCGTCGCCGGGTCGCGGTCGCCACGCCGCACTGAGGCGGCGGCGAACTCCCTGTCCGCCTCTACGAGGCAGGCGTGATGGTCCGGCTCTCCACGACGCGCACGCCGGCGACCGCCTCGATAAGGCTGTCGAGGGCGTGAACGTCGCCGTCGGCTAGCCGCTGCACCAACTCGTCGTGATCCTGAAGGGCCTCGACGTAGTCCGGCGCGGGGTGGTCGGTCGCCTCGCTCATCGGTCTCAAGGCTACCTCCCCCAGTGAGTTGGAGGGGCTATCGGATGGTGGGTGACATGGACCTGACGCCCTGGGCTCACGGAGGCGTTGTTGAAGTAAGGGTCGTGGAACGCACCATCGCCGGCGGCTACCCCGGGACGGTGATCCATTGCATCCGGGAGGTCGAGCATGCCGACGGCACCACCGAGCTGTTGGAGCGGCGGTTCGCCGAGGAAGGTTTCGTGCTCGCCGCGTTCGAGGCCTTCGTTCGGGACTTCAACAAGGCGCTCTGGGCGAAACGGAAGGAGACGTGAGGGGGCACTGAGGTCAGGTCAAGCTAAAACGCAGAGTGCCAGGCGGAGAGGTCGCGGCGCTCGATGGCGGCGGCCATGAGCTCGGGGAACCGGTCGGGGCTGCAGGCGAAGGCGGGGATGCCGAGGGCGGCCAGGGCGGCGGCGTTCTCGTGGTCGTAGGCCGGAGCGCCGTCGTAGCTCAGGGCCAGCAGGGCGACCACGGTCACGCCGGCGGCCACCAGCTCGGCCGCCCGCCGCAGCATGTCGTCGCGTGAGCCACCCTCGACCAGGTCGCTGATCAGGACGAGCACCGTCTCGGTGGGACGGGTCACCACCGACTGGCAGTAGGCCAGGGCCTGGGCGATGTCGGTGCCGCCGCCTAGCTGGGTGGCGAACAGGAGGTCGACGGGGTCGTACAGGTGCTCGGTCAGGTCGACGACGGACGTGTCGAACACCACCAACCGGGTGTGCAGGGCCCGCAGGCCGGCCATGACCGCGGCGAACACGGCGGCGAACACCACCGACGCGGCCATGGACCCGCTCTGGTCGACGCACAGCACGATCTCCCGCGGGACCGACTGCTGGCGCCGGCCGTAGCCGACGAGGGTCTCGGGGATGAGCGCCCGCTGCGCCGGCTGCCAGTGGCGGAGGTTGGCCCGCACCGTCTTGTCCCAGTCGATCTCATGGTGGCGGGGGCGCCGACCTCGGGCCGAGCGGTCGACGGCGCCCCGCACGGCCTGGCGGGTGTGCTGGGCGAGACGCCGCTCGAGATCATCCACCACCCGGCGGACGACCAGCCGCGCCGTGGCCCGCGTCTCCTCGGGCAGCACCGAGTTGAGGGCCAGCAGAGTGGCTACCAGGTGGACGTCGGGCTCGACCGCGTCGAGCACCTCGGGCTCCAGCAGCAGCTGGCGCAGGTCGAGCCGCTCGATGGCGTCCTGCTGCAGGACCCGGACGACGGACGACGGGAAGTACGAGCGGATGTCGCCCAGCCACCGGGCCACCCTCGGCGCCGACGCCTCCAGGCCGCCGCCCCGGGGACCGCCGGCCAGGCCGGAGGCGCCCGGCTCGTAGAGGGCGGCCAGGGCGGCGTCCATGGCCGCGTCGGCCGGGCTCAGCCCTCCGAGGTCGCCGTCTTCCTGGGCCGCCCCGCCCAGCACCAGCCGCCACCGCCGCTCGCGCTCGTTCACGCCGACGGACCCAGCAGGCGGGACAGGATGGGCAGGACCAGCTCGGCCCGGGCCACGTCGAGGTCGCCGTCCTCCCCGGTGACGCTGCCGCCACCGTCCGGCCGGCGGACCCGTTCGCCGATCTGCCGCCGCTCGGCCGGGCCGAAGGTGGCGAACGTGCGCCGGAGCAGGGGGAGGACGTCGGTGAAGACGTCGTCGCCCACGCCGGCCAGCCAGCCGTCGACCAGGTCGAGCAGGGCCCGGTCGTGGAGCAGTATCAAGGCGCTCCCCGACAGGAACCCTTCCACCCAGGCCGCCGCCCGCCCCGGTTCCTCGCCCACCGACAACACCGGGGCCATCCGCCGGCCGACCTCGCCGGCCTCCAGCCCGCCGCCGTCGAGGAGCAACCGCGTGGCCCGACCGGCCAGGAGCCCGTGGACGCTGACCAGGTCGACCAGGCGGCGCAGCGTGTCGTGCCACTGCCGGGCCAGGTCGGCGCGGGCCAGCAGGGCGAGCGACTCGTGGACGGCGACCACCCGTCGCACCATGGCGGCGGCGGCCTCGTCGTCGAGGGAGACGCACGCCACCGGTAGGCCGACGCAGATGCGCACCACCAGCCCGTCGACCACGGCGGCGATCGAGGCTGCGTCCGTCCCCCGGACGTCGCCGTAGCGCAAGGTGCGGGCCAGGGCGGGCAGGGCGTCCATCAGGTCGCCGACGTCGGTGTCGAGGGCGGCCCGGTCGGCCAGGACGGCCATGGCGTGGCCCACCCCCTCCGGCAGGGCGGCCAGGAGGCACCGCTCGACCAGGGCGGTGACCTCGGGCAGCGTGGCGGCCTTGTCGGCGTCGGCCGAGGCATGGGCGGTGGCGGCGTCGGCCACGGTCACGCCCCACATACCGGCCTCGATGATGCGGACGGCCAGCTCGGGTTGCCACTGGATCCGCCACACCTCGTGGAACGTGCCGACCTTGCCGGCCACCCGGACCGGGCGGCCCCAGGGCACCTCCAGGAGGGCAAGGCGGTGCAGCAGGTGGCTGCGGGCCAGGTCGTTGGCCTTTCGGAGGTCCAAGTCCAGCTCCCGGGCGCCCGCTTCGGCCCGCAGCCGGAGCCGGCGCTGCTCCCGGGCCAGATCCTGGGCCAGGGGGACCATGGGCGTCTCGGGTGGGACCCGGCCGAGGTCGCGGCCCACGATGAGCCGCTCGGCGATCAATGCCATCGGCGCGTCCGACCCGAAGCACAGGGTGGCCCGGGTAGCGTCGGTCAGCTCGTCTAGCCCGGCCAGGGGCCGCCCCCGCAGGGTGGCCAGCGCCTCGGCCAGGCGGACGGCGTCGATCAGCGACGCCGGCGGGGCGGGCAGATCCTCGCTGCGCAGCAGGCGGGCGACCTTGACGAACCAGCGGGGTACGACCTGGTCCGGGGCACCGAAGAGGTGGGCGTACCAGCCGGGCGACGCCACCCCCGCCCCGTAGCCGCTGGCCGCCGACAACCGGCTCGACGTCCACGGGATCCAGGTGGCCGCCACCTTCACCCGGGGCAGGCCCTTCAAGGCGATGGCGTCGGCCGACATCGGCGGGGGCGGGTCGGCCGCCAGCGCCGGGACGTGCCACGCCCCGCACACCACGGCGACCCGCTCGAACCCCTCCTTGACCGCGGCCCGGACGTTGCGGCGCATGGCCGCCTCCCGCTGCGCCTCCCGACCACTCACCGGGGCCTCGTCCTCCCGCAGGGCGGCCATGGCCTCGGCGATGGCGTCGAAGGGGCCGGCGGAGGTGTGCTCGATCATGTCCTCCCACCACCGCTCGACGTCGGCGTAACCGGCGATGGCGGCCAGCCGGGCCAGCGGATCCCGCGGCCGGGGCCGCTCCGGCTCGCCGCCCGCGAGCCACACCGCGGCCGGCAGGTCGATGAAGCGGACAGGCACGTTGCGGGCCAGGGCGTGGCGGATGGCCCGCCACTCGGGGGAGAAGGCGGCGAAGGGCCAGAACGAGGCCCGCCGGGGCTGGTCGACCACGTAGGCCAGCAGGGCGACGGGCGGGCGCATGCCGTCCGACGCGGCCAGGCCCAGCAGGTCGTCGCCCTCCGGCGGCCCCTCGACCAGGACCGCGTCGGGCTTCCAGTCGTCCAGCGCCGCCTCCAGGCTGCGGGCCGAGCCCGGTCCGTGGTGGCGGATGCCGAAGTAGCGGACGGCCACCGCCACGCCGCTCAGCTCAGCTCGCGGCAGGACCGGTACAGGTCGGCCCACCCCTCGCGCTCGCGGACGACCGTCTCCAGGTACTCCTGCCACACCACGGCGTCCTGCACCGGGTCCTTGACCACGGCCCCCACCAGTCCGGCGGCCACGTCGTCGGCGCCCAGGCGACCATCGCCGAAGTGGGCGGCCAGGGCCAGCCCGCTGGTGACCACCGAGATGGCCTCGGCGGTGCTGAGGGTGGACGTCGGCGACTTCAGCCGCGTCCGCCCGTCGGCCGTCACCCCCGACCGCAGCTCGCGGAAGATGGTGACGACCCGGCGGATCTCGTCGAGGGCGGCGACCTCGGCCGGGATCTCCAGGGCGCGGCCCAGCGCATCCACCCGCTGGCGGACGATCTCCACCTCGTCGTCGGCGTCGGCGGGCAGGGGCAGGACGACGGTGTTGAACCGGCGCTTGAGGGCCGAGGACAGGTCGTTGATCCCGCGGTCCCGGTCGTTGGCGGTGGCGATGACATTGAACCCCTTGACCGCCTGCACCTCGGTGTCCAGCTCGGGCACGGGCAGGGTCTTCTCGGACAGGATGGTGATGAGGGCGTCCTGCACGTCGGATGGGATGCGGGTCAGCTCCTCGACCCGGGCCAGCCGCCCCTCCCGCATGGCCCGCATGACCGGGCTCGGGACCAGGGCCGCCATCGACGGGCCCTCGGCCAGCAGCCGGGCGTAGTTCCACCCGTACCGGATGGCCTCCTCGGGGGTGCCCGACGTCCCCTGCACGAGCAGGGTGGAGTCGCCCGAGACGGCGGCGGCCAGGTGCTCGCTGACCCACGTCTTGGCCGTCCCCGGTACGCCGAGCAGCAGCAGGGCCCGGTCGGTGGCCAGGGTGGACACCGCCACCTCGACCAGCCGGCGGGGCCCGATGTACTTCGGCGTGATGGGGGTGCCGTCGGCATCACCCCCCAGCAGGTACGTGCACACGGCCCAGGGCGACAGGAGCCAGCTCGGCGGGCGGGGGTGGTCGTCGGCGGCGGCCAGGGCGGCCAGCTCAACCGCGTAGTCCTCCTCGGCGTGCGGCCGCAGCAATTGGTTCACCACAGGAGCTCCTCCCGCATCCCGGCGCGAAACGCCAGCAGGTCGAGGAACCAGCCCACCACGTCCACCCACCCGGGTGCGACGTCGGCCAGGCCGGCGACGTCCACGGCCGGGTCCAGGCGGGCGCCCAGGTCCCCCAGCCGGGCCCGTAGGGTCGCCGCATCACCCCGGGGGCGACCAGGCTGGTGGGCGGCTTCGGCCACCCGGGTGACCACGGCCCGGCTCAGGTCCGTCCCCCACGGCGGCGGGCAGTGGTCGAGCAGGTCGAGGACGGCGGGGACGAGGCCGACCCGCCGGACCAGGTCGGTCGCGACCCGCTGCGCCTCGTCGTGGGGGAGGGCGCTGAGCAGGGCCGGCTTCTCGGCCCACGCGCCTCGCGCCAGGAGGGCGCGGGCCCACGGGACGTTCCCCTGGCGGACCGCCGCCGCCGCCCACGCCCGGCGCAGGAGGGGCGGCGGCTCGTGTTCGACGGCCTCCGGGGGCCAGACGTCCAGGGGGGTGGCGGCGATGACCTGCTGCAGCCACCACGCCCGGGCCCCGGTCCCGGCGGGCGGCTTGGCCACGACGCCGTCGCGGACCATAGCCGGGTCGACCTCGGCCGGCAGGGTGATCGTCAGGTCGGGCCCCACGAGGGCGCGAGCCCGCGCCGCCATTCGCCGGGCCAACCGTGATTCGGGCAGTCGCCAGAGCAGCTCGGCCGCCGCCTGGCGAACCTCCTTGCGCCGATCGTCGAGGGCGGCCTCCAGGAACGGCTCGTCGGCCATGGACAACCCGCTGGCCAGCGCGCCGACGAACACGGCCCGGTCCTCGCCGCTCTCCGTTGTCCAGGTCGACTCCACCAGGGCCCGGGCGGCGTCCGGATCCTCGGCCCGGATCCGGGCCAGCAAGAGCCGGCGGGCCGCCCGCGACCCGGTCGTCCACCGCGTGCCGTCGGCCGCCCCCGCCCACGCCCACGGCGGGTTCAGTGCCGCGACCCACCGGCCCCGGTGGCCGATGACCGCCAGCGCCGCCTCCCGCACCGACGGCGCCGCGGTGGCCAGGTCGAGCAGGGCGGGCAACCGGTCGGGCGGGACCAGCTGCTTGGCGGCGGCGACCAGGGCCAGCCACTCCCGCAGCACGGGCCGGAAGCGGCCGTCGAGGATGGCGTCGAGCCGTTCCGCCGCGGCCGGCGAGCAGCGGGGCCGGTCCTCGGCGGGACTGGGCGGGGGCAGGGGCCCGGGATCGACTGGCGGCCGCCACCCGGCCTGCCGGTACAGGCCGAGCGCGGCCCCGCCCGCGAGCGCCCCGGCCTCCGGGTCGTCGGCGACGTCGACCGCGGGCAGAGGGACGGCCGGCGGCGGCCGCCGGGCCGTGCCCACCAGGGCGGCCGCCACCAGCTCGTCCCAACCGTTCACGACAGGGGGACGAGGCGGCGGTCGGCCCACACGGCCAGCGGGCGCAGGCCCAGCTCCTGCCACTCGCCGGCCACGCCGACCGGCGCACCCCCCGACATGGCGGCGAGGGTCCACCACTGCGCGTCGTCGAGCTGGAGGCGCACGGCCGCCCCCGAGACGTCCCGGGCCCACCAGCCGTCGTCCCGCGCCACCGGCACCACGTCGGACAGGACCAGCGGCAGGCGGTCGACCCAGGGGTTGGCGGCCAGGGCCCGGGCGTGGTCGGCCAGCCCGTCGCCGATCGTCGACACCCCGTGCCACTCGGCGATCGACGCCGCCGCTCCGTGCGCCCTGGCGACGAGGGCTCGCTGCGGCCAGGCCCCCGGGAAGAAGGCCAGGTCGGCGTCGACCTCGGTGCCGGGGACCAGGTCGGCCGGCAGGGGGGCGAAGGCGGGGACGGACTCCAGGATCAGCGCCGCCCGCCTGCTCTCGACCCCGAGCAGCCAGGTCCGCTGGATCCGGTACCGCTCCTCCTCGATCACGGCCCGGCCGACCACCTGCCACCGATCCCGCACCGCCGGCCCGGCCAGGACCTCCTGGCTGCTCCAGGACCACCCGGCGGCGGCGCGGGCGTCGGCCTGGGTGGCGGGGTCGAGGGTGTCGAATCGGGCCCACGCCCGGGTGAGCAGGTAGAGCCGCCCGGCCTGGGCCAGGAGCCGTCCGGGCCACCCCTCGCCGCTGCGGACGATGCCGGCCATGCGCCGGATCTGCCCGGCCGCCCCCGGGGCCTGGGCGTCGACCATGCGGGCGGCCACCTCGTCCCAGTAGCCGTACGGGCGGTGCTGGGCCGCGGCCAGGCCCTGGCGGACCAGGTCGCGCAGCCACAGGTCCAGCTCCTCCATGCCGGCCGCCACCCGGCCTGCCCGATCGGCGGCGCGCCGGGCCCGGGCCTCCCGGTCGACCTCCTTGCGCTCGCCGGCCCGCGCCGCCCGGTCGGCGCGCCCGGCCAGCCAGCGCACGACGTCGGCCGGCGGCTCGCCCGCGCCCACACACTCGGGGTGGCCGGCCCACAACAGCAGCAGGCCCAGGGCGTGCTTGCACGGGACCTTGCGGCTCGGGCAGCTGCAGGAGAACCCGGCGCCGGCCAGGTCGACGGCGACGTCGTAGCTTCGAATCCGGCCCCAAAGGGCCCGGTCGTCGTGGCCGGTCGACGACCACGCCCCCGGCGAGGCCAGGCCCCGTGCCGCGCTCACCGAGGCGGCGTCCGGGGCCAGGGCGGCGACCTGCTCGCTCGTCCACGTCAGCATGCGGGACCACAGGGTAGAAGGCCGGGGTCTAATGTCGACCACGTGGACGAGGCCGACGCCGTACCGCCCGAGGAGGAGCCCGCCCTCATCCACGGCGCCGTGTCCGGCCTGTCATGCGGCCAGCTCGTCGTGTACCCGGACCGCGACCTGTACGTCGACATGGTCGGCTTCCTCTACGACGACGGCTACCGGATGTGCGTGGACCTGACGGGCGTCGATTACCTCTTCGACCTCGACCGGCCCCTGCCCGCCGGCGTCACGCCCGAGCGCTTCGAGGTGGTGGTCAACCTCCTGTCGACCGAGACCCGCCAGCGCATCCGACTGCGGGTGCAGATTCCCGAGGAGGATCTGACCCTCCCGTCGATCTTCCTGCTGCACCCGGGCACGGAGGCCATGGAGCGGGAGACCTACGACATGTTCGGGATCGTGTTCACCGGGCACCCGGACCTGTCCCGCATCCTCATGCCCGACGACTGGGAGGGCCACCCGCTCCGCAAGGACTTCGGCGTCGGTCGCATCCCCGTCCAGTTCAAGGGGGCACCTCCGGCACGATGACGGACCTGATCGGCGAGACCTCAGAGGGGGCGCAGGAGCTGCTGCCCAAGGCCCGTACCGGTGGGGCCGAGTACATGCGGGAGCTGGGGTCGGTGCTGCGCATCCCCAACCTGCCCGAAGGGGTCGAGGAGGTTGCCACCGACGACGACACCATGATCCTCAACATGGGCCCGCAGCACCCGAGCACCCACGGGGTCCTGCGGGTGATGCTCGAGCTCCAGGGCGAGACCGTCCTGCGGTCCAAGCCGATCATCGGCTACCTGCACACCGGCATGGAGAAGACCGGCGAGGAGCTGACCTACCTCCAGGGCCCCACCAACGTCACTCGCATGGACTACGTCTCGCCGCTGTTCAACGAGCTGGTGTTCTCGCTGGCCACCGAGAAGCTGCTCGACGTCGAGATCCCCCCCCGGGCCACCTGGATCCGGATGCTCATGTGCGAGCTGAACCGGATGTCGTCGCAGTTCCTGTGGCTGGCCACCAACGGCATGGACCTCGGTGCGGTGTCCATGATGATCTACGGCTTCCGCGAGCGCGAGTCGATCCTGGCCTTCTTCGAGAAGGTCACCGGGTTGCGGATGAACCACAACTACATCCGCCCGGGCGGGGTCGCCGCCGACCTCCCGGGCGGCTGGCGGGACGACGTGCTGCGCCTGCTGGAGATGTTCCCCGAGCGCCTGGACGAGTACGACACCCTCCTTACCGGCCAGCCCATCTGGCAGGAGCGGACGCAGGGTGTGGGCATCCTCACCACCGAGGAGTGCCTGGCCCTGGGCGTGACCGGGCCCCTCCTGCGCTCGACCGGCCTGCCCTGGGACCTGCGCAAGGACGAGCCGTACCTGTACTACGACCAGCTCGACTTCGACGTGATCGTCGGCACCTACGGCGACAGCTTCGACCGCTACGCCATCCGGCTCAACGAGATCCGCGAGTCGATGAAGATGGTCCGCCAGATCCTCGACCAGATGCCGGCCGGTGACTACAAGGTCCAGGACAAGAAGGTGACCCCGCCGCCCCGGCACCGCATCGACGAGTCCATGGAAGCCCTCATCCACCACTTCAAGATCTTCACCGAGGGGTTCCGGGTGCCCGAGGGCGAGGTCTACGTGGCCGTCGAGTCGCCCCGGGGCGAGCTGGGCTGTTACATCGTGTCCGACGGCAGCGCCAAGCCCTACCGCATGCACATCCGCGGCCCGTCCTTCGTCAACCTGCAAGCCCTCCCCCACATGGTGCGTGGCGGCCTGGTGGCCGACGCCGTCGCCGCCATCTCCAGCATCGACCCCATCATGGGCGAGGTCGACCGGTAGTTCTGTGTGAGTTGAGCTACCGCTGCGGTAGCTGAACTCACAAAGACCGTCGCCGGCGCCGCAGGCGGCGGCGGACCGAACCCGACGCGTTGAGCACGTCGTTCAGGGCGTCGCTCATCAGGTTGATGCCGAGGACGGCGACGGCGATGGCCAGCCCGGGGAAGACCGACATCCACCAGGCCACCCGCAGGAACCGCTGGGCGTTGCTGACCAGGTAGCCCCAGCTCATCACGCTGGGGTCGCCCAGGCCGAGGAAGCTGAGGCTCGCTTCGAGGAGGATGACCCGGGAACCGGTCAGGGCCAGGACGACCAGGGCGGTGGGCAGGACGTTGGGCAGGACGTGGCGAGTGAGGATGCGCAGGTCGGTGGCGCCGACGGAGCGGGCGGCGTCGACGTACTCCCGGTCCCGCAGCGACAGCACCTCGGACCGCACGACGCGAGCCAGGCTGGGCCACGAGGTCAGGGCCAGCACGTAGATGAGGTTGTCCACCCCGGCGCCGAACAGGGCGATGATCAGCAGGACCAGGAAGAACCGGGGGATGGCCTGGAACAGCTCGGTGATCCGCATCAGGACGTCGTCGACCCAGCCTCCCCGGTAGCCGGCGACGATCCCGACGGCCAGGCCCAGCACCGAGGCGATGGCGGTCACGCCCAGCACGACCACCATCGACGTCCGGGCACCGTGGACGACGGCGCCCAGCATGTCCCGGCCCAGGTTGTCAGTGCCCATGAGGTGGGCCCGGGACGGGGCCAGGAGGGGGCCGGCGACGGTCCGGAACGGATCCGACGGGGCGATCACGCCCGCCAGTACCGCCGACCCCACCACCACGCCCGTCAGGACCAGGCCGACGACGCCGGCGGGGTGCCGGAGGAACCGGCGGGCCGCCGTCCGCCAGCGGGCCGGCGCCTCGCGCTCGACCGCCGGGCCTCCGGGCGGCAGCGCCAGGTCAGCGGTAGCGGATGCGGGGATCGACACGGGCGTAGACGAGGTCGGTGACCAGGTTGGCGACCACCAACGAGAAGGCGACGAGCAGGACCATGCCGAGCAGGACGGGGTGGTCGCGGGTCTGGGCCGCCGACAGGACCAGCCGGCCCAGGCCGGGCCAACCGAAGACGGTCTCCACCAGCACCGCGCCCGAGAACAGGAACCCGATCCGGCTGCCGACCACGGTGACCACCGGCAGCAGGGCGTTGCGCAGGGCGTGGCGGACCAGCGCCGCCGACTCCGAGAGCCCCTTGGCCTGCGCGGTGCGTACGTAGTCGCGGCCCATCTCGTTGAGGATCCCGGTGCGGGCGATGCGGCTGACCAGGGCGACCTCGGAGGCGGCCAGCACGCCCGCGGGCAGGACCAGGTGGCGGGCCACGTCGCCCCAATGGGCCAGGCCGGTGTAGGAGGCCCGGGCCGTCGTCATCCCCTGGATCGGGAACCAGCCGGTCTTGAAGGCGATGGTCAGCATGGCCAGCTGGGCCAGCCAGAAGACCGGGAGGGCGTAGCCGACCAGGGCGATGGTGCTCATGGTCAGGTCGAAGGGCCCGAACGGCCGGCGGGCGGCCAGCGCGCCCAGGGCGATCCCGCCGACCGTCGACAGCACCAGGGCCGACCCCATCAGCAGCATGGTGGCGGGGATGCGCTCGGCGATGAGGGTCGACACCCGCTCACCCTGGACGTACGACACGCCGAGGTCGCCCCGGAAGACGTCGTGGGAGTAGGTGAGGAACTGCTCGGGGAGGGGCCGGTCGAGCCCGAACTTGGCCCGCATGAAGTCGTAGTACGCCTGGTCGCCGCTCTCGCCGGCCACCGCAACCACCGGGTCCCCGGGGGCGAAGTGGACCACGGCGAAGGTGACGATCAGGATGCTCGCCACCGCCGGCAGCACCTGCAGCAGCCGGCGGATGACGTAGCGCCTCGTCACGGGCTACTTCTTACAGAACGCTCCCTCGGCGAAGAGCCCGGTGTTCTCCTGGTTGAAGCCGCTGCAGTTGGCGTTGAACGCGCGCAGGTTGATGGTCTCGGCCAGCCACAGGTACGGGAGGTCGCGGACGGCGATCTCCTGGATCTGGCGGTAGATGGGGCTCCGCTTGGCGGGGTCGGGCTCGCGGGCGGCCTGGTCGAGCAGGGTGTCGACCTGGGGGTTGCTGTAGCCGGCCCCGTTGCTGAAGGCGGTGGAGCCGATCTGCTTCGAGTCGTACTGGCGGCGGACGCCGATCTCGGGGTCGTCGCCGTTGCAGTACGAGGCGGCCGAGGTGTCGAAGTCCCGCTTGGTGAAGACGTCGGACGACAGGGTGGCGTTGTCCTGGGTCTTGACCGTCAGGTCGATCCCGACGTCCTTGAGCTGGCCCCGCAGCTGCTCGCCGTAGGTGGTCTGGTCGCCCACGAAGCCGTGATAGTCGATCTTGAACTCGGTCCCGTCGGGCACGCCCTGCACACCCCGGGCCACACGGGTCCCCTTGCCCTCGTCCTTCCAGCCGGCCGAGTCGAGCAGGCTCTTGGCCCGGTTGACGTCGTAGGTCGGCAGGCCGATGCCGGTGGCGTGGGCGAAGGTGATGCCGCTGGAGATGGGGGCGTCGGCCACCTTGCCCTGGCCGAACTGGACGTTCTGGAACGCCTGCTGGCGGTTCACCGCCGCCCAGATGGCCTGGCGGGTGCGCAGGTCGGTGAGGAACGGCGTACGGCCGGCAGCCGGCTTCAGGTTGAAGATGACCGTGGTGATGCAGTTGCCGCCGCCGGAGCCGCGGGGGGCGGGCGCGGTGGCCAGGGCCTTGTTCTTGCTGATGCGGTCGACGTCGGGCCCGGGGACGGCACCGATCCAGTCGACCTCCTTGTTCTCCAGGGCCAGGACCTGGGTCTCGGGGTCGGGGATCACCCGCTCGACCATGCCGTCGAGGTAGGGCTGGCCGGACCGGAAGTAGTTCGGGTTCCGCGACATGCGGATCTCGTTGATGTTGTACGAGTCGAGCTTGAACGGGCCGGTGCCGATGGGTGCCTTGTTGGCCGGGCAGCCGGCGACGGTGGAGATGTCGGCGCAGCCCTCGTACACGTGCTTGGGGATGATCGGCGCTTCGGTCACGTTCAGCTGCTGCAGGAGCGGGGCGTACGGCTGCGGGAACCGGAAGATCACCGTGAGCGGGTCGGGCGTCTCCAGGGTCAGGCCGGCCGAGCCCATCGACGCCTTGGTCCGGGAGTGGAAGGGGAGCAGGGCCTTCTCGAAGCTGAACTTCACGTCGTCGGACGTGAACGGCTCGCCGTCGTGCCACTTCACCCCGCTGCGCAGGGTGAACGTGTAGGACGTGCCGCCGCCCCCGACCGTCCACTTCTCGGCCAGCTCAGGGGTGATCTTGCCGTCCGACCCCCAGCCCACCAGGCCGTTGAACATCATCTCCGAGGCGGTGTGGACCCCGCCGTTGGAGGTGACCGCCGGGTTGAGGCTGCCCGGGTCGGCGCTGATGGCGACGACGAGGGTGCCCCCGCGGGTCGGCTGGGCAACACCGGTCGTGACGGTCGTCGCAGCCGCCCCGCCCGCGTCGGACGAGCCCTTGTCGCTGCCGCCGCCGCACGCGGTGGCGACGACCGTCATGGTCAGGACGGCCAGAAGCATCCGCCTCTTCATTGGTACTCCCCCAGAGTCATCGGCACTGCCCGGCCGACCGTACTACCTGGGCTAACGGCCGATCACGGCCTGGATCTGC
>DATJHJ010000081.1:0-31241 GCA_035494015.1 Acidimicrobiales bacterium
TGGGCAAGCAGGCCTCGAGCAAGTTCACCAACGTCGGCAACTCCATCGCCGCCGCCGGCTGAGAGGCCCCACAACCGATCTCTGACCTTCCCCCCGGTCAGCGCCACGAAGGAGGAGCGAGCGAAAGCTCGCTCCTCCTTCGTTTTGTGCCTCAGTCCATCCGGCGGAAGATGACCCAGTTGCCCTCCGCCCAGACCTGCTCCCAACGGCCGCTCACCCGCAGCAGGTTGGTGAGGGGCTCGTCCTTGTCCCAGAGGACGACGTCGACCGCCCGCTGGTCGAGGATGCCGAGGGATTGCTCCCTCGCCCCCAGCAGCCGCCGGTAGTCACGGGACACGGCGAGCGGGTACATGTCGTAACGGTCGTCCACGAAGACCTGCACCGCGCTCCCGTAGCGCAGCTCCAGGTAGTTCCCGACGAAGTCCTCGTGGGCCAGCCGGTGCGAGGTGCTCAGCAGGCCCTGCTCGTCCAGGTAGGTCACCGCCGCCTTCGGGTAGTCGTGCAGGGACAGCCCGGTGCCCGACAACGTCGACGTCCCGAACAGGACGAAGGCGAGGCCGAGGGTGAGGGCCAGGGCCCGGTTCATGCGGTCCTGGGAGGCCAACGGCGCGGGACGGGCGGGCGCCGACTCCGGACGGCGCAGGACTCGTCCCAGCACCGGCGCCAGCACGATGGCCGTCAACGGGAAGTTCCGGACGGCCACCAGCGCCAGGGCGAAGAACAAGACGACCGGCACGACGTCCCGCCAGGGCAGCCGGGCCCGAACCAGCAGCAGCAGGGCCAGCGTCATGAAGACGAGGGCGATGCGCGGCCCGCCGTGCTGGAAGTCCGGGGACCGCCACTCGATGATGCTCTGGAACGCCTCCCGCTTGTCCCCAACAGTCAGGGGGAACGACAGGAGCCGGGCCCCCAGCGGGTTGACCACCGACACGACCAGGCCGGCGGCGAAGGCGCCGACGTAGGACATGGCGTCGCGCGGCCAGCTCCGCCAGTCGAGCCCCTCGCCGACCGCCCGGGCGCCGAGCCAGGCCAGGCCGAGGGGGAACGAGCCGTGGCTCTGGACCCACAGCCAGACCACGGGGACCAGCCACCACGACGTCCGCCGGTGCTCCACGATGGTCACGGTGAGCGCCATGCAGACCAATCCGAAGAGCAGCGGCCGCGGGGTCCAGAACGACACGCTCATGCCCATCACGATGAGCCCGGACAGGCCGGTCCGCAGGGGGGAGCCCGCCCGGGCCAGGCGGACCACCAGCCAGGCCAGCCCGGCCATGAGCAGTGCCTGCTCGAAGACGATCAGGCGGTAGCCGCCGACGCGCTGGGCCCAGCCATAGCTGAACTCCGGCAGCCAGCTCTGCACCACCCACCGCACCCCGTGGGCGGTCCAGGAATAGGGGTCGGTCCGGGGGATGCCCCCCCGGTGCACCATGTCGATGCCCGTGCGGATGTGGGTGAGCATCGAATTGTCGCCGATGGGCCGGACGCCCAGCCGGAAGGCGAAGAGAACGAAGGTGGCGACGAACAGCGACTCGAGTTTCGGGACCCGGCGGATCACCGGGCGGAGAACCTACTCGGCGGGGGGTGCAGCGTCCGGCGCCTCGGCGTCGAGAGGCCCGCTGCCGGTCTCGGCCTCGGTGCCCGGGTCGGCCGCCGCCGCACCGCCGCCCATCTCGGCCGCGTACTCGGCCCAGGCGGCCTGCGCCTCGGTCTCGGGGGTGAAGTCGACGCTCCCGAAGTCGCCGATGTAGTTCCCCTGGTCGTCGTAGGCGTGCTCGCCGAATGCCTCCTGGTACTCGGCGGCCACCACACCGCCCTCGGCGGCCTGCTTGATCGAGAGGCTTATGCGCCGGCGCTGGAGGTCGAGGTCGATGATCTTGACCCACAGCTCCTCGCCGGGAGTGACGACCTGCTCGGGCAGCTCCACGTGGTGGGCCGCCATCTCCGAGATGTGGACCAGGCCCTCGATCCCCTCGCCCACCTGTACGAAGGCGCCGAAGGGGACCAGCTTGGTGACCCGGCCGTAGACCAGCTCGCCGACCCGGTGGTTGTTGGCGAACTCCTGCCACGGGTCCTGCTGGGTGGCCTTGAGCGACAGGCTGATGCGCTCGCGGTCGAGGTCGACCTCCAGGACCTGGACCTCGATCTCGTCGCCCACCTGCACGACCGAAGCCGGGTGGTCGACGTGCTTCCAGGACAGCTCGGACACGTGCACGAGGCCGTCCATACCGCCCAGGTCGACGAAGGCGCCGAAGTTGACGACGGACGACACGGTGCCCTTGCGGATCTCGCCCGGCTTGAGGTTCTCGAGGAAGTCCTCCCGCTGCTCCTTCTGGGTCTCCTCGAGCCAGGCCCGGCGGGACAGCACCACGTTGTTGCGGTGCTTGTCCAGCTCGATGATCTTGGCTTCCAGGGTGCGGCCGACGTAGGGCTGCAGGTCCCGCACCCGGCGCAGCTCCACCAGGGAGGCGGGCAGGAAGCCCCGCAGGCCGATGTCCAGGATGAGCCCGCCCTTGACGACCTCGATGACCGGGCCGGAGACGACCCCGTTGGCCTCCTTGACCCGCTCGATCGTGCCCCAGGCCCGCTCGTACTGAGCCCGCTTCTTGGACAGGATCAGCCGCCCCTCCTTGTCCTCCTTCTGCAGGACCAGGGCCTCGATCTCCTCGCCCAGCGACACGATCTCGTTGGGGTCGGCGTCGTGGCGGATCGACAGCTCCCGGGCCGGGATCACGCCCTCCGACTTGAACCCGATGTCGAGCAGGACCTCGTCCTTGTCGACCTTGACCACGGTGCCGGTGACGATGTCGCCGTCGTCGAAGTTGACGATGGTGCCGTCGATGGCTTCCTCGAACGACATGCCGCCCAGGTCGTCGTCGACCACGCTCCGGAAGGTGTACTCACCCGCCTCGTTGAAGGTGCCGGGCTCGCCCGGTTCGGGGGCAGGTGCAGCGGGGGAAGCGGTCTGGTCGGACATGGGTAGGTCGGCCTTCTTTCCGGACGGGAGGTCGGGGAGGGCGACGGTCGCACTTTCCCCGGGGACAAGGGTACCAGCCGGCCCCCGCAACGGCTCCGGGCACGGTTTGGCAGATCCGGCGCGTCATGGCGCGCCGGATCTGCCAAACGCGTCAGGATTTCGCGTCGGCCCAGCTCTGGCCCCACGAAAGGTTGACCTCCAGGGGGACGGACAGGTCGGCGGCGCCGCGCATGGCCTCCAGGGTGAGGGCGGCGACGGCCTGCTCCTCGGCCGGGTCGACCTCGACGATGACCTCGTCGTGGACCTGCAGGACCAGGCGGCTGCCCCGGCCCTGCTCCTCCAGGCCGCGGTCGAGGCGGACCAGGGCGACCTTGAAGATGTCGGCGGCCAGGCCTTGGATGCCGGCGTTCATGGCCTGGCGCTCGCCGGCCTGGCGCAGCCGGTAGTTGGTCGACTGCAGCTCGGGGATCTGGCGCCGGCGGCCGAACAGCGTCTCCGTGTACCCGCGGTCCCTGGCCTCGGCGACGGTGCGCTCCATGTAGTCCTTCACGCTCGGGAAGGCGGCGAAGTAGGCGTTGAGGATCTCGGCCGCCTCCTCGGTGGGGATGCCGAGGCGCTGGCCCAGGCCGAACGACTCCATCCCGTAGGCCAGTCCGTACGAGACCATCTTGGCCTTGGACCGCTGGGCCACCGTGACGGTCCCGGGATCGACGCCGAACAGCCGGGACGCGGTCGCCCGGTGGATGTCCTCCCCCGACGCAAAGGCGTGTATCAATCCCGGGTCCTGGGCCAGGTGGGCGATGACCCGCAGCTCGATCTGGTTGTAGTCGGCGACCAGGAACCGGCGGCCCTCGGAGGGGATGAAGGCCTGGCGGATGCGCCGGCCCTCCTCGGTTCGGATGGGGATGTTGTGCAGGTTGGGCCGGTCAGAGCTGAGCCGTCCCGTGCGAGCGACGGTCTGGTTGAACGAGGCGTGGATGCGCCCGTCCGGGCCGACCTCGGCCAGCAGGCTCTCGCCATAGGTCGACCGGAGCTTCTCGACCTCCCGGTAGCGCAGCAGCGGCTCGATCACGGGGTGCAGCCCGCGCAGCTTCTCGAGCGACGCGGCGTCGGTCGAGAAGCCGGTCTTGGTCTTCTTCTGGGGCTGCAGGCCCAGCTCGTCGAACAGGACCCGGCGGAGCTGCTGGGTGGAGTTGACCAGGAACCGAGACCCGCACAGCTCCTGGATCTCCTCCTCCAGGCGGCGACTTTCCGCCACCAGCCCGTCGTAGATGCGCCGCAGCAGGGCGACGTCGACCCGGACGCCGACCTTCTCCATCCGGGCCAGCACCCGCACCAGGGGCCGTTCGATCTCGTCGTACAGGTTCCGCAAGCCCCGGCTGTCGAGCGCCTTGGCCAGGGCCGGGGCCAGCCGGGCGACGGCGACGGCCCGGCGGGCCGCCTCCTCGGCCGGGTCGGGAGCGGTCCCGGCCAGGTCGAGCTGGCCGGGGGGCGGGGCGTCGGGCGAGCGGATGTCGAGGCCCAAGAACCGCACGGCCAGATCCTCCAGCAGGTACTGGGACTCGGCCGGGTCGAGGAGGTAGGCGGCGATGGCCGTATCGAGGTCGAGCCCCCGCATGTCGACGGAGCGCAGGTCGAGGGCCCGCATCAGCTCCTTGGCCTGGTGAGCCGAGAACGTGCCGAAGTCCTCGGGCAGCAGGTCGACGGGGATCCATGCCGCCTCCGACGAGTCGCCCGTCGCCACCGCGATCCCCAGGAGGGCGCTGCGGCCCTCCTCCCCCTCCCACGCCGCGGCCAGGCTGACGGGTCCCCCGGCCACGACCTCGGCGGCCTCCTCGGTCGTCGTGACCCGGCGCACGGTGACGGCGAGCGACTCGCTCGCCACCGGCGGTGGGGCGGCGGCGCCGGTGGCCTCCACGAACCGGGGGTACAGGGTGTTGAACTCCAGGAAGCGGAACAGCTCGCGGACGGCGTCCGGGTCCCACTGGCCCATGCGCAGGGCGTCGAGGTCGACATCGAGGGGGACGTCGCGGACCAGCGGGGTGGCGGTGGCGTTGCGGCGGACGGTGACCTCGTGGGCGGCCAGGCTCTCCCGCAGCTTGGGCGTGTTCTTGTCGACGTTGGCGAAGACGCCATCCAGGTCGCCGTAGGTGTTGATGAGCTTGGCCGCCGTCTTGGGACCGACGCCGGGGACCCCGGGGAGGTTGTCCGACGGGTCGCCGCGCAGGGCCGCGTACTGCGGGTAGTCGACGGGGGCGACACCCGTGCGTTCCTTGATCCCAGCCTCGTCGTAGAGCACGTAGTCGCTCACGCCGCGCCGGTTGTAGAGGACCTTGACGTGGGGGTCCTCGACCAGTTGGTAGGCGTCCCTGTCGCCGGTGACCACGATCACGTCGTCGCCCCGGTCGCGGGCCTCGGTGGCCAGGGTGGCGATCACGTCGTCGGCCTCGAAACCGGCCTTTTCCACGATGGGGATCTTGAGGGTCTCGACCACCTGGCGGACCAGGCCCATCTGCTGGCGCAGGATGTCGGGCGCCGCCTCCCGGCCCGCCTTGTAGTCGTCGACCAGGGCGTGGCGGAAGGTGGGCTCGGGCCGGTCGAAGGCCACGGCGATCTGGTCCGGGGTGTGGTCCTTCAGCAGGTTGATGAGCATGGACGTGAACCCGAAGACCGCGTTGGTGACCTGCCCGGAGGCGGTGGCCAGGTCGGTGGGCAGGGCGAAGAAGGCGCGGTAGGCCAGCGAGTTGCCGTCGAGGAGCATGAGCTTGGCCATCCCCACGAACTTGGCACACTTTTCCCGACCAGGACCCGAAAACCGTGCCAAGTTCGCCAGGCACGGATGGGATGGGCGGCCGGTACCATGGCCGCCGTGGCTGACGGCTTCCACCCCCCGCTCGAGGAGTACCTGGAGACCATCTGGGAGCTCGAGGAGGAGGGCATCCCGGTCATCCAGGCCCGCCTGGCCGAGCACATGAACGTGTCGGCCCCCTCGGTCAGCGAGATGATCCGCCGGCTGAAGACCGAGGGCTGGGTGGACACCGAGGGCCGTTCGATCACGCTCACCGAGAAGGGCAGCGCCCGGGCCATCAGCGTGGTGCGCAAGCACCGACTGGCCGAGCGGCTGCTGACCGACGTGATCGGCCTGCCCTGGCACAAGACCCACGTGGAGGCGTGCCGGTGGGAGCACGTCATCTCAGACGAGGTCGAGGCCCGGCTGGTGATCCTGCTCGACAACCCCCCCACCTGCCCCCACGGGAACCCCATCCCGGGCGCGGGCGGCCCGGTGCGGGATCTGACCGCGCTCGCGGGTTCCGAGCCGGGTGACAAGGTCCGCCTGGAGCGGGTGACCGAGCAGGTCGAGGTCGACCTGGACGCCCTGATCTACCTGGACACCCACGGCTTCGTCCCCGGGGTGGACGCCGAGGTGCGCTCCAAGGCGCCCGACGGCACCCTGACCCTCGACCTGGAACAGGGCTCGATTGCCCTCGGGCCGGCGCTGGCCAGCCAGCTGTTCGTGGCCCGGGTCTGATCCCCGACAGGCCCGGTCGCCCTTCGGGCGGCTGACTGCTGCTTAGTCGGCGGGGAGGGTGCCGTCGATGATCTGCTGGGCGACGGTGCGCATCTTGGCCCGGTGCTTCATGGCCGTCTTCTGGATGTAGGAGAAGGCGTCCGCCTCGGACATCTTGTCCCGGTCCATCAGGATCCCCTTCGCCCGGCCCACGATGCGCTGGGTGTCCAGCCGCTCCTTGGTCCCCTCGACCTCGGCCTCCAGGGCCCGCATGTCGGCGAAGCGACCCAGAGCGACCTCGATGGCCGGGATCAGCTCGGACGTCTGGTACGGCTTGACGAGGTAGGAGAAGGCACCGGCGTCGGTGGCCTGCTCGACCAGGTCCCGCTGGCTGAAGGCGGTGAGGATGAGGACGGCGGCGCGGCGGGTGCCGGTGATCTCCCGGGCCGCGGCGATGCCGTCCATCCCCGGCATCTTGATGTCGAGGATGGCCAGATCGGGGTGGAGCTCCTTGACCAGCTCGACCGCCTCGTCGCCCCGCCCCACGGCACCGACGACCTCGTAGCCCTCGGCCTCGAGCGTCTCCTTCAGGTCGAGGCGGATCAGTGCCTCGTCCTCGGCGATGATGATGCGAACGGGAGCCCGCGTCGTGGCCGTCATGTTCCCCGCTCAGAGGGCCGCTCGGGCCCCGTCTCGTTCGCGGCGCTCACTCGACTCATGCCTCGGCCTGCTCGGCGAACAGGCGGTCCAGGAGCTCGTCCTGGGCCTTTTCGAGCTCGGCGACCTGGGCCACGAGCAGGGCGCGGTGACGGGCCATGGCGTCGGCGTGCTTCTGGGCCTCCCGGTGCTCCTTGTCGGCCATGGGGGTCTCGGACACCATGGCCCGCAGCCGGGCGTCGTCGGCGGCGTCGGCCAGGAAGACGAGCTGCTCGTCGACCACGGCCAGCTCGGCACGCAGCTGCCGCAACCGATCGGCCGACTCCGAGAGCTTGCGCTCCACCAACCACCTGGACATGACCTGCGGAGTCTACCGTCGGCCTTCCGTAGACTCCGGTTCCCATGCGGCGATCCACCCTCCTTCCCGCCTGACGTGGGCGCGGCCGAATGGGGCGTCCAGGAACGCTGGACCGACGCCAAGCACAAGCCGCACGACATCAGCGCCGAGACCGTGGCCCGGCTGCTGGAGGCCATGGGCACCGACGGCGAGGGCGCCCCCCCGCCCGGACGGACGCTGTTCGCTCGCCGGGGCCAGCGGGTCGACGTGGGCGGCCGGGCCGAGCTGGCCACCGAGGACGGAGAGGTGCTGGCGCTGGACGACGGCCGGATCCCGGCCGATGTGGCCTTCGGCTACCACCGAATCGTCCGCCTGGACGACGGGGCGACCACCGACCTCGTCGTGTCCCCCGGGCGCTGCCCGCTGCCGCCCAACGCGCCCACGTGGGGGTGGGCGGTGCAGCTCTACGCCGTGCGCTCGGCCCGGAGCTGGGGCATGGGCGACCTGGGCGACCTGGGCGAGCTGGCCCGCTGGTCGGCGCGGGAGCTCGACGCCGGACTGGTCCTCGTCAACCCCCTGCACGCCTCCCACCCGACGCTGCCGCAGTCCGCCAGCCCCTACTTCCCCAGCAGCCGCCGGTTCCGGAACCCGCTCTACCTGCGCATCGAGGACGTGGACGGCGCCGCGTCGCTCGACGGCCTGGAGCAGCTGGCCACCGCCGGCCGGGCGCTGAACGACGACCCCCTGATCGACCGCGACGCCGTCTTCCGGGTGAAGATGGAGGCGCTCGGCCGGCTGTGGGAGCGCTTCGCCGGCCACCCGGGGTTCGACCGATGGCGCGAAGCCCAGGGCGAGCTGCTGGCGGACTACGCCGCGTTCTGCGTGCTGGCCGAGGAGCACGGCGCCGACTGGCGGCGGTGGCCCGAGGGGGCGCGGCGCCCGGACGGCCCCGAGGTCGCCGCCGTGCGCCACGACCGGTACGGGCGGTGGCGGTTCCACCAGTGGCTGCAGTGGCTGGTCGACCGCCAGCTCCGGGCCGCATCGGCCGACATCGGGATCATGCACGACCTGGCGGTGGGGGTGGACCGGGCCGGGGCCGACGGCTGGCTGTGGCAGGACCAGTTGGCCCTCGACATGTCGGTCGGGGCCCCGCCCGACGAGTTCAGCCTGGAGGGCCAGGACTGGGGCCTGCCCCCCTTCGACCCCTGGAAGCTGCGCACCGCCGGCTACGGCCCGTTCATCGAGACCATCCGGGCCACCCTGGCCCACGCCGGCGGGCTGCGGCTCGACCACGTCATGGGCCTGTTCCGGCTGTGGTGGGTGCCCGCCGGGGCCTCGGCCACCGAGGGTGCCTACGTGCGCTACCCGGCCGGCGACCTCCTCGACATCGTGGCCCTCGAGTGCCACCGGGCCGGCGCCTATGCGGTCGGCGAGGACCTGGGCACCGTCGAGGACTCGGTGCGCACCGAGCTGGCCGAGCGGGGCGTGCTGTCCTACCGGCTCCTGTGGTTCGAGGAGGAGGGGCCGGCCAAGTTCCCCGTCCAGGCCCTCGGCGCGGTGACCACCCACGACCTGCCCACCATCGCCGGCCTGTGGACCGGCGCCGACCTGGCCAATCAACGGGCCATCGGCGAGAAGCCCAACGAGGAGGCCATGGCGCAGGTCCGCGACCGGCTCCAGAAGCTGGTCGCACTGGACGACGACGCCCCGGTCGACCGGGTGGTGGCGGCCACGTACGCCGCGCTGGCCGAGGCGCCGTCGATGCTGCTCACCGCGGGCCTCGACGATGCCCTCGGGGTCGAGAAGCGACCCAACATGCCCGGGACGGTGGACCAGTGGCCGAACTGGCGCATCCCCCTGCCCCTTTCGCTCGAGCAGATCCAGGAGGACCCGCGCCCGCGTGCCGTGGCCGCCGCCCTCGACCGCAAGAGGAGCTGATGGAGATCGCCGGGCTGCGGCTGTGGATCGCGGGGACCAACGCGTGGGTCGTCGCCCCCACGGGCGACGGGGGGGAGTGCGTCCTCGTCGACGCCCCGCCCGATCCCGGGGCCATCGTCCACCACCTGGAGGAGCACGGCCTGCGCCTCGTCGCCCTGCTGGCCACCCACGGCCACGTCGACCACATCGGCGGGGTGGGCGAGGTCTGCCGGGCCCAGGGTGAGGACGTGCCGGTCCGCATCCACGACGGCGACCGCCACCTGCTCCTCGACCCCATCCGCACCAGCGGGACGCTCGGGCAGATCCTCGAGTACGAGGATCTCGACCTGCGCCCGCCCGAGCTGCTCGCCGGCCTGGACGACGGCGAGCGGGTATCCGGGGCGGGCATGACCTTCACCGCCATCCACACACCCGGACACACCCAGGGCTCGACGTGCTTCTTGCTCGAGGTCGACGGCGAGGCGCCCGTGCTGTTCAGCGGCGACCACCTCTTTGCCGGCTCCATCGGCCGCACCGACCTGCCCGGGGGGTCGCACGAGCAGCTCATGGCCTCGATGGCGGCAAAGATCCTGCCCCTCGACGACGCCGTCCAGGTCCTTCCCGGCCACGGCGAGGTGACGACCATCGGCAAGGAACGGGCCACCAACCCCTTCCTGCGGGAGCTGCTCAGCCCGTAGCGGGCACCCAGTGGTGGGCGCGGTACCAGTCGACGTTGTCGGCCACCGCGGCGGCGAAGTCGGTGCGGGCGAAGCGGAAGCCGGTGGACTCCAGGGCCTCCGTCGACAGGCGGTTGTTGCGGTTGGTCTTGCCCATGAGGCGGAGGCGGTCGGGGGTGAAGAGGATGGCCGGCTCCATCCCGTGGGCGACCAGGCGCTCGTAGACCGTGCGACGGCGGGCCTCGTCGAGCCCCTCGCCACCGATCTCGGGCTCCATGCCGAAGCAAGGGGCGAGCACGGCGACGACGTCGTGGCTGGAGGGGTACAGGCCGTCGACCACGTTGAAGGCCCGGCCCACGGCCGCCTCGGTGGTGGCCACGTGGACGCAGGCGGCCACCAGGTCGTCGATGTGGAGCAGCCGCTGCTCGTTGGGCTCGGCGCCGACGGCCAACCGGGGCAGGCCGGCGGCCCGCTCGATGGCGGCGTCCAGGATGGCGCTGGCCAGCAGCTTGGTGGCCCCTGGCCCGTAGACCGTCACCGGGCGCAGGACCACGGCGGGCACCCCGGCCTCGGCCGCGGCCCACACCTGCTGCTCAGCCCCCCACTTGGCCTTGCCGTACCCCCGGCTGGGGTGGGGCTCGACGTCCTCCCGGACGGGGACGGGCAGCTGCTCCTCCTCCCCGTAGACCGACGTCGAGCTCATGTGCACGAACCGCTCGACCTTCCCGGCCGCATCGAGGAGCCGGCGGGTCGCCTCCACGTTGTTGCGGTCCATCTCCTCCTGTGACGACTTGGAGCTCGACGCCCCGGCCAGGTGGAAGACGTGGGTGACGCCGGCGCACAGGTCGCCCAAGTCGTCGGACACGAGGTCGGCGGGCCGGTAGTCGACCTCGGCCGGCAGGTCCGCCGGCCGAGGCCGCCGGCCCGTGGCCCGCACCCGCCACCCGTCGGCGACGAGGGCGGGCACGAGGCGGGCGGCGATGAAACCGGTGGTCCCGGTCACGAGGGCGAAGGGTTCACTCATACCGGCCGTAGACTGCCACCTCGATATGGGCACCTCCGTCTTCTTCAACCCCGAGTGCAGCAACTGCCGCACCGCCCAGGCCCTGCTGGCCGACCGGGGGGTGGACGTCGACTACATCCGCTACCTGGAGAACGCCCCGACCCGGGCCGACCTGGAGGCGGTGCTGGTCAAGCTCGGCACCGACAACCCCCGGGACATCGTCCGGGCCAAGGAGCCGATCTACGCCGAGCTGGGCCTGGACGGGGCGGACCGGGACCAGCTGCTCGACGCCATGGTCGCCCACCCCATCCTCATCCAGCGCCCGATCGTCATCCACGGCGACCGGGCCGTGGTCGCCCGCCCGCCCGAGCGCCTCCTGGAGCTGTTCGCTCACAGCGACGAGTAGACCGCCTCCACCAACCGATGTGACCGCCGGTCCCCGCCCAGGGACGCGGTGAGCTGGTTCATGACGTAGGCGAAGCCCAGGCCGTACCGGCGGTCGGCGAAACCGAGGGAGCCGCCCGCTCCTTCGTGGCCGAAGCCGTGCCCGTCGAGCGAGAAGCCCAGCCCGAAGGTCGTCTCCGATGCCAGGACGCGGTCGATGCCCGACACCTCGGGCCTGGTGGCCCGATCGAGGGTGGCCGCCGACAGGACGCGGTCGCAGGCCAGCTCGCCGTAGAGGCGGGCCAGCGACCGGGCGGTGGTGATCCCGTTGGCCGCCGGCCACTCGGCCTGGTGGAGCTCGGGGGCGTTGAAGGACTCCACGTCGAACTGGCCGGGCGGGTTGGAGAAGGCCCGGAAGGTGAGGGACTCGATGTCCAGGATGGCGGCGGTGAACGCCAGTGCGGGGTCGTCGGGGCCCATGGCGCTGAGGTCGAAGCGGGCCGGCGCCAGCCGGGCCACCTCCGGCTCGCGCTCCGGCGGCAGGCCCACCCACAGGTCGAGCTCGAGCGGCCCGGCTACCTCGTCGGCCAGGAAGCGCCCGAGCGAGCGTCCCGAGATCCGCCGGACCACCTCACCGACCAGCCACCCGAACGTCAGCGGGTGGTACCCGTGGGCCGTCCCTGGCTCCCAATGGGGTGTCTGGGCGGCCAGCCGGGCCGCGGCCAGATGGTGGTCGTGGCACTCCTGGAAGGTGATGGGCTGGTCGAACACGGGCAGCCCGGCCTGATGGGTGAGGAGCTGGCGGGTGGTCACCGCCTCCTTGCCGGCGACGGCGAAGTCGGGCCACACCTCGGCCACCGGGGCGTCGAGGTCGAGCAGGCCCCGCTCCCAAAGGAGGAGGGCGCACACCGCGGTGGGCCCCTTGGTCGCCGAGTACACGAGGACGGGGGTCGAGGCCTGCCACTGGCGGCCGGTGGGGGCGTCGGCCAGCCCGGCCCACAGGTCGACCACGACCCGGCCGTCGACCACGACCGACACCGCGGCGCCGATCTCCCCCGGGTCGACGAAGTTCCCGGCGAACGCGTCGCCAACCGCCTCGAACCCCGGCTCGCAGATCCCGGCGACGATCAGATCCGGCATCCGCCACGGTACGCCGGGGCCCGGTGCGGGTACGTTCACGTCGTGGCTATCACGCACGGCAGCCTCCCCGCGGTCATTGCCGGGCGGTACCAGCTCGACGGGGAGCTGGGCCGGGGGGGCATGGCCGAGGTCCAGGCCGGCACCGACCTGCGCCTGGAGCGACCGGTGGCGGTCAAGTTCCTCCTGCCGGAGATGGCGGCACGGGACGACATCCGGCGGCGCTTCGAGGCCGAGGCCCGCAATGCCGCCGCCCTCACCCACCCCCACGCCGTCGCCGTCTACGACACCGGCGAGCACGACGGCATCCCCTTCATGGTCATGGAGCGGCTGCCCGGCGAGACCCTGGCCGACCGGATCGCCGGCGGGCCGGTGGACCAAGCCTGGTTGCGCCAGGTGGCGGGCGAGGTCCTGGGCGCCCTGGCCGCGGCCCACGCGGTGGGGATGGTCCACCGGGACGTCAAGCCGGGCAACATCCTCCTCACCGCCGACGGCCACGCCAAGATCGCCGACTTCGGCATCGCCAAGAGCCTGGAGGCGTCGGCCGACCGCCCCGACCTGACCGGCACCGGCCAGCTCCTCGGCACCCCCGCCTACCTGGCCCCCGAGCGACTCGACGGCGCCCCCGCCACCGCCCGCTCCGACCTGTACTCCCTGGGCGTGGTGCTCTACGAGGCCCTGGCCGGCCGCTGCCCCTTCGCCGGGGACACCCCCCTGGCCGCGGCCCGGGCCGTGGCTGCGGGCGAGTACCCGCCGCTGCGCGAGCTGCGGCCCGACGTCGACCCTGCCCTCGCGGCCACGGTGGAACGGGCCATGGCCCGCGAGCCGGGCGACCGGTTCCCCTCCGCCGAGGCCATGGCCGCCTCCCTCGCCGCCCCGGGCGCGGCCGCGGGCGCCCCCACGCTCGTCGACGCCGTCGTCCCGCCACCCACCTCGGTCCTCGACGTCGAGTCGCTCGCCCCGCCCCCCATGGTCAAGCCGCGGGGCCGGGTACCCCTGGCCCTGCTCGTCGGGCTCGTCCTCGTCGCCCTGCTGGTGGCCGGCCTGCAGCACCGCGGCGGCAAGTCCGGCACGAACACGGTGGCGTCGCAGAGCCCGAGCTCGACCGCCGCGCCGTCGCCGACTTCGTCCCTCGTCAACGACCTGCGCGCCGCCGCCGGCCGTCTCGGCGCCAACGACGGGGCGCGGGCCGCCGATCTGGCCGGCTCACTCCGCCAGGTCGCCGATCAGGTCGACGCCGGCAGCCCCGCCGCCGGCGCCACGGCCACGGCCGCCATCGTCACCGTGGGTGCGTGGCGGTTGACCGGCCAGCTGACCGACAGCGCCGCGTCGACAGCGGTCGCCCTGCTCAGCCGGGTGCCCGGCGTGACCGTCGTGACCCTGCCCGCCCAGACCGGCGGCAACGCGGGGACGGTGGCCACCACCGCAGCCCCCGCCCCGGCGGCCGGCAAGGGCAAGGCCGACGACAAGGGGACCGGGAAGGGCAACGGCAAGGGCTGACCCGCCCTCCCCGGGCTACTTCTCCTTGCGCACCAGCCAGCGCAGGCGCTTGGCCCCCTCGAACGCCGCTTCGCCGGCCAGCTGGCCGATGCTCGTCGACAGCGTCGGGTAGACGTGGATGAGGCTGGCCAGCTCGGACAGCTTCATCCCTTCGTTGATGGCCACGGCCAGCTCGTGGATCATCTCCCCGGCGGAAGGGGCCAGGATGTGGGCCCCGACCACCTTGCCCTTGGCGGTCACGACCACGATGGCCCCCTCCGGCGACCCGTCGGCCCGGGCCCGGTCCGAGTGGGCCAGCTCCATGCGCCAGACCTCGACCTCGTCGCCGTGCTTCTTCTCCGCCTCGGCCACGGTGAGGCCGGCGTGGGCCAGCTCCGGATCGGTGAACGTGCACCAGGGCACGAAGTCGGTCACCTTGCCCTTGCCCGGGTAGAAGGCGTCGCGTATGGCCCGGACCGTCTCGTAGGCGGCCGAGTGGGTGAACAGGAACCGGCCGGCGACGTCACCCGCGGCGTAGATCGACGGGACCGTCGTCCGCATCCGCTCGTCGACCTCGATCCCCCGGCGGCCGACCTTGACCCCCACCTCCTCCAGGCCCAGGCCCTCCACGTTCGGGCGCCGGCCCACGGCCACCAGTAGCTCCTCGGCCTCCCACTTGGCCGGCTCACCCGCCTCGGCCCCGTAGACGATCTTGCGGCCGTCGGCGACCGCTACCCGCTCGGTCTCCACGTTCAGCCGCAGGTCGACCCCCTCGTCCCGCAGGCGCTGGGTGAGGGTGGCCACCAGGTCGGGCTCGTCGCGGGGCAGGATGCCCGGGCCCTTCTGCAGGACCGTGGTGGCGATGCCGAGGCGGGTGAAGCCCTGGGCCATCTCGATGGCGATGGGCCCGCCGCCGATCATCACGATGCTCTTCGGCGCCCGTTCGATCTCGAACACGTTCTCGCTGGTGAGGTAGCCGGCCTCCTTCAGCCCCTCGATGGGCGGGGTGAGCGGGCGGCTCCCGGTGCACACCAGGATGACCCTGGTCTCCAAGCTGCGGTCCTGGCCCACCAGCTCCACGGTGTTCGGGCCGGCGATCCGGGCCTGGCCGGCGATGATCTCCACCCCCATGGCCTTGTACCGCTCGGGGTCGTCGTCGCTGCCGGCGATCTCCTGCTGGACGGCCCGGATGCGCTTCCAGACCAGCGAGGTGTCGATCTCGCCCGGGTCGATGGAGGGCAGGCCGTACTTGTCGGCCACCTTCATGGTGTGCGCCGCCTTGGCCGAGGCCAGCAGCGCCTTGGAGGGCACGCAGCCGGTCCACAGGCAGTCGCCGCCGACCCGGCCCCGCTCGACCACCGCCACCCGCAGCCCGATGGTCGCCGCGAACTCGGCCCCCACCAGCCCCCCGGATCCCATACCGACGATCACCAGGTCGTACCGACTCGCCATGGCAGAGGCCCCCTTCCTCGCAGACGCTTCCGGACTGTACCGCCGTAGGCTGGAACGCGTGCCGAGCGGCCAGAGCACCACAGGTGTCGACATCGTCTTCGGGCTGGCCCTTCTCGGGACCCTGTTCCTCATGCTCCGCCACTGGCGCGCCTTGTGGGACGCCGACTTCACGGTCGAGGACCGGCGGCTGGCCAGCCAGGCCGCCGTCTTCGTCGTCCCCCCGGTCGTCGTGCTCATCCACGAGCTGGGCCATTACCTCGCCGCCCTGATGGTCGGCGGCCACGTGCTGGGCTTCCACTACGGGCTGATCGAGGGCGCGGTCACCGTCGACCGGGGGCTGTCCGCCGGCCAGTTCTGGTGGGTGGCCCTGGCCGGCAACCTGGCCGGCACCGCCACCGGCCTGCTCCTGGCCCTCGTGGGCGCCCGGGCCGTCGGGCTCCCCCGGGCCCTGCGCCGCATCCTCATCCTGGGCGGGATGCTCGAGGTGGGCTTCCAGCTCGTCGTGTACCCGCTCATCTCCCTCTCCGGCCGCTTCGGCGACTGGCAGGCGATCTACGACTTCGGGGCCACGCCCGGCCTCAGCCTGCTGACCGCCGTCGCCCACGCCGTCGCCCTCGCCGTGCTGTGGCGGTGGTGGCGCTCGCACGTGCGGCGCGTGCTGTTCGACGTCGACCACGCCCTGGCCGCCGACGTGGCTCGCCTGGAGGCCGCCATGGCTGCGTCGCCCCTCGACACCGCGCCCGGCATCGAGCTGGCCGTCCTCTACGCCGCCAATGGGGAGATGGGCCTGGCCCGGGAGACGCTGGAGGACGCCGCCGCCGTCCCCGGTCTCACCGGCCCGCCGGCGGCCCGCCTGCACCTGGTCCGGGCCCGGGTGGCCATGTTCGAGGACCGGTACAACGACGCCTACCTAGCCGCCCAGGACGGGTTGCGGGCCCTCGGGGGCGGCGACGGCCTCGAGGAGGGCGACGAGCTCACCCAGCGGCTGTGGGCCAACCTCGGCCTGGCCCTGGCGTCGATGCAGCGGGCCGGCCCGGCCCTGGCCGCCTTCGACCACCTCCGCCCGCCCATCGTGGACGACCCCCGCATCCTCTACACCCGCGGCCTGGCCCGCCTGGCCCAGGGCGACCGGGCCGGTGGCGAGGCGGACCTGCACGCGGTGGTGGGTTGGCGACCCGAGGGCGACCTGCTCCGCCAGTGGGCCGAGGCCAAGCTCCTCGGCCGCCAGCCCGCCCCACCGGACGACCGCGACCGGCCGAACTACGCCCGCCGCACCAAGGCGCCGCCCGCCCCGATCGCCGGCGTGTAGCGCAAGGCCCCGCTCGCGCTAGCGGGCGGCGGGCGCCAACGGGGGGAGCGCTTTGACCAGCGGCTCCAGCTCGTCGCGGGTGACGACGTTGTCGAAGCGGGCGGCGATCTTGCCGTCGGCGCCGATGACGAACACCCACGGCTCGTTCAGGTCGTTGTCCCGGTAGAGCCAGTCCGCCGCCGCCTTGTTGAGGGTCTGGGCCTGGAAATCGCGCCATATCTCGACGTGGACGAAGTCGGCCCGGTCGGCGTACTGGTGGGCCAGGTCGTTGACCAGGTCGGTGATGGGGCCGCAGAACCGGCTGGTGCAGTAGACGGGCGTGGCGAAGACGACGACGATCGGGTGGTGGGCGGCCAGGGCGGCGGCGATGGTCGTGCGGTGCAGGTCGGGATCGGGGATGTCGCCGCTGCCGGCCCGGGAGTCGATGGCGGCCTTGGGCGCATCGGTGGAGGCCAGCGTGAGGTTCTCGGTGGCCAGGGCCTGGTCGCCCGGCCCGGGGATGGCGTGGGTCGCCTTGACCTCGAACGCCCCCTTGCCCGTGCGGGTCTTGCCGTCGACCACGGCGGAGGCCTCGACCTCGTAGAACCCCGGCTTGTCGAACCGGGTCTGGGCGCCGTACACCCCGCGGGTGTCGGACTCGTGGACGATCTGGGGGGTGGCCGGCGGGGGCGACGGGATCACCGACCCGTAGATCGGCAGGTACGACGCCTTCACCACCGGCCCGGGCGGGGACGGGTTGGCGCCCTTGTCGTTGCTCACGTAGGAGAAGCGCAGGTCGACGGTGCCGTAGCCGATGAGGCGCTGGTCGACGGTGACGAGCCCGACGATGAAGCGGGTGTCGGCGCCGGACGCCAGGTCGTAGCTGGCCACGGCGACGGCCAGATCGCTCGGGTCGGCCTTCTTCGTCCCGGAGCCACCGCAGGCGGCCAGCACGAGGAGGGCGGTGACGGCGAGGGCCACGTGGCGGCGGGCGGGCATGGGTCTCATTCGACGCAGGGCGGGGCGGTGATGGCAAGTCGCCCCAGCCCGGCCCGGTAGACGTCGTCCAAGGTGCCGAGGTCGGCCGGGGACGGGTCGGGGGGGATGGCCTCCAGCTCGGCCTCCACCTTTCCCTTGGCCTCCAGGAGTTGGGTGGCGAGGGCCCGGTCGACCGGCTCCAGGCCCCGGGCCACCGTGTGGAGGGCCGAATGGGACCGGTCGTAGAACGTGGCCCGGGCCTTCTCCGGGTCCGACCCGGCTGCGGCCTTGGCCTCGCACAGGCCGGCGGAGGCATCGATGAGGCGGGCCGCGGTCACCTTCTCGCCGCCCACGGTGATGACCTTGTCCTTCGCCGCCGTGCCCCCGCAGCCGGCGGCCAGGACCAGCGCGGCAGTGGCGCCCGCTGCTGCCGCTCTCAGGCCCGTCGCAGCACCCGCAGCGATCCGGCGCCCGCCCCGTCGAGGGGCAGGAAGGCCCCGCTATCCACCGCCCGCTGCCACACCTCGAACGGGGGGCGGCCGCCGTCGGTCGGGTCCTCGAACACGTCGTGGATGGCCAAGAGGCCGCCGGGCGCCACCAGCGGCGCCCACGACGCATAGTCGGCATGCGCCGGCTCGCGGCCGTGGCCACCGTCGATGAAGACCATCCCGAGGCGAGTCTGCCAGTGGCCGGCGACCAAGGTTGACTCGCCCACCACGGCGATGACCGTCGCTTCGAGCCCGGCGTCCTCGATGGTGCGGCGGAAGGCAGGGAGGGTGTCGATGCGGCCGGTACGGGGGTCGACGAGGGCGGGATCGTGGTGCTCCCAGCCGGCCCGGTTCTCCTCCGAGCCCCGGTGATGGTCGACGCAGAACAGCGCGGTACCGGCCGCCTCCGCCGCGTCGCCGAGATAGACCGCCGACTTCCCGCACCACGAGCCGATCTCCAAGAGGGGGCCGGCGGTGGCGGCGGCCAGGCCGGCGGCGTGCAGGGCCAACCCCTCGTCGTCGGGCATGAACCCGGGCGTGCGACGGGCCAGGGCCAGCCGGTCGGCGCGCACTACTCCTTGCCGGTGACCCCGGCCCCGTCGAGGGTGGCCATCTCCCGGAGGATCCGGGCCGCGGCCTGCACGACGGGCACGGCCAGGCACGCTCCGGTCCCCTCGCCCAGGCGCAGGCCCAGGTCGAGCAGGGGGACGAGGCCCAGATGGTCGAGGGCGACGGTGGCCCCGGGCTCGGTGGAGCGGTGGCCGGCGAGGCAGTAGTCGATGCAGGCGGGGGCCAGGGCGACGGCGACGAGGGTGGCGGCCAGGGCGATCACCCCGTCGATCAGAACGGGGACCCCGGCCGCGGCCCCGCCGACGACGAAGCCGGCCAGGGCGGCGATCTCCAGGCCGCCGACCGACGCCAGCACCTCGATGGGCTCGGCGTTGGCGCTGGCACCGGGGCCGGTGCGGGCCAGCCCGCGCTCGACCACGGCCACCTTGCGCCGCCACGTCACGTCGTCGATCCCCGTCCCCCGGCCGGTGACCTCCGATGCCGGGCGGCCGGTGAAGGCGGCGATCAGGGCCGCCGACGCGGTGGTGTTGCCGATCCCCATGTCCCCGGTGACCAGGGCTTTGGCCCCGCCGGCCACCGCGGCGGCGGCCACGTCGGCCCCGACGTCGAGGGCCCGGCGAGCCTCGTCGACGGTCATGGCTGCCTCCACGGCCAGGTTGGCCGTGCCACGGCGCACCTTGCGCAGCTGCAGCCCCGCGGCGGGGGCGAGGTCGGCGGCCACGCCCACGTCGACGACCGTCACCTCGGCGCCCACCTGGCGAGCCAGCACGTTGATCGCCGCGCCGCCGGAGCAGAACGCGGCCACCATCTGGGCCGTGACCTCCTGGGGCCAGGGCGTGACCCCCTCGTCCAGCACCCCGTGGTCGCCGGCGAAGACGGCAACCACCACCGGCTCGGGCAGGGGGGGCGGGCAATCGCCGGAGATGGCGGCCAGGCGGATGCCCACCTCCTCCAGCCGGCCCAGGGCCCCGCGGGGCTTGGCCAGCCGGTCGTGAAGGGCGGCGGCGTCGGTGGCCGCGGCCTCGTCGAGCGGGCGGATCCGGGATGCCGCCTCGGCGAAGCTCACGCGTCGGCCGGCAGGGACGGCTCGGCGTGGTGGTGCACGAACATGAGCCGGTTGAAGATGAAGAACTTCCCGATCCAGAGGAACCCGAAGGCGGCGAGGGCGGCGATGTTCACCACCAGCTTCACGCCCAGGTCGGAGCTGGTCAGGTGGTGGGCGTTCGACTCGGCGAAGTCCGCCGCCCACGTCGAGATGACCAGGCCCAGGAAGGCCAGGCTCCAGAACGGGACGATCTCCTTCATCAGGTGGGACTTGCCGGTCTTGCCCCACGCCCACGCCCGGTTCAGGTAGTACGAGGGCACGGCCGACACGCACACGGCGATGATGTTCGACGTCCGGGCCGACCAGAACGACTGCGCCAGGAACAGCACGACCTGGGAGACCACCACGGATATGACCGACACCAGGCTGTAGCGGACCATCTTCCTGCCCGCAGGCGTGCGCGCGTAGGCAAGCGCAGATCGCGGGGAGAGGGCCACCATGGGCATCGTATCGGCCGCCGGCGCCCGAAACTCAACCGCCCCCGCCCCTCCCGCCCTCGTTGGTGTCACACCCTGTCGGCATCCTGGTCGTCATGGACCGGACACTTGAGCTGGCTGCTCGGCAGCACAGCGTCATCGGTCGCGAGCAGGCGCTCGCCTTGGGCATGACACCCGGCCAGATCGACGCACGGATCCGGCGCAAGCGGTGGGAGATCGCGGCGCGGGCGGTGTACCGCGTCCCAGGATCGGTCCCCACCTGGGAGCAGCGGCTGATGACCGCCGTGCTCGCCGCCGGCCTGGCCGCGCTGGCGTCCCGGCGATCAGCGGCCGCGCTGTGGCGGCTCCCCGGCTTTCGTCCCGGCCGGGTCGAGGTGACCCAGCTTCGGGGGCCGAGCTCCCGGAATCCGCTGGTCAGGCCGAGCGGGCGCTGGACAACGCCCTCGCCATGGACCTCACGACGCTGGCGGCGCTCGGGCTCATGCTCGTCGAGACCGGGGCCCGGGGCCGGGACGGGACCGCGTTGCTCCGACGTCTCCTGGCCGTGCGGGCGGCGGACGACGTCCCGCCCGCCAGCGAGCTCGAGGCGCTTGTCCACGAGCCCGAGCTGTTCACCTCCGCGGTCCGGACGGCCCTGCGGGTGGCGGCATAGCCCGCACCCCATGCGTTCTGGCTGCATTTGCCCGCCCACGGGCGGGTAACTGCAGCCAGAACGAAAGCGGGGGCCGCCGGGTAGCCTCGCCCTGTGAGTCAGCACACGACGGTGGAGGCCCTCGGGATCGCAGTGGCGGCCGGGGTTCCCGTGCTGTTGTGGGGGGCGCCCGGTACGGGCAAGACATCGGCCATCACGGCCATGGCCGAGGGGATGGGGTGGCCGTGCGAGACGGTGATCGCCGCCATTCGTGAGCCGTCGGACTTCGCCGGACTGCCGATCGTGAGCCACGACGAGGTCCGGTTCGCCCCACCCCGTTGGGCGCAGCGGCTGGCCGCCTCGGGCAAGGGCGTGCTGTTCCTCGACGAGATCTCGACCGCCCCGCCGGCCGTCCAGGCCGCCCTCCTCCGGGTGGTCCTCGAGCGGGTCGTGGGCGACCTGCCCCTGCCCGACGGCGTCGTGGTCATCGCTGCCGCCAACCCGCCCGAGCAGGCGGCCGACGGCTGGGACCTGGCCGCCCCGCTGGCCAACCGCTTCTGCCACCTGGACTGGACCGTCGAGCCGGCGGCCTTCGCCCAGGGCCTGGTCGGCGGGTTCGAGACCCCCAAGGTGCCCACCCTGCCGCCCGACTGGGTCGACGAGATCCCGTACACCCGCGGCCTGGTCAGCGCCTTCATCAACGTGCGGCCGGGGCTGGCCTGCGACCTGCCGGCCGACGCGGCCCGGGCCGGCCGGGGCTGGCCCAGCCCGCGGACCTGGGACATGGCCGCCCGGCTGTGGGCCGCGGCCCGCGCCGTCGAGGCCACCACCGAGGCCGAGACCGCCCTGCTGACCGGCGCCGTCGGCGAGGGCCCGGGGATCGAGCTGCTGATGTGGCAGCTGGAGATGGACCTCCCGGACCCGGAGGACGTCCTGGCCGACCCGGAGAGCTTCGAGGTTCCCGAGCGCCACGACCGAGCGCACGCCGTGCTCTCGTCGGTGGCCGCGGCGGTGGCGGCCAAGCCCACCGCGGACCGTTGGCTGGCGGCCTGGAAGGTGGTCGGCAAGGTGGGCGTGCACGCCCCCGACGTGGGGGCGGTGGCCGCCCGCCTCCTGGTCCAGTGCCGGCCCCCCGGGGTCGCCGCGCCGCCCGAGGTCAAGCTGTTCCTCCCCCTGCTCAAGGATGCCGGCTGGCTGGACGCGGCCCCACGCTGACCCGGCCCCGGAACTAGGCTTGACCCTCCCGTGGAGCTCAACACCCACAAGCTGCTGGCGGCCCGGCTGTGGGCGGTCGGGCGCTACCCCTACCTGACGGCGGCGCTGTTCGCATCGCCGGTCGTGGCGTCCCCCGGCCTCAAGGGGGCGGCGGTCGACGAGGCGTGGCGGCTGTACATCGATCCCGAGACGGTCGAGAAGCAGAGCGTGCCGCTCCTCGGCGCCCTGCTGGTCCACCATGCCGGCCATCTCGTGCGCGACCACGCCGGGCGGGCCAAGAGCCTGGGCGTGGAACGCAAGATGAACAAGGACTGGGCCCTGGCCGCCGACGCCGAGATCAACGACGACCTCATCGGCACCGGCCTGCGCATGCCCGACGACCGGATCGTGCCCCAGGAGCTGGGCTGGAAGGCGGGCCGGCTGGCCGAGGAGTACTACCACGCCCCCCACCTGGACACCGAGAGCGAGCCCGACTGCGGGAGCGGCTCGGACGGCCGGGTGCGCGACTGGGAGCTCCGGGGCGACCAGGGCAGCGGGCTGCCCCCCGGCGAGCAGCACCTCCTGCGCTCCCAAGTGGCCAGCGAGGTGCTCCGCTACTGCAAGGAAGGGGTGGGCCGGCTGTCGGCCGGATGGCGACGGTGGGCCGAGGATCTGCTGGAGCCCAAGGTCGACTGGCGCCGGGTGCTGGCGGCCGAGATCCGCAAGGGCCTGTCCACGGTGAGCGGCCGCGTCGACTACACCTACCGCCGGCCGTCGCGGCGGGCGTCGGCCAGCCCGGACATCGTCATGCCCGCCCTGGAACGCCCCGTCCCCGAAGTCCTGGTCCTGTGCGACACCTCGGGCAGCATGGGCGACGAGGAGCTGGCCACGGTGCTGGCCGAGGTCGACGGGCTGCTCAAGGGTGTGGGCCTGGCCCGGAACCGGGTGCGGGTCATGGCCGTCGACGCCGCCGTCCAGACCGTCCAGTCGGTGACCAACGCCCGCCAGCTCAACCTGGTCGGCGGGGGTGGCACGGACATGGGCGCCGGCCTGGTCGCCGCCGCCCGCCTGCGTCCCCGGCCGTCGGTGGTCGTCGTCCTGACCGACGGCATGACGCCCTGGCCGGCGCAGGCGCCCAAGGGCATGCAGGTCGTCGTCGGCATGATCGGGAACCGGACACAAGGCGGTCGCCCGTGGGCCGCGCCGGCGTGGGCACGCGTCGTCCCCATCGACGCCGCGGCCTGATCGCCCATGCCGAGGAAGCCCCGCTGGTACGACGCCATCCCGGAAGCCAGCGCCACCGTCGACTGCGAGGGCCAGCAGCACCGGGTGACGTGGCGGCGGGGCAAGGTGGTGCTGGAGGCGCACGACCTCACCGCCGAGCGGGCCATGCTGGCCTTCGGTGGGGAGCTGTGCCCATGCATGCGGGTGCTGGAGATGTGGGCGCAGCAGTTCCGGATGCCCCCGGACCTGTTCGACCAGATGCCCACCTGGCTCGGCGCCAACGCCTTCCTCGTGCCGCCGGAGCTGGCCCTGCCCCGCAAGATGTCGATGGTCCTCAACTGGGAGCGGCTGTGGCGCTTCGAGTCGTGGCTCCCGACCAAGCAGGCCAAGCTGCTGTACGCCGAGCTCCAGGAGAAGGCACTACCGCCGCTGCGCGAGCACGTGAACGCGTGGAAGGCCAAGATCGGGGCCCGGGTCGTCGCCGGCTGCCAGGTCGTCCTGCTCAAGTCCAACGTGCCCCCCGAGGTCGAGGGGACCACCGACAGGGTGGCCATGCGCCTCCGGGCCTTCCTCCACGCCCGGTGGCTGGTCGACATCTGGCCCCGCGGCATCGCCAACGTGGACCAGAACTTCGTCGTCGAGCTGAAGGAGGCGGTGACCCTGGACGACCTGCGGGTGCTCGCCCTCCAATGGGTGGAGGGCCCCGGAACCTGGGCTAGCGTCATCACCCCTGCCCGGGTCTGGCGTGACCCCGGCACCGGCGGTGAGTGGCGGCTGACCTGGGAGCAATCATGAGCGACAGCGGGGGGCAGGCACCCGGGCCCAACGCCGAGATCGAGGCGGAGCAGGCGGTGGTCGACCGCGCCTACCGGCGGCTGGAGGACATGCGGGCCGAGGCCCGGGAGCTGGCGTCGGACGTGCTGGAGCACGGCGAGGGCGGGACGTTCGCCAACCGGATCGAGCGGGACGTGCGGATGGAGGCCAGGGGCCGCCGGCTGGCCGAGCTGCAGGTGGGCGAGGCCGGGCTGGTCTTCGGCCGGATCGACCCCGACGCCGGCGAGCCCTTGCACATCGGCCGGGTGGCGGTGGCCGACGAGGACAACGAGCCGCTGGTGGTCGACTGGCGGGCCCCGGCGGCCGAGCCGTTCTACCGGGCGACCGCCCGCCACGCCATGGGCCTGGCCCGCCGGCGGCACCTCATCATGCGGGGCCGCCGGGTGGTGGGCCTGGACGACGAGCTGCTGGGGGACCGGGCCGACCGGGGCGACGACGACGACCGCGGCATGGTCCTGGTCGGCGAGGGGGCGCTGCTGGCCGCCCTGGACCGGTCCCGGACCGGCCGCATGGGCGACATCGTGGCCACCATCCAGCGGGAGCAGGACGAGATCATCCGCGCCCCGCTGGCCGGGATCCTCGTCGTGCAGGGAGGACCGGGCACGGGCAAGACCGCGGTCGCCCTCCACCGGGCCGCCTACCTGCTCTACACCCACCGCTTCCCCCTGGAGCGGGCCGGCGTGCTGCTGGTCGGCCCCAACCGGATCTTCCTGCGCTACATCGAACAGGTCCTGCCCGCCCTGGGCGAGCACACCGTCACCCTGGCCACCCCTGCCACCTTGGTGGGCACGGCCGCCACCGCCACCGACACGACCTCGGTCGCCCGGCTCAAGGGCGACCCCCGCATGGCCGGCGTCATCGCCCGCGCCGTCGACGACCGGGGCCGGGGCCTGCCGCGGGAAGCCAGCGTCCTGTGGAACGGCCAGCGCCTGACCCTGTCGCCCGAGGCGTCCTGGCGGATCGCCGGCCAGGCCAAGCGCCGCCCGGGGAGCCACAACGCCCGCCGCTCCAACGTCGAGCGCCTGGTCATCCGTCACCTCCATCGCCAGGCCCGGGAGGACGAGGACTGGGACCGCTTCGAGGACGCCGTCCGCCGGGAGCGCCCGGTGCGGGAGGCCCTGGAGCGCATGTGGCCCGTGCTCAGCCCCGAGGAGCTGCTCCACGACCTGTTCGGATCGCCCGCCCTCCTGCGCTCCGCCGCCCGCAAGACCCTGACCGACGAGGAGCAGGCCCTGCTCCGGCGGCCGCGAAGCGCCCGGGCGGCCGAGGTCGCCTGGACCGAGCCCGACCTGGCCCTGCTCGACGAAGCGGCCGTGTGGCTGGGCCCCCCGCCCCGGCGCACCGCCCGCAGCCGCCGGCGGGGCGACGACCCCGTCCGCACCTTCGAGCGCGACCGGGTCATGGCCGACCTCCCCGACCTCGACGAGCAGATGCGGCGCGACGTCGCCCGCCACCTCGACAACGTCGACCGCGACCAGCAGGTGGAGGAAGCCACCGACCTGCGGACCAGGACGTACGGGCACATCCTGGCCGACGAGGCCCAGGATCTGACCCCCATGCAGCTGCGCATGCTGGCCCGGCGCTGCCCGGGGGGCTCGTTCACCCTGGTCGGCGACCTCGGCCAGGCCAGCGGTCCGTGGGCGCCGTCGGGTTGGGACGACATCCTGGCCCACCTCCCCGTCCGCCGGCCCCCCACCCGGACCGAGCTGTCGGTGAACTACCGCACCCCGTCCGAGGTCATGGAGCTCGCCGCCCGGGTGCTGGCCGAGGCCACCCCGGGGCTGGCGCCGCCTGCCTCCGTGCGCAGCGCGGGCATCGATCCGCTGTTCACCGAGGCCGGCGCGGGCGCCGAGCTGGCCCAGACCGTCGCCCGGGTCGCCGAGTCCGAGCGCGGCGAGGTCGGCGACGGCAAGGTGGCGGTGATCTGCCCGTCCTCGCTGCTCGGCGAGCTCCGCCGCCTCCTTCCCGGTGCCCCCCAGGGCGCCGCGGTCCTCGACGCACCGGTGGCCCTGCTCGACGTCGACCAGGCCAAGGGCCTCGAGTTCGACGCCGTCGTGCTGGTCGAACCGACCGCCATCACCGCCGAGGGGAGCGGCGCCTCAGGGCTGCGGGCCCTGTACGTGGCCATGACCCGCACCACCCGCCGGCTCCACGTGGTCCATGCCCTGCCCCTCCCGCCGGCGCTCCTCCGGGCGGATGCCAGAATGGCGGGGTGACGGCCCTCCCCTCGGCGCCCACCTGGGCCATCGACCCGGTGGGGCCCCTCCACGGCGACGTCCCCATCAGCGGCTCGAAGAACGCGGTGAGCAAGCTCATGGTCGCCGCCCTGCTGGCCGACGAGCAGAGCACGATCACCAACGCCCCCCGCCTGGGCGACGTCGAGATCACCGCCGGCATGCTCCGCTCGGTCGGCGCCGCGGTCGAGATCACGGGCGACGCGGTCGTCATCGACCCGGACGCCCTGAGCGAGAGCCGGATCCCCGTCTCCTACAGCGGGCTGAACCGGATGCCGATCCTGCTGGTCGGGCCGCTGCTGCACCGGATCGGGGAAGCCTTCGTGCCCTTCGTCGGGGGGGACCGGATCGGGCCGCGGCCGGTCGACTTCCACGTCGAGGCCCTGCGCCAGTTCGGCGCCGAGGTGGAGCTGACCGCCGAGGGCCTGGAGGCCAAGGCGCTCAAGCTGCACGGGGCCCGCATCCGCCTGCCGTGGCCCAGCGTGGGGGCCACCGAGACGGTCCTGCTGACCGCGGCCCTGGCCGAGGGCCGCACCCTCCTCGAGAACGCCGCCATCGAGCCCGAGGTGGTCGAGCTGGCCCTGTTCCTCCAGCGCATGGGCGCCCGGATCGAGCTGCAGCCCGACCGGCGGTTCGTGGTCGAGGGGGTGCGCCGCCTCACCGGGGCCGACCAGCGGTTGGGCGGCGACCGTATCGAGGCCTTCTCCTACCTGGTGGCCGGGCTGGCCACCGGCGGCTCGGTACGCATCACCGGCTGCGCCCAGGAGCGCCTGGTCACGGCCATCTCCACCCTGCAGCGCATGGGGGCCAGCTTCCGGATCACCGACGACACCGTGACCGCCTGGGCCGACCGGCTGCGCCCGTGCGCGGTGCGCACCAGCCCGCACCCGGGCTTCATGACCGACTGGCAGCCGCCCCTGGTCGTGCTGTGCACCCGGGCCCACGGCATGTCCGTCGTCCACGAGACCCTGTTCGAGGACCGGCTGGGCTACATCGAGGCCCTCCAGCGCATGCAGGCCGAGGTCGAGCTGTTCGAGCAGTGCCTGGTCGGCGACCCCTGCCGGTTCGAGGAGACGGGGGCCCTGCACTCGGCCCTCGTGCGCGGGGTTTCGCCCCTGCAGGGGGCCGAAGTCGAGATGCCCGACATCCGGGCCGCGTTCGCTTATCTCATCGCCGCCGCCGCCGCGTCAGGCACCTCCGTCCTCCACGGTGTGCACCACCTGGAGCGGGGCTACGACCACGTGCTGGACAAGTTCACCCACCTCGGACTGCGGATCACCCAGCAGAACGGCTGAACCCCCAGCCGTGGAATTACGGGGTGCGGATTTGACTCGCCCCGTCGCGGCCTGCCTAGCGTGGTGGCACTTCCCCGACCGCTGAGTACACGCGGCCAACCCCCTTGGAGGTTCCCCCTACTTCGCCACGCCACACCCAGGGTTTCCGTCTGCACCTCGTAAGGACGACGCGTCCCGAGCGCCAGTACACGGCTCGCGAGCTTGCATGCCTAAAGACGACCGCCCGCATTCCATGCCACACCTGCTGCCGCTGGGGCAGTTCACAAGGAGGCGCAAAATGCGCAAGCAACATCGAGTCAAGGCACTCTTCGGGGTGCTGTCCATGTCCGCCGGTCTCCTGACCGTCAACCCCCTCGTCGGGGCGACCCCTGCCCACGCCTGGAGCCGGTACGACGCCGCGCCCACGGCTGAGAACCTCGAGGCCCTCCGATGGTGCGAGTCGACCGACGACTACACCGCCGACACCGGTAACGGCTACTACGGGGCCTACCAGTTCGACCTCGCCACCTGGCAATGGCTCGGTTACGAAGGCTGGCCGAGCGACGCCGCCCCCGAGGTCCAGGACCAGGCCGTCCTCGACCTGTACGACTACTCGAACTGGGACGCCTGGCCCTCCTGCTCCCGCTGGCTGGGCCTCAAGTACAGCTACCGCTAATCCCGGCCCGTGGGCGCCCGGTCAGGCTTTGATCTCGACCGGGACGCCCACGGGCAGGGTCTTGGCCAGCTTGGTGATGGCCGCGTTGCTCATGCGGATGCACCCGTTGCTGACGTTGCGGCCCAGGCTGGACGGGTCGTTCGTGCCGTGGATGCCCATCTGGCCCTCGCCACCGCCGAAGGAGAACAGCACCTCGGAGTACCCCGACAGGGGGTAGGCGTAGGGCCCGTAGACGGGCTGGGTCGAGCCGGTGTCGAACAGCCCGGTCGTGTAAAAGGTCCCGAGCGTGGTGGGCGTGGCTGCGGCGCCCACGGCCACCGTGTCCTCCAGGAACACGTCGTTGCCCTTGTACACGGTCAGCTTGTGGGCGCCGACCTCGACCTGGATGCGGTAGTCGTGGGTGGCCAGGCTCACGTCGCTCGCTTTCACCCAACCCGTCGACCCGTTGGGGCGCACCGGCAAGAGCACCTTGACCCAGTCGCTGCGCTCCTCCTGGGCCAGGAAGACGAGCGTGCTCCCGTCGGCCTGGGGGCTGGGCAGGGAGCGGGTGGCCTCGGTCTGCACCGGGGAGTCGTAGATCGGCACCGACGACCCCTTGGCCGTGGCGACCGTGTAGACGGGCGTGGCCGGCACGGTGGTCGTGGGCGCCGGGGCGACGGTGGTGGTCACCTCGGACGCGGGCGCGGTGGGGGCGCTGCTCAGCTGTGGGCGCGGCGCCGAACTGCAGCCGGCGAGGACGACGAGGGCCACCACCACCGATAGGCGTCGACCCCGCATCGTGGAAATGGTACCGAAGCCTGCGGGACGGTCGGGTCCGCCCCGCAGGCCCCGAGAACGTGCTGCTAGACCCGGCCCCGCCAGGCGCCGGTCTCGCTGCCGCGCGACTCCATGAAGGACTTGAAGCGCTTCAGGTCGCCCTCGGCCTGCTTGGAGACGAACCCGAGCTTGTCGCCGATGGTCTCGGTCAGCCCCTCGGGCTCGAACTGCATCTGGAGGTTCACGCGGGTGGCGGTGGTGCCCGTCGGCTGGAAGGTCACGATGCCCCCGTTGCCGGTGCCGTCGATGCTGCGCCAGGCCACCCGCTGGTCGGGCTGCTGGTCGACGATCTCTGCGTCCCACTCCCGCTTGGCCCCGGCGATCTCGGCCACCCAGTGCAGGTGGGTGTCGTCGAGCTGGGTCACTTGCTCGACGCCCTCCATGAACTGGGGAAACTCCTCGAACTGGGTCCACTGGTTGTACACCGTCGACACGGGCAGTTCGACTTCGATGGACTTCTCTACGGTCGACATCGGTAACCTCCTCGGGCCGTTTTACGTAGCCGCGCGCCTACCCATCGGTGGAGGTTTCATCCGCGTTTTGAGGCGCAGTTTCGTGAGGTCGTAGTTCGAGGTAGGCAGCCTTGGCGGCGGCAACCACGGGGACGGCGACCAAGGCTCCCACCACCCCGCCCGCCGACACCCCGACGAGGGCGGCGGTCATGGTGGCCGGCGGCGAGAGCTTCACCGAACGGCCGACGATGAGCGGGCTGAGGATGTGGTTCTCGAACTGCAGGTAGAGGACGAAGAACACCGCGCAGACCACCCCGGTGGTGGCGCTGCGGGTGAAGCCGAGGAGGACGAAGGGGATGCCGCCGGCGGCCCCGCCGATCTGGGGGACGAGGTCGAACAGGGCCACCCAAAGGGCCAGCAACGGGGTCAGGGGGACGCGCAGGACCAGCCCCACGGCCAGGATGGCCAGGCCGGCGACGGCGGCGACCAGGAGCGAGCCGGCCACGTACCGGCCGAAGGTCTGGTAGGCCAAGCGCCCCAGCCGGTCGGCCTGCTCGCGGTGCTCGGGCGGGATGAGCCGGCGGGCGCCCCGCAGCAGGCGCTGACCGTCGAGGAGCAGGCTGACGGTGACCAGCAGGGTGAAGAAGGTCACGAGCATCCCGTCGGCCAGGGCCTGGGCCGCGCCGACCAGCGGCGTGTCCTCGCCCTCCAGGCGCTGCGGGAGGTCGTTGATGGCCCGGCGGAGGGCGTCGGCCGTGCCCGCCCGGGCCAGGTCGTCGCCGACGATCGGCAGATCCTCGATCTGGCGCACCACCCGGTCGGTGTCGCCGCTCAAGGCCCGCCCCTGGTCGATGGCCCGGGGGACGAGCAGGGCGGCGATCACGCACGCCGCCGCGAACAGGCCGAAGATCACCAGGACCACACCGGCGCCGCGGCCCCCCGGGAACCGGCGGTCGACCCGGACCACCAGGGGGTCAAGCGCCAGGGCCAGCAGCGTCCCCACGGCCAGCACGGTCAAGGCCCGGGGGGCGCCGCGGATCAGGGCGGTCACGGCCAGCAGGCCCACGAAGGCGACCATGACCCACACCACCGAGCGCCAGTCCAGGTCGACCTCCCTGGGAGGTCCCGTCGCCCCGGCCTCACCGCCCGTCACGGAGTCACCGATCGGTACTGTACCGAGATGGTGGCCCCGGTCCCCCGGGAGCGGCTGCGGATCTCGGCCCGCTCGGCGATGCTCAGCGTGGCCATCTTCGGGGCCACCCTGGGGCTGCTGGCCCTCGTCGCCGCCGCCCAACGGGTCATCGGCTGGATCCTCGTGGCCGCCGCGGTGGCCGGGCTCCTCCATCCGCTCGTCGCCCTGCTGGCCCGCCGCATCCCGCGCGCCCTGGCCACCGCCGTGGTCATGATCGGCCTCGTCGCCACCCTGGGCGCGGTCGGCTACGGGGTGGTCGACGACATCACCCGGGAGACCCGCCGGCTCCAGGAGGTGGCGCCGGAGCGGGCCGCCGAGCTGGA
>DATJHJ010000082.1:0-36199 GCA_035494015.1 Acidimicrobiales bacterium
GCACCGATCATCCGCATCCACGCCATGGGCTCCCCAAGCCGCAGGCTTGAAATCGTGGTCAAGCCTTCCTCGGGTACTACTGGCGTGATTTTCGGCTTCGCGCGACAGAGTCGGAGCGACGAGCAGTACGGGATTTCTTCCCGATGCAGCGTCCGTGGCAACAGCTGTGGCAACGGTCGACGGTCATCGTCACCCCGTGGACGAGGCGCAGCGATCGCAGGACGCCGGCTCAGCGGAGCCTGCAGGCGCGGATTGCCGCGTACCGCATGCACGCCATGCACGACCCGCGGGACACGACGCGAGAGGCGCGTGCCGCCTTTCTGGCCAAGTTCGAGCGGGAGGTCGACCCCGACAAGCGGCTGGCGGAGCCCGAGCGCCGGCGGCGAGCTGAGGCGGCGAAGAAGGCGTACTTCAACGCCCTCGCCCTGAGGTCGGCGCGGGCGCGCCAGGCGAGGGCGGGCCGAAGCTAGAGACGGTCGCCTGGCGACAGCCGCCGGGCGGCGTCACGGGCCCGCTCGTCGGCAAGGGCGGCGCCGTAGCGGGCCAGCATCTCCCGGGACCGCCAGCCGGCGAGGCGCATGAGGTCGCCCTCGTTGCCGCCGGCCTCGAGCCAGGCGTGGGCGAAGGTGTGCCGAAGTTGGTGGGGGTGGAGCTCGGGCAGGCCGGCGAGGCGGCACCGCCGGCGGAGCATCTGCGCGATGCCGTTGCTGCCGATACGGCCCTGGTGGCCGAGCCATAGCCACGGCTCGGCGGCGGCGGGATGGGCCCGGTGGGCCCGCAGGTAGCGGTCGAGGGCCATGGCCGTCTTGGTCCCGAAGATCGCGGTCCGCTCGGCGGCTGCCCTTTCCCAGGACGTTGACCGACCGGGCCTAGAGATCGAGGTCGTTCACCCGCAGCTCGCCCATCTCGGCCAGCCGCAAGCCCGAGTCGAAGAACAGGCGCACGATGGCCGTTCCCGCCGCTCCGTGAAGCCTCTGCCGTCACAGGCGGCCAGGAGGCGGCGCAGGTCGTCGTCGACCACCACGGGAACGGGGACCTCCGGCAGCGACGGCGGCCGCATGTTGGCCATGGGCGACGTGGCGATCTCGCCGTCCTCCACGAGCCAGCGGAAGAACTGCTGGAGGCAGCGGTAGCGGGTGGCCGCGGTGGTGGGCGCCCAGCGGCGAAGCTGGTCGGCGATGAACGTCTCGACGTGCTCCCGGGTGATGCGCCCCACCGTCGTCGGCATCCCCTCCGCCACGAGGAAAGCCTCGAAGATCCGCACCGCCCCCATGTACGACTTGATGGTCTTCGGCGACCGGTTCAGGGCGTGGAGGGCCAGCTCGAAGGACAAGGCCAGCGGGCCGATCCCGGACACGGCGGCCGCCGCGGCGTGGGTGGCTGGGGAACCCTTCTGTGACCGCCTCGCCGACCGGGCCACCTCGCTCACCCGCCCGATCCCAGCAGCAGAATTAGCAGGTGGTGGAGCGGTGTGCGATTGCTGTTTTCCGGTCTTCCCGACTGTAAAAGTGCTGGTCAGGGGATCTTCGAGCCCGAGGTCGGATTCGAACCGACGACCTGCTCATTACGAGTGAGCTGCTCTGCCGGACTGAGCTACCCGGGCGGGCTGTCGAGTATGGCACGTCGATCGGCCAGCGGCGGCAGGCGGAGGAGGAGGTCTTGGAGCAGGAGGGCCTCGGTGGGGTTGCGGATCATCGCCTCGGCGGCGTCCTGGATGGCGGCGACGGCGGCGATGCAGGAGCGGGCGTCGCCGGATCCGGTGGCCAGGGCGTCGCCGTAGACGGCGGCGAGGGTGGCCAGCCCGAAGCGGAGCTCGTCGTGGCGGAGGCGACGCAACTCGCGCTTGTGGCGGTCGGCGAGGATCTTGCGGCCCGCCCCTCGCTCGCCCGTGCGCTCCACCCGCTCCTCCAGGGCGGCCCGCTCGGCGGCCTGACGGGCCTCCAGGACGGCCACCCCGGCCCGTCCCAGCAGCTCGGCCAGATCGGAGGCCACCATCGCCACCGATGCCCCCGTACCGTCCAACCGTCCGGGGACCCGCCGCCACACGTCACGGCGTTCGGCGAACTCGGCGTCGTTGGCCAGCAGCCGGGCCCGGTCCAGCCGCCCGCCCGCCACGCCCGCCACCGCGGTCGCCACTGCCGCGGCCACCCCCTCGGATACCAGTGCCGCGGCCACCTCCGCCGCAGACAGGGACCCGAATTCGACGCGCACGCACCGGGAGGCGATGGTGACCAGCTCGGGGGGGATCTGCTCGGCCAGGATGACGAACACCGTGCTGGCCGGCGGTTCCTCCAGCACCTTCAGCAGGACGGACGACGCCTCCCGCACGAGGTGGAAGTCAGTGAGGATCAGCACCTTGCGGCCGCCCTCGTTGGGCGAGCGCATGGCCAAGCGGCGGACTTCCCGCGCCTGGTCCACGCTGATGAACGCCCCGGCCCGCTCGACCAGCAGCACGTCTGGATGGGTGCCGGCCAGGACTCGGCGGCAGACATCGCACTCGCCGCACCCGCCGAGCGGGCACAGGAGGGCGGCGGCGAAGGCCTGGGCGGACGTGCGCTTGCCGGACCCGGGCGGCCCGACGAGGAGATAGGCGTGGACGGGGGCGACGACCGCGGCCCGGAGATGGGCGAGGGCGGACTCCTGGCCCACGACGTCGTCGAACACGCTGCTCACGGCATCGCCGGCGCGCCGGCAGCCGCAGCCACGACCTGGGCCACGCGCGCCTCGACCTCCCCGACCGTCCCCGAGCCGTCGACGACCACCCACCGGCCCGGCTGGGACGCGGCCAAGGCGCGGTAGCCCTCGGCGACCCGGCGGTGGAACTCGTCGCCCGCCGCCTCCATCCGGTCGGGCGCGTCCCGCATGCGCAGGGCGGCGACCGGTGGGGGCACGTCCAGCAGGATGACCAGGTCGGGCTCGAGGTCGTCGGTCGCCCAGGCCGACATGCGGGACAGCTCGTCGATCGGCAGGCCGCGGGCGAAGCCTTGGTAGGCCAAGGTCGACCCCGAGAACCGGTCGCTCACCACATCCCGGCCGGCGGACAATGCCGGCCGAACGACCTCGGCCACGTGCTGGGCCCGGTCGGCGGCCATGAGCAGCGCCTCCGCCCGCGGGTGCAGCGGCGCCGCCAAACCCACATCGAGCACGATCGACCGGATCCGCTCGCCCACCGCGGTGCCGCCGGGCTCCCGGGTCAGCACCGCACCCAGCCGGGAGGCGAGCAGCCGGGCCTGGGTGGACTTCCCGCAGCCCTCGCCGCCCTCGAACACGATGAAGCGGCTCACGCCGCCGCCGCCGGGCGGGGCGTCCCACGGTAGGCCCGCAGGGCCAGGGCGCCCGCGCTCAGGATGATCGCCGCCCCCAGCCACAGGGTCAGGCGCACGCCGGGCAGGCCCAGGGTGGCCCCGAACAGCGACAGCCGGCCGTCGAACAGGGCGGCGGAGAAGTCGTCCAGCACCCGGGAGACCAGGGGGGCCAGGGACAGCGAGATCAGCATGCACAGCCGAGAGAGGGTGTAGAGGGTGGCGAACGTGCGCCCCCGCAGGTCGTCCTCCACCGTCTCCTGCAGGATGGTGAACCCCAGGACGTACACCGCTCCCGCGCAGACACCCATGAACGAGATGAACAGCATGGTCAGTCCGAGGCTGGACATCGTCACGGCGACGAGCATGCTGGCTCCCGCCCCCACCACCACCCACGGGAAGGTGGCGCCGTGGGGGACCCGCTTCTGGAACGTGGAGAGGCCGACAACTCCCACGGCCAGGCCCATGCCCAGGGCGGTGAGCAGCAGGCCGAACCCGGCCGCGCCGGCGTGCAGGACCTGCTCGGCGTAGATGGGCCCGAGGGGGGCGATCATGCCCCCGCCCACCAGCCCCGTGCCCAGGCCGACCATGACCGACCGCACCGTGGGGTTGGTGCGGATGAACCGCCAGCCCTCGCGGATCTCGGTGAACGTGGCCGTGAGGTCGATGGGCGCCCGCTCGGCGGAGCGGTTGCGGGGCAGGGTCAGCGAGTAGATCAGCGCCGCGGAGAGGAAGAACGTGCAGACGTCGAAGTAGATGGCCAGCGACTCCTGGTTGAGGCGCAGGAAGTCGAACGAACCGGCGTGGCGGCCCAGGATCTCGGCCACCTTTGTCAGCGACGCGAACAGGGCGGAGCCGAGCGGGAAGGTGCCGTAGGCCGCGGCCAGCGAGAACGAGTTGGCCGACGCCAGCTTGTCCGCCTTGACCAGGTTCGGGACCGATGCCTCCTTGGCCGGTGACCAGAGCAGGGTCAGGACCTCGAGCACCAGGGAGGCGAGGAACAGGCCCCAGACGTTCTTCACCAGCGGCAGGGTGGCCAGGACGAGCCCGCGCCCGATGTCGCAGGTGACCATGACCTTGCGGCGGTCCCAGCGGTCCACCAGCACGCCGCCGACAGAAGCCAGGAAGAACCCGGGGATCATCCGGGCGCTCATGACCAGGGCGATGGCCGCCTCGGGCGACCCCTTGCCGATCCGGGCGGTGAGGGTGAGGATGGCGAACAAGCCGATCCAGTCGCCGAGCGACGACACGACCTGGGCCAGCCAGAGGCGGAAGAACGACGTCGACCCCAGCAGGCGGGGGCCCGCCGGCTCGTGGCTCCCGAACTGGGGGACCGGCGCGGTGGCGTCCCCGTCGAAGGGGTCGTTCAGACGCTCGGCCACCACCTCAGCGTACGGGAGCGGGAACTATTTCTTGCGCTTCGCCGGGGCCCGGCGGCGGGGCTGGGCCGGGCCCTTGTCGCGCTTGTCCTGGAGAAGCTGGGCCGCCCGCTCGACGGTGAGCGACGCCACGTCGTCGCCGGTGCGCAGGGACGCGTTCGTCTCGCCGTCGGTCACGTACGGCCCGAACCGGCCCTCCTTGACCACCATGGGCTTCTTGCTCACCGGGTCGTCGCCCAGCTCCTTCAGCGGCGGGGCGGCTGTGCCCCGGCCCCGGCGGGCCTTGGGCTGGGCCAGGATGGCCAGCGCCTCGTCCAGGGTGAGGCTGAACAGCTGCTCCTCGTCGGTCAGGCTGCGGCTGTCGGTTCCCTTCTTGACGTAGGGCCCGTAGCGGCCGTTCTGGACGGTGATCTCCTCGTTGTCGACCGGGTCCTTGCCCAGGCTCCGGGGCAGGGTGAGGAGGCGGAGCGCGTCCTCCAGGGTGACGGCCTCCAGGTTCATGTTCTTGAGCAACGACGCCGTGTGCGGCTTCTTCTTGGACGACGAGTCGACCTCGCCCAGCTGCACGTACGGCCCGAACCGCCCGGCCTTGGCGATCACCGGCAGGCCGGTGGCCGGGTCCTCGCCGAGCACGCGGTCGCCGCTCGGGGTGCTCAGCAGCTCGACGGCCTTGTCCACGGTGAGCTCGTCGGGGGCGATGCCTTCGGGCACCGCCGCCGTCTCGCCGTCACGCGACAGGTAGGGCCCGTAGCGGCCGACCCGCACCACGATCTCCTTGCCGTCGGCGTCGGTGCCGATGGGGATGGAGTTGATGGCCCGGGGGTCGATCTGGTCCAGCCGCTCCTTGACCAGATCCTTCAGGCCGGGCTGGCCGTTCCCGAAGTAGAACTTCGAAAGCCAGGGCTGGGCCTCTTCGGTGCCGGTGGCGATGCCGTCGAGGTCGTCCTCCATGCGGGCGGTGAAGGCGTAGTCGACCAGGTCGCCGAAGTAGCTCTCCAGCAGGGCGACGACGGCAAAGGCGGTGAACGACGGCACCAGGGCCGAGCCCTTCTTCCACACGTAGCCGCGGTCCTGAATGGTGCCGATGATCGACGCGTAGGTCGACGGCCGGCCCACCCCCATCTCCTCCAGGGCCTTGACCAGCGACGCCTCGGTGAAGCGGGCGGGGGGCTGGGTGGTGTGGTCCTTGGCCTCCAGCGACTCGGCCGTCACCGTGTCGCCCACGGCCAGGGCGGGCAGGCGGACCTCCCGGTCCTCCAGCTCGGCCTCCGGGTCGTCGGAGCCCTCCACGTAGGCCCGCAGGAAGCCGGGGAACTCGATGACCTTGCCACCGGCGGACAACTCGGCCTCTTCACCGGCCGAGGAGCGGCCGGTGATGCGCACCTGCACGCTCTTGCCCCGCACGTCGGCCATCTGCGACGCGATCGTGCGCTTCCACACCAGCTCGTACAGCGCGGCCTCGTCGGGGGCGACCTCGCGAGCCACCTGCTCCGGGGTGCGGAAGCTGTCGCCCGCGGGCCGGATGGCCTCGTGGGCCTCCTGGGCGTTCTTGACCTTCTTGGCGTACCGGCGGGGCTGGTCGGGCACGTAGTCGGCCCCGTACAGCTGGCGGGCCTGGGTGCGGGCCGCGTTGAGGGCGGTCTCCGACAGCGCCGTGCTGTCGGTGCGCATGTAGGTGATGTAGCCGTTCTCGTACAGGCGCTGGGCCACGCTCATGGCCCGTTGGGCGGTGAAGCGCAGCTTGCGCCCCGCCTCCTGCTGCAGGGTCGAGGTCATGAACGGGGGGTACGGCGTGCGCTTGTACGGCTTCTCGTCGACCGACTTCACCGTGAACGTCGAATCCGCCAGCCGGGCCACCAGGGCGCGGGCGCCCTCGGAGTCGAGGACGACGACGTCCGAGGCGGTGCGGTTGCCGGTCTCGTCGAAGTCGCGGCCGCTGGCCAGGCGGGTCCCGTCGAGGGCGACGAGGGTGGCCCCGAACGGTGGGCTGTCGCGGGAGAACCGACCCTCGACGTCCGAGTACGACGCGCTGCGGAAGCGCATACGGGCCCGCTCCCGCTCCACCAGGATGCGAGTGGCCACGCTCTGCACCCGTCCGGCCGACAGGCGGGGCAGGACCTTGCGCCACAGGACGGGCGACACCTCGTAGCCGTACAGGCGGTCGAGGATGCGGCGGGCCTCCTGGGCGTCGACCAGGCGGCGGTCGAGATCCCGCCAGTTCTCCACCGCCTCGCGTATGGCGCCGGGGGTGATCTCGTGGAACACCATGCGGCGCACCGGCATGCCGGCCGGCGGTGACAGCACCTCCATCAGGTGCCAGGCGATGGACTCCCCCTCGCGATCCTCATCGGTCGCCAGGTACAACTCGTCGGCAGCCTTGAGCGCGGCCTTGAGCTTGCTGACCACCTGCTTCTTCTCGCTGTTGACCACGTAGAGGGGTTTGAACCCGTCGTCGACGTTCACGCCGAGCCGGGCCCAGCTCTCTCCCTTGTACGCCGCCGGGATCTCCTTGGCGTCCCGCGGGAGGTCGCGAATGTGCCCGACGGACGACTCGACGACGAAGTCGCCCCCCAGGAACCGGGCGATCGTCCGGGCCTTCGCGGGTGATTCGACGATGACGAGGGGTTTGGGCATGGCGCAAAGACAATTGGCAGGCTGCACGCCCCGTGTCAAACGCCGGGCCACATGTTCCTTGCCCGGTCGCGCCGTCTACGGTTCGGGAATGAACCCCGAGTCCCTGATCGAGACCTTCGGAACGCTCGGCCTGCTCGCCATCATCTTCGCCGAGTCCGGGCTCTTGATCGGGTTCTTCCTGCCGGGCGACTCGCTGCTGTTCACCGCCGGCCTGCTCACCTCGCGGGGGACCCTGAGCCTGCCGGTGATCATGATCGGCGCGTCGGTGGCGGCCGTCCTCGGCGACCAGGTCGGCTACCTGATCGGCAGGCGGGCCGGGCCGGCGCTGTTCAAGCGCCCCGACTCCCGGCTGTTCAAGCAGAAGAACGTGGAGCGGGCCCACGCCTACTTCGAGAAGAACGGCCCGAAGACCGTGATCCTGGCCCGGTTCCTGCCGGTGATCCGCACGTTCACCCCCGTCGTGGCCGGGGTGGGGGAGATGGAGTACCGCCGGTTCGTGACCTTCAACGTGATCGGCGGGGTGCTGTGGGGCGCGGGGGTCACGCTGCTCGGGCGCATCCTGGGCGACACCGTGCCCGACATCGACAAGTGGCTCCTGCCCATCATCCTGGTCATCGGCGCGGTGTCGTTCGTACCCGTGATCCTCGAGCTGCTGCGGATGCGGCGGGAGGGAAGGGCGGAAACGCTCTCGTAGGGGCCGGGGTGGTTGCGGCGGAACCGTGCGCTACAGGAACGGGGGGCGGGCGCCGACAGGTGGTGCATGCCCTCACCGTCCGCCGTACGACACTGGGTCATGGCAGTCGGAGCGACGGCCTGCCTGCTGTCCGCCAGCGTCGTCGCCGTCGTGATGGGCACCGCGGGGGCGGCCAACTCGGTGCAGGTCGCGGCGGTCACGCCCATCGCGCCGGAGCCCAGCACCACCTCCACGACGGTCGCCCCCAGCACCACAACGTCGTCGTCGTCGACCTCGACCAGCACCACCTCCACGACGGTCAAGCCCCAGCCCGCGACCACGGTGGCGCCCGTGCGTACCACCTCCCCGCCCGTGACCGCGCCGCCGACGACCAAGGCCGCACCGGCCCCGGCGCCCGCGCCCGCATCGACCGCGTCGGGCGACCGGTGCCGCGCCGCCCTGCAGTTCGCCGCCGACCACGGGGTCCTGCTGCCCGCGGGCTGGGGATTCCGCTGCCCGGGTGAGGCGCTGGTGAACGGGTCCGACCACTGGGGCGTGGCCTGCTTCAACTGCGAGGGCACCGGGAGCTGGATCGCCGTCGACATCGGCCTCGTCGGTTCCTCCGATGCCGCGCTGCGTTACGTCGTCACCCACGAGACCTGCCACGCCATCGACTACACCACCCTCGGCGTCACCACCGAGGTGGGGGCCGACCTGTGCGCCGCCCTGCACGGCGCCCCCCGCCCGGCCGGGACCGGCTCCGCCTAGAGCCTGCGCCCACCCCGGGGTGGCCGGCTAGTGAGCGGCCACCGCCGACTCGGTGGCCGGCAACGGAGTGTCCATGGCGTGGGTCTTGCGCTTCGAGAACGCGATGGCCCCGATGAGGACGGCCAGGGCGAGGCCGGCCACCGTGTAGCGCCCGGCGTCGTTGTTCCGCAGGTTGATGACCGCGGGCAGGATGAGCAGCGACACCAGGTTCATCACCTTGATGAGCGGGTTCAGGGCCGGGCCGGCGGTGTCCTTGAACGGGTCGCCGACGGTGTCGCCGATGACCGCGGCCTTGTGGGCCTCCGAGCCCTTGCCGCCCTCGTGGCCGTCCTCGATGTACTTCTTGGCGTTGTCCCACGCTCCACCGGCATTGGACAGGAAGTTGGCCATGAGCTGCCCGGTGAGGATCACCGCGGCCAGGAAGGCGCCGAGGGCCAGGTAGCTGACCCCGAAGCCGATGATCACCGGCGAGAGCACGGCCAGCAGGGCCGGGGTGGCCAGCTCGCGCAGCGAGGCGGCGGTGCAGATGTCGATCACCGGGCCGTAGTCGGGCCGCTTGGTCCCGGCCATGATCATGCCGTCGGCGAACTGGCGGCGGACCTCCTGCACGACCACCGCCGCGGTGCGGCCCACGGCCCGGATGGCCAGGGAACTGAACAGGAAGGCGATCGAGCCGCCGATCAGCAGCCCGATGAACGTCTTTGGGTCGGCGACGTTGATCTGGGTGAGGGGGTTGTGGAACAGGGCCGACCCGGTGTCGGGGATGTTCAGCTCGGCCCCGATGGTCTCGATGAAGCTGGCGAACAGGGCGACGGCGGCGATGACGGCGGAGCCGATGGCGAAGCCCTTGGTGACGGCCTTGGTCGTGTTGCCCACCGCATCCAGGCTGACCATGATCCGCTCGGCCTCGCCGCTGAACTCCCCGGACATCTCGGCGATGCCGGCCGCGTTGTCGGCCACCGGGCCGAAGGTGTCCTCGGACACGACGACGCCCGTCGTCGCCAGCATGCCCATGCCCGTCAGGGCGACCAGGTAGAAGGTGAACTGGATGTTGCCCTGGCCCAGGCCGATGGCCACGGCGAGGGCGCCGGCGATGGCCACGATGGCCCACACCGAGCTCTCCAGCCCGGAGGCGATGCCGGACAGCACGGTGGTGGCCGGGCCGGTGCGGGCCGCCTCGGCGATGTCGCGCACCGGCGTCTTCTCCGTCGACGTGAAGTACTCGGTCAGGCGGCTGGCCACCTGGGCCAGGACCAGGCCGATGACCACGGCCCAGAACACCCGCAGGTTGTGGACGTAGAACTGAGCGACCAGGAACGTGCCCACGACGGTGAGGAGGCCGGCGGTGAGGAAGCCGCGGTTGATCGGGGCCATGGCCGACTTGTCGTCGTCGGTGGCCCGCACGGCGTAGACGCCGACGATGGACGCCAACACGCCGATGGCCCGGGCCACCACGGGAAAGATGAGGCCGAGGGCCGGGTTCCTGCCGATGGAGGCGAAGGCGGCCACGCCCAGGATGATGGAGGCGACCAGGGTGACCTCGTAGCTCTCGAACAGGTCGGCGGCCATCCCGGCGCAGTCGCCCACGTTGTCGCCCACGTTGTCGGCGATGGTGGCCGGGTTGCGGGGGTCGTCCTCGGGGATGCCGGCCTCCACCTTGCCGACGAGGTCGGCGCCCACGTCGGCCGCCTTGGTGAAGATGCCGCCGCCGACCCGCAGGAACAGGGCCAGTAGCGACCCCCCGAACCCGAAGCCGATGAGGATGGCCGAGCTGGTGTTCTGGAAGATGAGGATGATGGTCGTCGCCCCGAGCAGGCCGAGGCCGACGGTGAACATGCCGGCCACGCCGCCGGTGCGGAACGCCACCTTGAGGGCGGCGGGCAGGGAGCCCGACTTGGCCGCCGCCGCGGTGCGGACGTTGCCCCGAACAGCCAGGCTCATCCCGATGAAGCCCGTGAGGCCGGACATCGTGCACCCGGCCAGGAAGGCCAGGGTGCGGAAGATGCCGGACTGGGCGAAGGAGAGGGCGGTGGTCCCGCCGGGCTTGAGCACCTTGGTGGAGGTGATGAAGACGATGACCGCCAGGGGTACGAGGATGAACAGGATCGTCCGGAACTGGCGGCGGAGGTAGGCCATGGCCCCCTCCTGGATGGCCTTGGCGATCTCCTGCATCTTGGGTGTGCCCTGGTCGGCGGCCAGGACGCCCCGTACGAGCGAGAAGCCCACGCCGAGGGCGAGCAGGGCGGTGGCCACGGAGAAGAAGAGCCAGGCGAACTCGCCACCCCGCAGGGTGAAGACCTGGTAACCGCCCTCCGCAGCGAGCAGGTGGGTCATACCGACGACTCCATTTCCTCGAGGTCCTTCTTCACGTAGATGTGGTGGGCGACCTTCTCGCCGACGGTGCGGTCGTGCCCGTCGACCCGCAGGACCAGTGGCCCGTCGAACGGGTGCTTCTCTCGCACCTCGACCCGGACGCCGGGGCGCAGGCCGAGGGTGTCGAGGAACTTGACGATCTCGGGGTCGGTGGACCCCGGCACGGCGACGACGGCGACGTCGCCGGGCTCCAGATCGTACAGGGGGGGCATGGTCGGGATTTCGACCACTTCGGGAGCAGGGATCGGGAAGCCGTGCGGGCACGACGCCGGCTGGTCGAGGGCGACGTACAGCCGGTCCTCGACCTCCTGGGGCAGGTCGTGCTCGAACGACGTGGCCAGGCGGTCGGCCTCGTTCCACGCGTAGCCCAGCATGTCGGCCAGGAAGCGCTCGACGATGCGGTGGCGGCGGATGGCGGCGATGGCCGCCGCCCGCCCGGCCAGCGTCAGCTCCACCCCCCGGTAGAGCTTGTGGTCGAGCAGGCCCCGCTCGGCCAGCCGCTTGACCGTGGCCGTGGCCGTCGCCGGCGACACGCCGAGGGCGTCGGCCAAGGCGCCCGTGTGGGCGTCCTGGCCGTCGCGCGACAGCCGGTAGATCGACTTCAGCGTCTCGCGATCCGACTTGGTCAGTATTGGGGTAATGATTTCGATACCCCGGAAACTAACTTTCAGCGGGGTGAAAGGTCAAGGGAGGCGAACATGGACCCGAAGACGGCGCTGGCCCGGCGGGCCCGGCGACTGGAGTACTGCACGACCGGCTGGAACACCCTGGAAGCCCTGGTGGCCATCTCCACCGGCGTCGCCAGCCACTCCCTGGCCCTGGTCGCCTTCGGCCTCGATTCCTGCATCGAGGTACTGGCGTCCGTCGTTGTCCTCTGGCACCTGGGTGGGGCGCCCGAAGAGGTGGACCCGCACCGGGCCCGGCGGGCCATGCGCCTCATCGCCGCCGCCTTCGCCGCCCTCGGTACCTACCTCCTCGTGGAGACCGTCCGCAGCGTGGTCACCAGGTCGGTGTCCGAGCCGTCCGGCGTCGGGATCGGCTTCATGGCCGCCACGGTGGTCGTCATGGTCGTCCTCGCCGTCGGCAAGCGCCGCACCGGCCTGGCCCTCGACAACCGGCCGTTGGTGGCCAACGCGTCGATGACGCTGATCGACGGCGGCCTGGCCGCCGCCGTCCTGGTCGCCCTGGCCGCCGATCGGCTGGCCGGCTGGTGGTGGGCGGACTCGCTGGCCGCCGGGGTCGTGGGCCTGATCGCCCTCAACGAGGCCCGTGAGAACTGGTGGTCGGGAACAGGAACTCGTAATCCGGGTTGAGGATGGCCAGCCGGCCGTGGTGGGCCCCGACGCGCCCGGACACGCAGAGGACGGTCCCCAGGTGGATGCCGGCCACGTGGCGGCGCCCGAGGAAGACGACCGACAGCCCGCCGGTGCCGTCGTCCAGCACGCACTCGAGGGTGGGGACGTCGGCCCGGGGCTGGACCCGGATGGACCGGACGCGGCCCGACACGCACACGGCCTGCCGCCACTGCACGTCGGCGATGCGGGTGGGGGTGACGCCGATGAGGGTCATGGGCCGGTCAGCGACCGAGGTGGTAGGGGACGAAGGTGACGTTGGCGTGGGGCAGGTCGGTCACCGCGCTGGCGATGGCGTCCGCGGTGCGGTCGTGGAGCAGCTTGTGCCACGCCCGGCGGTAGCTGCGGCGGGGCAGCAGCACGCTGACCTCGGTGTCGCCCCGGGACAGCTCGTCGGCGACGACCTGCAGGACCGACCGGGTGATGCGCCGGTCCGGGCACTCGACCAGCTCCAGCGGCAGCCGGGACAGGCCCAGGCGCCGCCACTCCTCGGCCAGGGCCTCGGCCCGGTCCAGGTCGTGGGCCACGTGGACGGCGCGCAGCTCGTCGGGGGTGAGGGTGCGGGCGTACTGCAGGGCCCGGGCCGTGCTGCGGTCGAGCCGCTCGACCAGGACCAGGACGAGGTGGCGGCGCAGGATCGGCGCGGTGGCCGCAGCCTGGGCGTCGTGCTCGAGCTCGACCGCCTCGGCCTCGTACTGCCGGTTCAGCCGGACCAGGACGGCGACCATCACCGGGACCAGCACGAGGATGACCCACGCCCCGTGGGTGAACTTGGTGACGGCGATGATGACGTCGACCACGAAGGACAGGACCGCCCCCGTGCCGTTGACCAGCAAGCCCGTCCGCCACCCGTCCTCGTGCTCGCGGATGTGGTGGCGGGCCATACCGGCCTGGGACAGGGTGAAGGACGTGAACACGCCGATGGCGTACAGCGGGATCAGCCGGTCGACCTTGGCCCCGGTCACGACGACCAGGACGATCGACGTGGCCGCCAGGGCCAGGATCCCGTTGGAGAAGACCAGGCGGTGGCCGCGCTTGGTCAGCTGGCGGGGCATGAAGTTGTCGCCGGCGTGGAACGAGGCCAGCCGGGGGAAGTCGGCGAAGGAGGTGTTGGCCGCCAGGACCAGGATGAGCATGGTCCCGGCCTGCAGGCTGTAGAAGAGGGCTTGGCCGGCGGCCCCGTGCCCGTACACCAGCTTGCCGACCTGGGAGATGACGGTGGGCGTCCCCTCGGCGAACGGAGCGGCGTGCACGTGGGCGGCCAGCACCGACAGGCCGAGGAACATGGCGCCGAGCGTCGTGCCCATGATGACCAACGTCGTCCGGGCGTTGCGCCACTCGGGCACCCTGAAGGCGGGCACGCCGTTGGAGATGGCCTCCACCCCGGTGACGGCGGCGCCGCCCGACGCGAAGGCGTGCAGGACCACCCACAGCGTGGCGCCCAGGAAGATGCCGTCGCCCGCGGAGCCGAAGTGCAGCAGGCCGTCGGCGTTGGCGGGGGCGGAGGGCACGTGGCCGAAGGACATCCGGGCCAACCCCACGCCCAGCAGGACGATCATGTTGACGATGAAGAAGTACGTCGGGACGGCGAAGAGCTTCCCCGACTCGCGCACCCCGCGGAGGTTCCCGAAGGCGATGAGCACGATGAAGGCCACGGAGATCGGGACGGTGAACCGGCGCAGGGCCGGGGCGGCGGAGGTCAGGGCCGCGGTGCCCGCCGCCACCGAGACGGCGACGGTGAGGATGTAGTCGGTGAGCAGGGCCACACCGGCGACCTGGGCGGGCAGCAGGCCGAAGTTGTCCCGGGTGACGATGTAGGCGCCGCCGGCCGACGGGTAGGCCTTGATGGTCTGCCGGTAGGACAGGATCAGGAAGGCCAGCACCACGAGCATGGCCACGGTGATGGGCACGACGAGGGAGAAGGCGGCCACCCCGATGGCCGGCACCAGGACCCGCAGGATCTCCTCGGTGGCGTAGGCCGACGACGACAGGTTGTCGGAGGCGAAGACGGCGAGAGCGGTGGGCTTGCCGAGCCGCTCGTGGACCAGGTCTTCCGTGGCCAGGGGCGGGCCGAGGAGCCGGTTCTTCGCCCGCTCGCCGGTGCCGAGGGGCAGGTCGACGTCGTGGCGGGCGGGGAGCGGCTGGGGGACGGAGGTGGGCCGCTCGAGCGTCCGGAAGGTGTCGGCCATGACCCAGGTGTACCGCCGCGGGCGTCAACGCCGGGTCAAGGCCGGGCCCGTAGCCGTCAAGATCGCGCAAAGATCACGCCGTGGTCGACCTACGCGCCGCCGGCCGAGCGCCCTGGCTGGGTGCCGGGCTCGGGGCCGCCCTGGTCGTCGCCCTCAGCGGGGCGCTCGTCCCCGTGCGCGACAACGTCACCCCGGCCTCGCCGGCCCTGCTGCTCGTGCTCACCGTCGTGGTCGCCGGTGTGGTCGGCGGGGCGGCGTCCGCCGTCGTCACCGCGGTCGTGGCCGCCACCGCGTTCAACCTGGTCTTCGTCGTCCCCTACTGGACCCTGAAGGTCAACGCCGGGGAGGACTGGGTGGCGCTGGGCGTTTTCCTGGCCGTCGCCCTCGTCATCGGCGTGCTGGTGGCCGAACAGGCCGAGCGGCGGCGGGCGGCCGAGGCCCGCGAGGCCGACCTGCGGGTCCTGTACGAGCAGATGCAGGCCATCGCCGCCGAGCGGGCCCGCCTGCTGGAGGAAGCGGGGCGGGTGTCGGTGCTGGAGCGGGTCGACGAGCAGCGCGCCGCCCTCCTGCGGTCGGTGTCGCACGACCTGCGGACGCCCCTCTCGGCCATCCGGGCCGTGGCCGAGGACCTCCGCGACGGCCCGGCCTACGACGACGCCACCCGGGCCGAGCTGCTGGCCACCGTGTGCGAGGAGGCTGAACGGCTCGACCGGATCGTGGCCAACCTGCTGTCGATGAGCCGTATCGAGGCCGGCGCCTTCCAGCCGTCCCGCCAGGCCGTCGACCTGGCCGAGCTGGTCGCCGACCGGTCCCGGCGGCTGCGGGCCTTGTTCCGCCAGGCCCGCCTGCAGGTCGACCTGCCCGCCGACCTGCCGCTCGTGGACGGTGACTACTCCCAGCTCGACCAGGTGGTCACCAACCTGCTGGAGAACGCGGCGCGCTACGCCCCGCCCGGCTCCACGGTCCGGGTGACGGCCCGGCCGGTCGGCGAGGGGGCCGTCGACGGGGGCGTCGAGCTGCGGGTGGCCGACGAAGGCATCGGCGTGCCCGAGTGGGAACGGGCCCGGGTGTTCGAACCGTTCCGCCGGGGCGAGGGGAGCGCGTCGAGCGGCGTCGGGCTGGCCATCTGCAAGGCGGTGGTCGACGCCCACGGCGGGCGGATCTCCGTCCACCGCACGCCCGGCGGCGGGGCCACGTTCGTGGTCCAGCTGCCGGCCGGCGGCTGATGGCCAAGATCCTGGTCGTCGACGACGAAGCGGCCATCCTGCGGGCGCTGCGGGCCGGGCTGGAGGCGCGCGGGCACCAGGCCCTGCTGGCCACGAGCGGGGAGGAAGCGATCGGCAAGGTCGCCCTGGATGCGCCCGACGTGGTGGTCCTCGACCTCGGGCTGCCGGACATGGACGGGCTCGACGTCCTGCGGCGGATCCGGGAGTGGTCGGACGTACCGGTGGTCGTGCTGACCGCCGAGGGTTCCGACGACCGAAAGGTGCAGGCGCTGGACGAGGGCGCCGACGATTACGTGACCAAGCCGTTCTCCATGGCCGAGCTGCTGGCCCGCCTCCGGGTGGCCCTGCGCCACCGGGCGTCCGGCGGCGGGCCCCCGCTCGACGCGTCGGTGCTGGAGGTGGGCGACGTTCGCCTCGACCTCGGCCGCCACGAGGCCACCGTCGGCGGCCGGCCGGTCGACCTGACGCCAAAGGAGTTCGCCTTCCTGGCCTTCCTGGCCCGGTGGCCGGGCCGCGTGCTGACCCACCGGGCCATCCTGCAAGAGGTCTGGGGGCCGGAGTACGGCACGGAGACGCAGTACCTGCGGGTCTACGCCAGCCAGCTGCGCAAGAAGCTGGCCGACGACCCCGAACAGCCCCGGCTGGTCACGGAACCGGGTGTCGGGTACCGCCTGGTCGACCCGGCCGAGCGCCCGCGCCCGTAGCGGGCGGGGCCACTACTTGTGCCGGTGGTCGTTGGCCTCGCCGTCGCGGTGGACGTGGTACGGGACCGACGTCACGACCGTGCCCTCCCGGAACAGCAGCCGGCCCTTCAGGAACAGGGCGCTCTGGTTGTGGAGCAGGTGCTCGTACCACTTGCCCACGACGAACTCGGGGACGACGACGGTAATGGTGTCGTTGTGCCAGCGCTGGTCGAGCTCGTCGAGGTACTCGATGACCGGGGCGGTCAGCTCCCTGTAGCGGGAGTGCTTGATCTCCAGCGGCACGTTGATGTCGAACTCGCGCCACTGGCGCTCGATCTCCTCCTGGTCGTGGTCGTCGTGGGAGATGTACAGGGCGACGAGGTGCTCGGGCCGCAGCGAGCGGGCATAGGCCAGCGCCTGCACCACGCCCTTGTGGATGCGCCCCACCAGGACGACGACGGTGTGGTTGAACGCATGGGGCCGCACCTCCTCCGGGGTGATCTCCAGTGACTCCGACACCCGCTGGTAGTGCCGGTGGATGCCGACGAAGAGGGCGATGATGACGGGGACGACCACGATCGGGACCCACGCCCCGCTGGAGAACTTCGTGCCGGCGACGATGAGCAGGACGACGAACGTGGCGAACGACCCCACGCCGTTGATGACCACACCGGACTTCCAACCGGGCTGGCGGTCCTTGCGGTGGTGGACGACCATGCCCAGCTGGCTCAGGGTGAACGAGGTGAACACCCCCACCGCGTACAGGGGGATCAGGGCGTTGGTGATCCCGCCGAAGGCGATGATCAGCAGCGAGGCGGTGACGGCCAGGATGATGATGCCGTTGGAAAACACCAGCCGGTCGCCCCGGTTGCCCAAGTAGCGGGGCAGGTAGCCGTCCCGGGCGATGATCGACGAGAGCCGGGGGAAGTCGGCGTAGGCGGTGTTGGCGGCGAGGGTGAGGATGGCGGCGGTCGAGAACTGCAGGATGACGTAGATGGGGCCGCCGCCGTAGACGGCCCGCCCGAGCTGCGAAAGGACCGTCTCGGACTCGCTCGGGTACGGGTGCAGGTGGTGGGCGAGGACGGACACACCGAAGAACAGGGTGCCGAGGATCACCCCCATCCAGACCATCGTCGTGGCCGCGTTCTTGGACTCGGGCTTCTTGAACGCGGGCACGCCGTTGGAGATGGCTTCCACACCGGTAAGGGCGACGGCGCCGGACGAGAAGCCACGCAGGAGCAGGAACAGGCCCAGGGTCCCACCGGCCTGGCGCTTGGCCTCGGACGCCGCCGGGTCGAAGGGGATGGGGTCGACGTGGCCGAAGTAGACCCGGGCCAGGCCGTACCCCACCAACAGGGTCAGGCTCACGATGTAGATGTAGGTCGGAAAGGCGAAGACCGTCCCCGACTCCTTGATCCCGCGCAGGTTGAGCACGGTGATCACCACGATGAGGCCCAGTCCGAGACCGACCCGGCTGTCGGCCAGGCCCCGGAAGGCCGGCAACGAGACGATGGCCGCCACGCCGGCCGAGATGGAAACGGCCACGGTGAGCACGTAGTCCACGAGGAGCGACGCCCCGGCCACCAGCGACGGGTACTCGCCTAGGTTCTCCCGGCTGACGATGTACGAGCCGCCGCCGCTCGGGTAGGCGAACAGGGTCTGGCGGTAGGACGCCACCACGATGGCCAGCAGGATGGCGACGACGATGGAGAGCGGGACCAGCTTGGCCAGGCCGAGGGCCACGCTCGACGACCCGGCCGCCACCACGAAGAGGATTTCCTCGGTGGCGTAGGCGGTCGACGAGATGGCGTCCGACGAGAACGTCGGCAGCGCGATCAGTTTCCTGAGGCGCTGGTGGTCCTGCTCGCTGGTGGCGATCGGCCGGCCGACGAGCAGGCGCTTGAACGACGAGTACACGGCGCGCACCGTACCCCCCGGCACGGCGCCGCTCCCAGGTGGGGAACCGCCGGTGCAATTGGCGTTCGCCGCCCCGCGGGTGTTGCATTGTCGCCCGTGCACGTCATCGTCGTCGGCTGCGGGCGGGTGGGCCGCGATCTGGCCATGGCCCTGGACCGCGACGGCCACACCGTCAACGTCATCGACAAGGACCGCAACGCCTTCCACGAGCTGCCCGAGAGCTTCGGGGGCAAGGCGGTGCTCGGGTTCGGCTTCGACCGCGACCACCTCGAGCAGGCCGGGATCCGGGAGGCCGACGCCCTGGCTGCGGTCACCAACGGGGACAACTCCAACATCCTGACCGCCCGCATCGCCCGGGAGACCTACGAGGTCGACCACGTCGTGGCCCGGATCTACGACCCCCGGCGAGCGGTCATCTACCGCCAGCTCGGCATCGCCACCGTGGCCGCGGTGGCCTGGACCACGGACCAGGTGCTGCGCCGCCTATCGCCCGACATCTCGGTGTCGGAGTGGACCGACGCCTCGGGCACCGTGAGCCTGCTGGAGCGGTCGCTGCCCGACTCCTGGGCCGGGCGCAAGCTGAGCGAGCTGGACGAGGGCAGCCGCTTCCGCCTGGTCGCCCTGACCCGGGGCGGCGAGGCCCGCCTGTGGGGACCGGAGCTGGTGGGCCAGGAGGGCGACATCCTCCACCTCATGGTCCGCCGGGAGGCCCAGACCGAGCTGGAGGCCCGCCTCGACGCCGGCCCGGAGGGAGGCCGATGAGGGCCGCCATCGCCGGCGCCGGCAACGTCGGCACCCACATCGCCCACGACCTGGCCCTGGCCGGCCACGAGGTCCTGCTGCTGGAGAAGGACCCCGACGTCGCCGCCCGCCTGCGCCCCGCCCCCGGCGTGAAGGTCGTCGTGGCCGATGCCTGCGAGCCGTCGCTGCTGACCACCGCCGGCCTGGAGACCTACGACGTCATGGTGGCCGTCACCGGCGACGACGAGGACAACCTGGTCATCTCCCTGCTGGCCAAGCAGGTGTTCGCCGTCGTGCGGGTGGTCGCCCGGGTCAACCACCCGAACAACCAGTGGCTGTTCAACGAGACGTGGGGGGTCGACATCGCCGTCTCGACCCCCCACCTGTTGACCGCCCTGGTGGAGGAAGCGGTGTCGGTGGGTTCCCTGGTCCGCCTGCTGCAGTTCGAGGATGCCCGCCTGGTGGAGGTCACCCTGGCCGGGACGTCCCCCGCCGGTGGGCGGGCCATCAGCGAGCTGGGCGTGCCGCGGGACGCCACCGTGGTGGCCGTGATCCGCGACCGGCACGTGATCGTTCCCCGGGGCGAGACCGTCGTGGAACCGGGCGACGAAGTGCTGGTCCTGGTCACCCCCGAGTCGGAGGAGGCGGTCAAGACCCTCTTCGTGGGGGCGGCGCCCGCTGCCTCTACAGGAGCTACAGGCGCTACAGGAGCTCGTAGCGGGGGTTGAGGACCAGCAGGCGGCCCCCGGCGCCGTGCGGGGCGCCCCGGCCGCTCAGGACCAAGCGCTTGCCCGGGGCCACGCCGGGGATGTGGCGGCGGCCCGTCCACACCACCACCAAGCTGCCCGTCCCGTCGCTCACCGTGGCCTCCAGCGACGGTGAGCCGGCCCGGGGGACGATGCGCAGCGAGGAGATCTCGCCGGCCACGGTGAACTCCTGGCGGGGTTGGGCATTGGCGATCTGGGTCACGCCGGGCAGATCCTGGCAGAACAGCCGGAGCCGCTCGCGGTCGAGCTCGGCGTCGGTGACGGTGAGGCGCTGGAAGAGCTTGCGGAAGGCCATGGCGGCGGCGACGTGATCTGGGCGGGACCGGTTACGCGCCGTTCCCGCCGTGGCGCATGACGAGGCGGACCGACGTCCCGTGCCCGGTGGAGCTGAACTCGACCTCGTCGACCAGGGCCCGGATGAGGGGGATGCCGAGGCCCCGCTCGAACTTGAGCCGGTCGGGGTCGGTCACCGGGGGGTGGTCGGGCAGCTGGGCGGGGTCGAACCCCTCACCCCGGTCCTCGACGCAGACCTCCAGGGCGTCGTCGGCGGCCCAGCACCGGACCAGGACCCGCTCCTCGCTCCCGGCGGCATCGTGGGCCTCGATGGCGTTGGTGCAGGCCTCGGACACGGCCAGCTTCAGGTCGTCGATGCGCTCGTCGGCCAGGCTGCTGTCGGAGGCGGCCAGGGCGGAGACGACCAGGCGGGCCAGGGCGACGAACTCGGCCCGCGCCGGGATCTCCAGCTCGATAACCTCTGCGGCCTCCCCAGCCCCCCCAGCATCGTTCACGGCTTACGGGCTGGTTTCGCCGCCCGATCCACCAGCGACCGCGGCGTCCACGGAGTCGTAGATGGAGAAGACCTTGGTCAGCCCGGTGATCTCGAACACCTTGAGGATGCGGGTCTGGGTGCAGACGAGCAGGAGGTCCCCGTCGTGGCTGCGCAGGCGCTTCAGCCCGCCGACCAACACGCCCAGGCCGGTGGAGTCGAGGAAGTCCACGCCCTCCAGGTCGACGATGATCCGGTGCTTGCCCTCGGTGACAAGCTCGATCAGCCGCTCCCGGAAGCGGGGAGCGGTGTAGACGTCAACCTCGCCGCGCACGCTGAGCACGGCGAACCCGTCCCGCTCCTCGACTTCCAAACCGAGATCCATGCAGTTGCCTCCCAGAGCTGGCCTTCGGGCCACGCTAGCAAGCGGGAGGAGGATTTCGGAACGGCGGTCAGCGGCTCCCGGAACGGACCAGCCGGCGGGGGCTCGGTACGACCACGTCGACGACCTCGATCTCGTTCTCGTCGGGGACGTCGATCTCCTCCGGAACCTCGACCTCTTCGGGAAGGGGCCGCGGCTCCAGGTCGAACTCGAACCCGTCGTCGAAATCGGGCGGGACGTCGAGGTCGGGCTCGAGATCGAGCTCGGGGGCCCACAGCTCGTCCCCCTCCAGGTCGTCCCGAGGAGCCCACTCGGCCTCGTCCTGGAGCACGTCGTAGAGCGGTGTGACCGCGTCCGGCTCCGGCTGGGGGTCGGGGTCGGCTGGGTCAGGCGGTGGGGCCGGGGCGGCGGCGGCGGCGAGCGGTTCGAGCGGTGCGAGCGGTTCGGGGACGATCACCGGGTCGGGCCGGGCCGCGGCGGGTGCCGGCGGCGGGACGACCGGGTCCAGGGGCAGGTCGCCGTCGGTCACGGGCTTGATCCGGCGGTTGAGCAGGCGCAGGTGCATGGCCAGGAGCAGCAGGACGAGGCCGCCGGCGATCGGGACCAGCGGCCGCCCGGCGCCTTGGGTGACGATGGAGGTCGTCGAGCGATGCACGGTGGGCGGGACGGGCTCGGCGTCGCCCTCCTCGACGTCGTCGCCCGGAGGGCGGGCGCCGAAGGGCAGGGTGTTCTGGAAACCGGGGTCCGGCGGCTCCGGCACCGTGATCGGCGGGACGGCGATCTGCCCGGCCCGGGAGGACAGGAAGCCCGAGAGGTCGACGCCGTTGGCGGCGCCGACCTTGACCGTGGTGGTCGGGCCGGCGCCCGGCGTGCCCGGGAGGGGGGCGACGGTGGTCGTGGTCGGCGGCGGCGGCACGGTGGCCGCCCCCGACGCCGAGGGCGCGGAGGAGACCTCGCTGGCCGCGGTGCCGGTGGCCCCCATGCGCACGGCGACCACCTGGTAGGCGAAGTCGCCCCCGAGGAACGTGGTGGTGGTGTCGGTGAACGTGGGGTTGCCCGTGGCCGGCTGCGAGACCTTGCTCCCCACCTGGAGGAACTTGGTCCCGGCCGGGTCCTTGCGGAACACGGCGTAGTAGAGCAGGTCGGGCTCGGTGTTCCGGCTCCAGGTCAGCTCCACCGTGCGGCCATCGGTGACCTTGGGCGGGTCGAGGACGGGCTTCTTCGGCGGGGCGGCGACGGAGAAGTGCCCGCTCTGCTTGGCGGGTGGGCTGTCGCCCCCGATGAGGCGCCCCCCGTCGGTGGCCGAGACGGTGAAGTCGTAGGGACCGTTGCGCGCCAGCTGCAGCGGCCAGGAGAACTTGCAGGGCGAGTCGGCGCAGGTGACAGCGGGCGCCTGTTGGCCGCTCATGGCCAGGCTAACGCTCCGGGGGACGTTGAGCAGGGGCAGGTCGCTGACCACGCTGCCGCTGATCGTCACCGCCGAGGAGTCCAGGGGCGGGTCGGCTCGGGGCTGGTCGAGGGTGATCACCGCCCCGGCCCACGCCGAGGGGGCGGGCGACAGCGTGAGGACCGCCAGCACCACGGCCGCCGCCGAACCGGAGCGCCGCCAGAGGCGCCCCGTCATCCTTGGCCCGTCATGCCGCCTTCACGTCCTTTACCCACGTCCCCCGGATGACCAGGCGCTGTGCCGCCGACCCCTTCGGGTGGCAGGTGGTGAGGGTCAGGGACCGCTCTCCGGTCGGGTCGATCACGCTCAGGTCGGTGGGCGAGACCACGAACGGCGCCTTGCTGACCTGGTAGACGCAGCCGCCGATCGGGGTGGTCAGCTCGATGGTGTCGCCGGGCTTGAGCTGGTCCAGGTTGCCGAACGGCCGGCCGTAGGTGGTGCGGTGGCCGGCGATGCCGACGTTGCCCCCCTCGCACGGCAGCGAGGTCTGCGGGTAGTGGCCGGCGCCGGCCCGCAGGGCGCTGGGCGTGATGCCCTCGACGACCACGGTGTCCAGGCCGATGGCCGGGATCTTGATGCGGGTCAGGCTGTCGCCCGTCTCGACCTTGTGCTCCTTGTAGGCCTGCTGGAGCTCGGGACTGGCGATCTGCTCGTCGAGGTGCTGCTGGATCCGGCTCGTCCACATGTTGGTGGCGAACGGGAAGCCCACCAGGCCGATGCCGCCGAGGACGAGCACGACGGACAGGCCCGACAGGAGCCGGCGCAGCCACCGGTGGTCGCGCAGGAGTTCTACGAGCATTGGTGCACCTTCGTCATGACCCGGGAAAGGCTAGCCCTGGTCGAGTCGATTATTGGCTCACCCGCTCGGTCGTGCGGGCGGGCCGGGCCGCAACCAGCCGGCGGCGGATGCCCAGGGCGGCGACCAGGAGGCCGGCGCCGGTGAGCGGGAGCCACGGGCTGTTACCGGTCTTGGCCAGCGACGGGACGGGCTGGACGATCTGCTGCTGGGTCAGCAGGCGGGCCTGGCCGCCGGCGCCGGTCTCGGCGTGGGCCAGCTCGAGGCCGATGCCGCCGTTGAGGCCCTTGAGCAGCTGGATGCTGACGCCGTCGGCGTAGGAGGCGACCGAGCCGGTGGCGGGGTCGGTGGTGGTGCGGCCCCCGCCCAGGGTGATCGTGCTCTCCAGCGGGGTGCCGGCCAGCAGGGTCAGCGGCTGGTTGAGCTGGATCGGGATGTCGGTGATGCCGGCGCCCAGCAGGGGCAGGCCGAGGCGGACCCGGGCCACGGCGGCGTCGAAGGTGGGCGTGCTCTTGGCCGTGCCCCGGTCGAAGGTGGAGACCGACTTGGCCTGGCCGACGATGACGGACAGCAGGGGGGCGCCGCCGAGGGCCAGGCCGGGCAGCAGGTCGATCTGGGCGCCGGCGGCATTGGCCGTGGCGGTGACGGCGCCGGCCGTGGTGACGGCCTGGGCGGTGGAGTCGCCGAGCTTGATGGCGAGCAGGCCGGTGGCCTTCTTGACCCCGTCGAGCAGGTTGTTCACCAGGCTGGACACCGGGGCCACGGTGGACGTGCTGCCCAAGCCCAGGTTCCCGGCCAGCGGCCCGAGGACGCCGCCCAGGGTGGGCCCGAGGGCGTTGACGACCGTGCCGACCGTCTGGTCGACGACGGGCAGGAGGGCGTTCAGCAGGGACTGGAGCAGGTCGAGGACCGGCTGGAGGACGGTCAGGCCGGTCACGTCGGCGCTGGCCACCGAGCCGCTCCCGAAGGCGGTGGGCGAGGCGTTGTGGGTGTCCACCCGCGACTCGCCGCAGGCCAGGTTGAGGGTGAGGAGGCTGGCAACCGGCAGGTTCAGCACGCACGCCTTGGCCGGGGCCTGGGTCTGGTCGGGCTGGGTCACCTCGCTGTTGCTCACCGTGCCCGAGACCAGGGCCACGCCGGCCCCGGATGCCTTGGCCGACGAGGGGGTGCTGACCACCGCGCTCGACTGGCCGATGGTGACGTGGGTGCCGAAGAGGTTGAGGTCCAAGCCGCGGGCCGCGGCCGTGGCGATGAAGCTCTCCGCCCGGGACTCGACCGTCTGGGTCTGGATGGTGGTCGAGGTCTGGGCCGAAGCCGGCAACGCCAGGACGGCGGCCATGACGGCGCCCGCCATGAGCGTCGCCCCGAGACGATGAACCGTGCGCATTTCCTGAACCCCTCTCGTACGTGACACCCGCACGCCTCTCGGCGCCGGAGGGCGTCACTGCTTCCCCCGGTAGACCTTGCCGCCTGCAAGTAGCTACCAGATGCCGGTGGGCCAGGTCCAGCGATTCGGGCAATTTTCTTGCTCTCAAGAGCCATGCGGTCACGCAGCGTGAGAATTGCCGCCCTGTGGATTACCGCTCGACTCTCATGGTGGCGGAAGCCCGCAGCGTGAGGTCGCCGAGGGCGGCGCCGATGATGGGGACCCCGGTGGGCGCCCGATAGGCCACCTCGACCCGTACCCGGCTGCCCGTGGCCCCCCGGCCTGAGGTTGTCACCGTCAAGCGGGCGCCGTCGAGGGTCGAGCTGGCCGCCGCGGCCCGAGAGGCGGCGTCCGCCGCCGGGTCCACGGCGGCCTCCCGGGCCGCCTCCCGGGCCGCGTGCACGACCAGGATCTGGTCGCGAACCAGCAGCCCGAGCTGGACGATGCCGAGGAGCAGGATGAAGACGAGAGGAAGGACGAGGGCCAGCTCCACCGATGCCTGGCCCCCGTCCCCCCGGTCCCGTCTCACGGCCTGCACCTCGTGGTGCAGGCGCTCACTTGACCTTGTCGGTGATGGCGCCCATGACGGCGTCGAGCAGCTTGCTGATGAGCTGGGTCTTGGTGGCCCAGGCCACGATGAGCAGGGCGACCGCGGCCGCCCCCAGCAGGACCAGGGCGTACTCGGCGGACGCCTGCCCCCGCTCGTCCGCCCGGGGGCGGGCGGCCAGCATGGACAGGTAGGTGGACAGATGGATGTAAAGGGCGAGCACGGATGCCGCCTCCTTCTGGTGGGATCGAACCTGGCTACAGGCGCAGCGACCGGACGGCGCTGGCGATGAGGGGGGCCACCGTGAGCAGCCCGAAGGCCGGCAGCGTGCAGCTGACCAGGGGGAAGAGCAGTTTGACGGGGACCTTCCGGGCCGCTTCCTCGGCCCGGCGGCGCCGGTCGGCCCGCACCTCGTGGGCGAGGCGCTCGAGGCTGGCCCCCAGCGAGGCCCCGTAGCGCTCCGACGCCACCAGGGCGGCGACGAGCGGGCGGGTGGCCTCCCCGGCCCGGGTCGGCAGGTCGTCGAGGGCGTCGGCCAGGCGGCGGCCCAGCTCGGCCTCGTGCAGGGCGTGGGCCAGCTCGGCCCCGAGCGGGCCGGAGGCCCGGCGGGCGACCGCAGCCACGGCCAGGCGCACCGTGAGCCCGGCGCCCACGGCCAGCACGAGCAGGTCGACGACGTCGGGCAGGTCGGCGGCGATGGCCGCAACCCGCCGGCGCTGGCGGCGACGGGCCGACAGCGCGGGCAGGGCCCAGGCGAGGACACCGGCGGGGATGGCGACCGGGGGCAGGACGGGCAGGGCGACCACGGCCACCACCAGGGCGGTCCCCAGGCGGCGGGCGCCCGCCGGCGTCGGGTCGCGCCGCAGCCGCCGCAGCACGGTGCTGCCCAGCCGTTCCACGAGCCGACCGATGACCGGGCCCGGACCGGCGGGAGGGGCCTCGGGGGCGGCCGCTTCTCCGCCCTCGGCCGGGCCGGGGCCGAGGGAACGGAGCCGGGCGGGAGCGGGCCGGTAGCGCCACCCGGCGGCCAGGCCGGCCGCGGCCCAGGCGACGAAGGCCAGCCCGGGGCTCATGATGTCTCCGGGTCGCTGCGCTCGCCGGCCTTTGCGGGCCTGCCGGCCGGGGCCTCCGCTGCGCTACGGCAGGGCCGGCAGCCCCGGCCGGCGTGCTCGCTCATACCGCCACCTGGGACAGGCGCTGCATCCACAGCCACCCGAGGCCGTCGAGGGTCAGGCCGACGGTGAGCAGGATGAGCCCGGCGGGCGTGTGCAGGAGGAACTGCGAGGTCCGGGGGTCGGTGGCGGCGGCGAAGGCGCCGAAGCCCACCGGGGCCAGGCCGATCACCAGGGCGGAGATGCGGGCCTGGGAGGCCAGCGCCCGCAGCTCGGCGCCCACGGCCAGGCGCTCCCGCACGGTGGCGGCCACCCCGTCCACCGCCCGGGCCTGGGCCCCGCCGGTCTCGGCTCCCAGGCACAGGGCGGCCACCCCCAGGCGGACCCCGGCCAGGGGCCGGCGGGCGGCGATGCCTTCGAGGGCGGCGACCAGGCTGGCCCCTTGGCGCGCCTCGGCCCCGGCGCGGGCCAACTCGGCGGCGAGCTGCGGGCTGCCGCCGGGGGCGGCGCCCGCCTCTTCGATGGCCTGGCGGAGTGATGCGCCCGATCGCAGGGAGCGGGCCACCGCCTCCAGGGCGCCGGGCAAGGCCTGCTCCAGGCGGGTGGCTGCCGCGCCCCGGCGGGAGCGCACGACCAGGGCGGGACCGGCGCCCAGGGCGAGCAGGGCCACGCCCGCCAGGCCGGGCCCGCCGGCGACCGCGGCCACCAGCGGGCCGAGCCCGAGCGCCAGCAGCCAGGCCGTCCACGCCGCCTCGGGCCGGAGGGGGAGGGCGGCGTCCACCAGGGCCCGGCCCACCCGGGCCGGCGGTTGGGGCAGCGTCCGGCGCGCCGCCGGCGCCATCTCCCCGCTGGCAGGGTTGGGGCCCGAGGGGAGGCGGGCGGCGACCGCGCCGCGGCGGGACAGGGCGAGGGCGGACCGGGCCGCGGCGCCCATGGCCAGGACCGCGGCGGCGAGCATGGCGGCGAGGGTCATGGCTGCTCGCCGCCGGCCGGGGGGACGATCAGCCCGTCGGCGTCGGCGACGAGGCGGGTGCGGGGCCCGCCGTCGACGATCTGGGGCCCGGCCAGCACCTCGGCCACCGCCACCACCCGCCGGCTGCCGTCGGGGCGGCGCGCCACCTGGACCACCAGGTCCAGCGCCGATTCGAGCTGGCTGCGCACCGCAGCCAGGGGGAGCTGGACCTCGCCCATCAGCACCATGGTCTCCAGGCGGGAGAGGGCGTCTTCGGGACTGTTGGCGTGGCAGGTGGAAAGCGAGCCCTCGTGGCCGGTGTTCATGGCCTGGAGCATGTCGAGGGCTTCGGGGCCGCGGACCTCCCCCACCACGATCCGGTCGGGCCGCATGCGCAGGGCGTTGCGGACCAGATCGCGGATGCGTACCTCACCTGCCCCCTCGGCGTTCGCCGGCCGGGACTCCAGGCGGACGACGTGTTCGCCCGGGAGGGCCAGCTCGGCCGCGTCCTCCACGGTGATCACACGCTCCGAGGCCGGGATGCACGAGGCCAGGGCGTTGAGCAGGGTGGTCTTGCCGGCCCCGGTGCCGCCGGAGACGATCAGGTTGCGCCGGCCGGCCACGGCGGCGGCCAGCAGGTCGGCCACCTCCGGAGGGGCGAAGGCGGCCAGGGGCACCGCCTTGGCCCCGAAGCGCCGGACGGTCAGGCACGGCCCGTCCACGGCCAGCGGCGGGACGACGGCGTTGACCCGGGACCCGTCCGGGAGCCGGGCGTCCACCAGCGGCGACGACCGGTCGATCCGCAGGCCCAGGGGGGCGACCACCTTCTCGATGAGGTGCTCGATGGCCGCGGCGTCCAGGTCGATCGGGACGCGGGTCAGCTGCCCGCTGCGCTCCACCCAGACCCGGCCCGGTCCGTTGACCATGATCTCGGTGACCGCGGGATCGGCCAGCAACGGCTCGAGGGCGCCCAGGCCGCAGACGTCGGCCAGCACCCCGGCGACCAGCCGATGGCGCAGGCCGGTGCCCAGCAGGGGGACCTCTTCCTCGACCAGGGCGGCCACCCGCTCGGCCAGCGGCCCGTCCCCCCCGTCGGCCAGCAGGCGGGCATGGATGCGGGCCTTGGCCTCGGCCAGGGGGGCGGCGACCACGCTCATGCCGCGTCCCGCCCGGCCGCCGCCCCCACGGCGCCCCGCAGGGCCCGCTCGAGGGCGCGGGGGACCCGGCGGGCCAGCAGGCCGGCGTCGACCGCCCGGGCCACCGCAGGATCGACCTCCACCTCGGCGCGGACGGGGACGCCCAGCACGTCTTCGATGTCGCGGCGCCCCAGCGCCCGGCCGCCTTCGTTGACCAGGACGACGCCGGAGGGACGCAACGGCGCGGCGAGGGCCCGCCGCAGGGCCAGGTAGCAGGGCCGCAGGACGAGGAGGGAGACGGGGGCGGCGGCGGCCACCGCCAGCCCGGCGCCCTCGGTGGCCGCCCCGCAGTCGACCACGACGGCGCGGGCATCGGCGGCCAGCGCCTCCACCAGGGCGTCGGCCCGGCCGGGCCCGGGCCGCAGCTCCACCGCCGGCCGCCGCCAGGCCAGCAACCCCAGCCCGGGGCCGGCTTCCACCTCCAGCCGCGACAGGGCGCCGGCGGCCACGTCGGGCCCGGCGGCCAGCCATTCGGCCAGGCCCGGGCCGGAGGGGTCGGGCAGCCCGAGGACGGACGCCGCATCCCCGCACAGGTCGGCCAGCAGGGCGCCGCCACCGGCTCGGGACGTTCGGGCCAGCACTGCGGCGAGGCCGCAGGCGATCACCGTGGTGCCGCTGCCCCCCTTGGGCGACCAGCAAGCGATGAGCATCGAGCCCTCCCCGGGCGCGAACAACTGAACCTCGGGGAAGAGATCAACGAAAACCTAGCGGGCCGGCCGGCGGTTGGCAAGGCCCGGAGTGAAAGAACCTTTAGGAGGCGCGCACCTTGCGGGCCGCGACCACGCCGAGGGCGACGAGCATGACGAGCAGGATCAGCTTCTTCATGCCCGCAGCCTACGCCCACGACCGCCTCCCCACCTTCTGGCTGCAGTTACCCGCCAATGGGCGGGTACCTGCAGCCAGAACGGAGGGGGGCGAGCCACCGGCCCGGTCGGCGAGAGGATTTGGCGGAGGTGGACGGGAATCGAACCCGCCGGACGGGGATCGCCCGTCCCACCCGCTTTGAAGGCGGGGGAGCCCACCAGGTGCCCGGACACCTCCACCCCGGACCCTACCGGGACGACGGCCCATAACCGGAATCAGGTGTGGACATCGTCGCCGATGGGCAGAAGCAGCCTGAGGGTCCAGACGTCGGGCCGCGGCGGCAGTTGGGTCTCGGCCCAGTGGGAGGAAAGGTTGTTCGCGTCTGAGGCCGTCTTCGGCCGCCGGATCGGCGGTGCGGCGCGGCCGTGGCCGACCATCGAGGCATGGGACGACCCCCTCGTGCGCGGGGTCACTGCCCTGGCCGTGGCCAGCGCCCTGGTCCCGGTCCTGGTCGTCGGCCTGCTGTCCGTGTTCCTCCTGGCCAGCCCCCTGTCCGGCGCCCTCCCGGCTGAGCGCCCGGCCATCGACTCGCAGATCACCCGGGTCTACGACCGCAACGGCGTGGAGATCGCCAACTTCCGTCGGTACGACACCAGCCTGCCCGTCGCTCGGGCCGACATCCCTCCGGTGCTGGTCGATGCGGTCGTGGCCGCCGAGGACCAGCGGTTCTACAGCCACAAGGGCGTGGACTCTCGGGGCATCATCCGGGCGTTCATGGCCGACCTGCGGGGCGGCGGCTACGTGGAGGGGGCGTCGACCATCACCCAGCAGTACGTCCGCATGGCCTACGTCGGCGACGAGCGCACCATGGGCCGCAAGCTGCGGGAGGCGGTCCTGGCCGGTCGCCTGGAGAAGAAGCTGAGCAAGGACGAGATCCTCTACCGGTACCTCTCGCGGGCGTATTTCGGCAGCGGCGCGTACGGCGTGGGTGCGGCGGCCGACACCTACTTTCGCAAGCCGGTCAAGGACCTCACCCTGTCCGAGGCGGCCATGCTGGCCGGGCTGCTCACCGCCCCCTCCCTGCACGACCCCCGCACCAGCCCGGCCGACGCCGAGTACCAGCGGGTGCGGGTGCTGGACAAGATGGCCGACCAGCACCGCATCTCGCCCACCCAGCTCGCCGAGGCCCGCCCCCAGCGGGTCACCCTGGCCGAGGACATGCCCCGCGACGGCAGCCCGGCCACGGTCGTACAGCCGCCCCGGACGGTCGAGACCAAGTACCCGTGGTTCAGCGACTACGTCCGCAGCTACCTGCTGGCCCGCTACGGGGACCAGGCGGTGTACGCGGGCGGCCTGCGGGTGGAGACCTCGCTCGACCCGGACCTGCAGGCCAAGGCCGAGGCCGCGGTCGGCGAGGCGTTGAAGGGCACCTCGGCGCCCTTGGACATGGCCCTGGTCTCCCTCGACCCGGCGACGGGGCAGGTCAAGGCCCTGGTGGGCGGCCGGGACTTCGCCCGCTCGCAGGTGAACCTGGCCCTCGGCAGCTGCCCGGCCCAGTCGCAGCCCCAGCCGGGCGACGGGCCCATCTGCGTGCCCGGCGGTGGCTCCGGCCGCCAGCCCGGCTCCGCGTTCAAGCCCTTCACCCTGGCCGAGGCGCTCGAGCAGGGGATGAGCGTCGACAAGACCTATCGCGGGCCCAGCACCTACACCTACCCCCACTGCACCGGTGTCGGTTGCACCGTCCACAACGCCGAGAGCGGGGGCTACGGCTACCTCACCCTGCGCCAGGCCACCGCCTACTCCGTGAACACGGTGTACGCCCAGCTCATCCAGGACGTGGGGGTCAAGAAGGTGGCGAGCCTGGCCAACCGGATGGGCCTGACCATGGTCAACCCGGACGGCCAGCAGCCCAACGGCGAGCCCTACGGCCCCAGCCTCACCCTCGGTGCGGCAGAGGTGTCGCCCCTCGACATGGCCGCCGCCTACGGGGTGTTCGCCAACCGGGGCATGCAGGAGGCGGCCACGCCGATCGTCAAGGTGACCGACTCGACCGGCAAGGTCCTCGAGGACAACCGGGCCCGGGCCGCCAAGCGGGTACTCGCCGAGAACGTGGCCGACCAGGTCAACGACGTGCTCAAGGACGTCATCGGCCACGGCACCGGGACCGCCGCCGACATCGGCCGGCCGAACGGGACGGCGGGCAAGACCGGGACGGCCGAGAACTACAGCAACGCCTGGTTCGTGGGCTACACGCCGCAGCTGTCCACCGCGGTGTGGATGGGCTACTCGGACAGCCTGCGGCCCCTTGTCAACATCAAGGGGGTCAGCCGGGTCTTCGGTGGCACCATCCCGGCCAAGGCGTGGCACGACTACATGGCCGCCGCCCTCGACGGCGTCCCGCCCGTCGACTTCGTGCCCCCGTCCAAGCCGGCTCCGCCGCCGCCCGTGCCCGCCGCGCCCAGCGTCACGCCGGCGCCCACCACCCCGCCGGTGACCTACGAGCCCCCCGTCGACGTGCCGTTGCCGGCCGACCCCGTCCCATTGCCCACCTACTCGCCGCCGGTCGTCATCGTTCCCCCGGCGACCACGCCCACCACGGAGCCGCCCATCATCTCGCCGCCCCCGTCGCCCGCCCTGACCCCCCTCCAGGGCATCCTGCGGGGGCTGCAGCGCTGATGCTCGTGCTGCTGATCGTCGTGCCCGCGGTGATCGTCGCTGTCGGCGTGGTCGCCGTGCTCGACTGGCTGGGCGTGCTCCCCCGGCTGGACACCGGCACGGCCAGCGCGCCGGGGTCGTTCCTCGAACGCCTCCCGCGGGCCGGCCTCTACGCCGCCGCCGGCGTGATGGCGGCGTGGATCGTCGCCTGGGTCGTCCTCTTCGTGGTCGGCATCAGCACGCTCAGCGGCTGACGCCGCGGTCAGACGGCCAGCAGATCCCGGGCGCCGGTGTCGGAGCTGGGGTGGCGGAGCTTGGACATGGCCCGGGCCTCGATCTGGCGGATGCGCTCCCGGGTCAGGTTGAAGTGCTCGCCGACCTCCTCCAGGGTCCGGGGCTCGCCCCGGTCGAGGCCGAAGCGCAGGCGCAGGATCTCCCGCTCGCGCTCGTCGAGCGGGCCCAGGAGCTTGGAGATCTCCTCGGGCAGCAGGGCGGTGGCCGCCACCTCGAAGGGCGACTCGGCCGAGCGGTCCTCGACCACGTCGCCCAGCTCGGCGTCCCCGTCCTCGCGCAGTGGCTCGGACAGAGACAGCGGCTCGGCGGCGAAGCGCAGGGCCTCGGTGACCTTGTCCTCCGGCATCTCCACCTCGGCCGACAGCTCCGAGAGGGTGGCCGGGCGACCCAGCTTCAGCTCCAGCCGGGCCCGGGCCTTCTGGAGGCGGGCCAGGGTGTCGCCGGCGTGGACGGGCAGTCGGATGGTGCGGCCGCTGTTGGCGATGCCGCGGGTGATGGCCTGGCGGATCCACCAGGTGGCGTAGGTGGAGAACTTGAAGCCCTTGCGCCAGTCGAACTTCTCGACCGCGTGCATGAGGCCCAGGTTGCCCTCCTGGATGAGGTCCAGCAGGGGGAGCCCCGACGCCTGGTACTTCTTGGCGATGGAGACGACCAGCCGCAGGTTGGACTGGACGAAGGTGCGCTGGGCGCTGACCCCCTCGGCGTTCACCCGGCGCAGCTCGCGCTTGCGGCTCTGGGGCAGGCTGTTGCCCTCGGCGTCCAGGTGGACGCGCGCCTCGTTCCCGGCCTCGATGGCCTTGGCCAGGCGGACCTCGTCATCCTTGGTCAGCAGCGGGTACTGACCGATATCGGTGAGGTACAGGCGGACGAGGTCTTCCTCGTCTCGCTCGACTCGCTCCTTGGGCACGATGCGGTTCTTCTTCCTTGGTGTTCAGCTAGCGACGACTAGCGCTTCAGGGCGGCAAAGAGACAACGCCATGGGGGACGCGGGCATTCCCGCGTGAAGGGGTCTGGGCGTCGGATGTCTTCCTCCACTCTACCGGCACGGTCAAGCGCGCCGGCACGAAGGCCATTCCGGACCGTTTCATCATAGATCCGGCCCGGCGGGGAGTAACATCTGCATGACCGTTCAGATATTGGAGACCGAATGCCTGAGCCCGTCGCCCTCGATGCCTGTGAGCTGAAGCTGGTCGACCCCGAGCGGGTCCGGGCCGTCCAGGCGTCGCTCCCGGGGGCCGACGTGGTGGACGAGCTGGCCGAGGTCTTCGGGCTGCTGTCCGACCCGAGCCGGCTCCGGCTCCTGGCCAGCCTGCTCGAAGGCGGCGAGCTGTGCGTGTGCGACCTGGCCGCGGCGGCGGGGATGGCCGAGTCGACCACGTCGCACGCCCTGCGGCTGCTGCGGGCCCACCGGGTGGTGAAGGCTCGCCGGGCCGGGCGGATGATGCACTACTCCCTGCGCGACGGGCACGTGCGGATGCTGCTCGACCTGGCCTTGGAGCACGTGGGCCACGGCGAGGACCCCGGCCCGGTGGGCGTGGAGTGACCCGGTCTCGACGGCTCGGGATCGCGTTCGGGCTGAACGTGGCCCTGGTGGCCGGGCAGGTCGTGTTCGGCGTGGTGGCCCACTCGCTGGGCCTGCTGGCCGACGCCGGCCACAACCTGAGCGACGTCGCCGCGGTGGTCGTCTCGCTGGTGGCCGTGCGCTGGGCCCGGCGGGCACCGACGGCCGAGCGGTCCTACGGGTACCACCGGGGGACGATCCTGGCCGCCCTCCTCAACGCCGCCACCATCCTCGCCGTCACCGGGGTCATCGTGTACGAGGGCGTGGTCCGCCTCGGCGACCCCGAGCCGGTCCGGGGGGGCCTGGTCGTGGCCGTCGCCCTGCTGGCGTTCGCGGTCAACGCCGGGTCGGCCGTCGTGCTGCGGGAGAGGTCGGCGGACTTGAACATGCGCTCGGCCATGCTGCACATGGCGGCCGACGCCGCCGCGTCCCTGGGCGTGGCCGTGGCCGGCCTGGTGATCATGCTGACCGGGCGGTTCCTCTGGCTGGACCCGGTGGTGTCCCTGGCCATCGGCCTTCTCATCGCCGTCGAGGCCTTCCAGCTCGTCCGCCAGGCGGCCGAGGTCCTGCTCGAGTCCACGCCCCGGGACGTCGACCTCGACCGCCTGACCGAGACCATCGGTGGTGTCGACGGCGTGGAGACCGTGCACGACCTCCACGTCTGGAGCCTGTCTTCGGAGGTGCGGGCCCTGTCCGCCCACCTCGTCCTGGCCGGCCGCCCCAGCCTGGCCGAGGCCCAGGTGGTGGGGGACCAGGTCAAGGCCGCGGTGGCCACGTCGTACTCCATCGCCCACTCCACCCTGGAGCTCGAATGCGAGCCGTGCGCCGACGGCCCGTGCGGGCCGTGCGGGATGGCCGGTCAGCCCGAGTAGCGGTTGGTGATCGGCAGCCGGCGGTCCTTGCCGAAGGCCTTCGGCGTGACCCGCACCCCCGGCGGGGCTTGCCGGCGCTTGTACTCGGCCCGGTCGACCAGGGTGACGACCCGGCGGACCAGGTCGCGGTCGAACCCGGCGGCCACCAGGTCGCCGGCGGTGGCGTCGCCCTCCACGTAGGCCAGCAGGACGGGGTCGAGCTCCTCGTAGGGCGGCAGCGACTGGTCGTCGCGCTGGTCGGCCCGCAGCTCGGCCGACGGCGGTTTCGTCAGCACGTCGGGGGGGACGGGTGGCGCCTCGCCCTTGGCCACCGCCCGGCGGTTGCGGTCGTGGCACAACTCGTAGACGGTGAGCTTGGACACGTCCTTGATGACGGCGAACCCGCCGGCCAGGTCCCCGTAGAGCGTGGAGAAGCCGGCCGCCATCTCGCTCTTGTTGCCGGTGGCCAGCACCAGCCAGCCGAACTTGTTCGACAGGGCCATGAGCGTCGTGCCCCGGATGCGGGCCTGCACGTTCTCCTCGGTGAGGTCCTCGGGGACGCCGGCGAAGGACGGGGCCAGCATCTGCAGGAAGGCGGTGTGGGCCGGCTCGATGGGGATGGTGCGGGTCTCGATGCCCAGCGACTCGGCCAGCAGCAGGGCGTCGGTCACCGACCCCGGGCTTGAGTAGCGCGACGGCATGCACACGCCGTGGACGTGGCCGGGACCGAGGGCGTCGGCGGCGATGGCGGCGACGAGGGAGCTGTCGACCCCACCCGACAGGCCGAGCACGGCGTCGGTGAAGCCGTTCTTGCGGGCGTAGTCGGCCGTGCCGATGACGAGGGCTTCGTAGATCTCGTGCGCTTTGGGCAGCGGCTCGTGCAGGGCCGGGGGGCAGGCGTTCTCGTTGCGCCGGGGCTCGTGGGTGACGACGATCTCGGGCAGCGGCGGGGCGGTGGCCCGGCCCCGGGGATCGAGCAGGCGCTTGCGGAAGACGGGCCGGATGTCGAGGTCGGCAATGAGGTCGTCCTGCCGGAACTGCGGGGCCCGAGCCACGACCCGGCCGTCGGCGTCGAGGACCAGGGAGGCGCCGTCGAAGACCAGCTCGTCCTGGCCGCCGACCAGGTTGACGTAGACCAGCGCACACGACGCGTCGGCGGCCCGGGTGGCCAGCATCCGTTCCCGTTCGGCCAGCCGTCCGGCGTAGTACGGCGACGCGTTGAGGTTCAGGATCAGCTCGGCCCCGCCCGCGGCCTGATCGGCGATCGGCCCGTCGGGCGACCAGGCGTCCTCGCAGATCGAGATGCCGGTGCGGACCCCGGCGATCAGGAACAGGTTGGGGTCGCCGTGGCCGGGGGCGAAGTACCGCTGCTCGTCGAAGACGGCGTAGTTCGGCAGCAGCCGTTT
>DATJHJ010000083.1:0-2859 GCA_035494015.1 Acidimicrobiales bacterium
CGTCACCACCAAGAGCGCCAAGGACACGCTCGTGGCCTTTTTCACCGAGACCATGCGCCAGCACGGCGACCACAAGAAGGCCTTCCAGGCCCAGACCGTCGCCCTGGACCGCAACGCCAAGGTGCAGGACGCACCGAACCCCAAGATCCTCGCCCTGGTCGACGCCGCCGACGTGGGCACGGTGCAAAAGCTGGTCGACTTCGCCGCCCTCTTCGAGAAGGTGGCCACCGACACCTACCTGCTCGGCCTGACCATGCTGGCCGACGCCGCGACGAAGGCCCTGCTGGCCGGGGCCATGGCGGTCGAGGCCCAGCACGTCGCCGGGCTCCGAGCCGTGGGGGCCCTCCTCAAGGCCAACGCCCCCCAGCTCGTCAACGTGCCCTTCCCGGCCACCGACCTGGCCAAGCTCCCCGGCGCGGTGGGCAACGTCGGCTTCCCGGACTCATTGGAGAAGGTCAACGGCGCCGACCTCATCGCCGAGCCCACCTCTGGGGCGGTCAGGTGACCGGGCTCGACCGGCGCCGGTTCCTGGCCGGGACGGCCGGCTTGGCCATGGCGGCGACGGCCTGCTCGGACAACAAGAAGGGCACCGGCCCCAGCGACGACCTGGCCACGGCGACCATGCTCGCCGGACTGGAAAAGCTGACCCTCGACACCTACACCGGCATCGGCACGTCGTTCACCCAGGGCCGGCTGGGCGCCGCCCTCCCCCCGGCCGTGGTCGAGGCCCTCGCCGTCGCCGGCCGCCAGCACGGGGAGCACCTGGACCTGTGGAACCGGATGCTCACCGCCGCCGGCCGAGCGGCGATCACCGGGGCGGACACCGCGCTCAAGCCCGCCGTCGACCAGGCCGTGAGCCGGCTGGTCGACGTCCCCGGGGCCGCCACCCTGGCCCTGCGCCTGGAGGACTACCTGTCGCAGACCTACCTGAAGGCCATCCCTACGCTGGGCCCGGACACGGTCCGGGCCGCGGCCCAGATCCTGGTCGTGGACGAGCAGCACCAGGCGGTCCTGCGCTACCTGCTCGGCCTGTCCCCCGTCGGCAGCGGCCTGGTACGGGAGCCAAGCGCCTTCGCCCCCGCCGCTCCCCAGCCCACCCTGCTGACCGGCTGACCACGGAGCGGGCGCGGTCCGCAGGACCCGGGTGCCCGCCCCTAGCGAACAGCGGGATGTGTCGCCGCCGTCGGGGCAGGGGCCCCCGACGGCACGGAGCGGGCGCGGTCCGAAGGACCCGGGTGCCCGCTCCTAATAATCAGTGATGGCGTCGATCTTGGCCTGGATGGCCTTGTACTCGGCGCTCTGGGTCAGCGGGAGCAGGCTCATGAGCTTGCCCATGTTGCTGCCCGGGACCACCTTGATCCGCCCCTGCATGAAGGCGGCGTTGGCGTCCAGCTCGCCCTTCTGCATCTTCACCGCGTCCTCGTAGGACATGGACAGGGTGATCTCGGCGTCCGGGTCGTCGCCCAGGGTCGACTCCTGCAGCTTGCCGTTCTCGACCACCCAGTAATAGTGGACGTCGCCCTCGGGGCTGCCGAGGACCTGGTACTGGAGCCGGGCGGTGGCGCCGGCCCGCTCGGGGAACTCCTGGGCCAGCTCACGGCCGGCGTCGAGCCACTCCTGGGAAAGGTACGCGGGCATGAGCCGCAGCCTAGCTACCGGCCCAGCTCGGGCCGGACGCGCTCGCGGACGCCGGCGAACAGGTCGTCCTCGGGGAAGGTGGCCGGGGTCTCGACCAGGGAGCGGGCCAGGATGTAGTCGTCCCAGGGGTAGACCGAGGTCACCTCGGGGGGCAGGCCGAACCAGAACGGCGAGTTGGGGTCGATCTGGGTGGCGTGGGCCAGCAGGGCCTCCTTGCGCACCGAGTCGGCGTCGCCGACGTCGATCTTCGTGGTGATGCGCTCGTCCAGGCCGGGCCGGTCGAACCACTTGGCGTCGAACGGGGACTCCATCCCGAGCTCGAGGAACTTCTCGTGGATGGCGACCATGCGAGCCCGGGCCCAGGCGCTGTAGTACAGCTTCAACGGCTGCCAGGGCGGACCGGCCTCGGGGTAGGCATCGGGGTCGGCGGCGGCGTCGAAGGCCAGCACGCTGATGTCGTGGACCCGAAGGTGGTCCGGGTGCGGGTACCCCTGCTGGTCGTCCGGGTAGGTGATGATCACCTGGGGGCGCTCGCGGCGGATGACGGCCACCAGGCGGCCCACGGCCTCGGCCTCCTCCGCGCAGGCGAAGCATTCGGGGTTCTTGTTGGCCTCCGAGTCCGGCATACCCGAGTCCCGGTACCCCAGCATGACCACCTCGTGGTAGCCGATGATCTCGGTGGCCCGCGCCAGCTCCTGCAGCCGGATCTCGTGGAGCCGCTCGCGGATCTCGGGCCGGTCCATGGCCGGGTTGAGGATGTCCCCCTCCTCGCCGCCGGTGGCGCACACCAGCACGCAGCGCACGCCCTCCTCGGCGTAGCGATGGACGGTGGCCGCCCCCTTGGACGACTCGTCGTCGGGATGGGCGTGCACCGTCAGCAGGCACAGCTCCGGCGAGGCTTGGGACATCCCCTCGAAGTTACCCGCCGTCGTCGCTGTCCTCGGCCGAGTGGCCCCAGAAACCGGCGGGGGCCAGCAGGTAGTCGATGAGGGCCTGGAGGCTGGTGGCGTACGTCTCCCGGTACTCCAACAGCCGCTCCCAGCCCTCGTCGGGAGGCCGCAGGGGCAGGCCGGTGGCCTGCAGGCGACCGTAGGCCACGTCGAACTGGAACCGCTGCAGCGGGTTCTGGTAGCTGTAGGACTGCGGCAGCCGGCGGACGATCTCGTGCAGGGCCCGCCGGCCCCGCCGGTACATGAAGTAGGGCTCCCGCAGCTCGGCCCC
>DATJHJ010000084.1:0-13094 GCA_035494015.1 Acidimicrobiales bacterium
CGACAGCTCGATCTTGGCCTTCTCCGCCGCTTCCTTGAGGCGCTGGAGGGCCATCTTGTCCTTGCCGAGGTCGACGCCGTGGTCGCCCTTGAACTCCTCGACCAGCCAGTCCATGACCTTCTGGTCCCAGTCGTCGCCGCCCAGGTGGGTGTTGCCGCTTGTGGCCTTGACCTCGAAGACGCCCTCGCCGATCTCGAGGATCGAGACGTCGAAGGTGCCGCCGCCGAGGTCGAACACGACGATGGTCTGGTCCGAGCCCTCCTTGTCCAGCCCGTAGGCCAGGGCGGCGGCGGTGGGCTCGTTGATGATGCGCATGACGTCGAGGCCGGCGATGGCGCCCGCCTCCTTGGTGGCCTGGCGCTGGGCGTCGTCGAAGTAGGCCGGGACGGTGATGACCGCCTCGGTCACCGTGTCCCCCAGGTAGGCCTCGGCGTCCCGCTTCAGCTTCTGGAGGATGCGGGCGCTGATCTCCTGGCTCTTGTACTTCTTCTTGTCGATCGTGATGGTCCAGTTGGTCCCCATGTGACGCTTGACCGAGCGGATCGTGCGTTCGGGGTTGGTGATGGCCTGGCGCTTGGCCACCTCGCCGACGAGGACCTCACCGGTCTTGGAGAAGCCGACGACCGAGGGCGTGGTTCGGCCACCTTCGGCGTTGGGGATGACGGTGGGCTCACCCGCCTCCAGGACGGAGACGACCGAGTTGGTGGTACCGAGGTCGATACCGACGGCCTTGGGCATGGGATGCTTCCTCCCGGAACGTGGTTTTGGGTTCTCGTTACACTTCAGCGTAGCAAAGTTGAGTCTCAATGCATCAAGTCAGTTGCGGGCGATGATATTCCCTTCTACGGCGCTGGACGGCGCCGCGGTTGGCGGCAAGGCTTGCCCGCTGTGACGAACCTCCGGGTCAAGCTCACCTTTCCCGAGCACCTCATCAAGCAGCCGCTCATGGGCCGCCTCGTGCGCGAGTTCGACGTCCTCCCCAACATCCGCCGGGCCAACATCGAGGACACCGTCGGCTGGATCGTGTGCGAGCTGGCCGGCGAGCCCGCCGCCGTCGAGCAGGCCCTGGCCTGGCTGGGCGAGGCCGGCGTCCAGGTCGACCGGCTGGGCGACGTCGTCGAGAGTTAGCGCACACGCTGCGGAAGCTGCTGCTCCTCGCCGTCGTCGCCGGCCTGCTCGTCGCCGCCGACGTCGCCGCCCGCTCGGTGGCGGAGTCCCAGCTGCGGGACCGGGTGGCGGCGGCGGTGTCGCCGGGCGGGGCGACCAGCGCCCGCATCTCGTCGTTCCCGTTCGTCCCCCGGCTGCTGACCTCGGGCGACGTGGCCCGGATCACGGTGGCCGCCGCCGACGTCACCGTCGACCGGCTCACCTTCGCCCGGGTCGCGGTGGACCTGCAGGACGTCACCCTCGACCGCACCCGGCTGTTCGACGAGCGCAAGGTCGTGCTCGAGTCGCTCAACCGGGGGACGGCGACGGCGGAGGTCACCCAGGACCGGCTGTCCGACGCCCTGGGCGTGCCGGTCACGCTGGAGGCGGGCCGCATCCGGGTGCGGGTGGCGGGCCAGCAGGTCACCGCCTCGGCGTCGGTGAGCGACAACACCCTCCGGGTCACCGTCGCCGGGCTGTCGGTGCCCGGCCTCAAGATCCCCAAGCTGCCGCTGCTGCCGTGCGTGGCCGACCTGGTGATCCTGCCCGGGCGGGTCCGCCTCACCTGCACCGTCGACCAGGTCCCGCCCGAGCTGGTCGGCCGCCCCCTGGACCAGATCAGCCGGTCGTGAGGTCGGGCTTCACGTCGAGGATCGGGGTGCCGTCGACCGCTTCCAGGTGGATCCTGACCCCGTCGACGGCCACGACCTCGACGGGCGGTCGGCCGAGCGGGTGGAGAAAACGCCCCGCTCGGGGTTTGGCGGGATCGTGCCGGGGGTGGACCCGCAGCACGACCCGGTCGGCACGACGTCAAAGCCCTGCTGGTCCACGGTGCGGGACCTTACCGACTCGGTCTTTGTGAGTTGAGCTACCGGGGCGGTAGCTCAACTCACACAGACGGCGTCGAGCTCAGCGGGTGCTCGCCTCGGGCAGGCGGGCGGACAGGGCGGGGATGACGATGGCGGCGGCGACCAGGTGGGTGACCACCAGGGTCATCTTGGTCGAGACGCCGGCGGAGATCACCATGTCGGGGACCACGGACAGGGCGGTCAGGGCGACGGTCGTGCGGGCGAAGGTCGAGCGGGGCTGGCGGGCCCGGCGGCGGATGCCCTTGGCGATCAGCACGCCGATGGCGGTGAAGAACAGGGTCAGCTGGCCGAAGCCGAGAACGGGGATGGCCTGGCCGGGCGCGGTCTCCAGGGAGACCCCGGCGGCATGGGCGACGCCGGCGACGGCCACGGTGGCGGCGGCGGCAACGAGGCCGGCGGCCAGGCCGGCACGCCAGATCGGCTTCACGGCGACGCCCTGCTCGGCGGAGGTGGTGGTGGGGGTGAGGGTGGCGGTCATCGGGGCTCCTTTGGGGTCTCGGGCCGGCCGTTCCGACCCTCACCCTGTCCACGAAGACCACCCCCCGGAATCGACAGCGGCGACGAAAAATCTTCTCCGCTACCAGCCCATCGTCCCGGGCTCGCCCTTGAACGGGCCGACGACCTTGGAGGTGATCCAGCCGCCGTAGAAACCGCCGGGTTGGGGCAGGACCAGCTCGGTGTCGACCAGGCAGGCCTCCATCAGTCCCGGGTAGAAGGCCAGGTACCCGGCCATGGCTTCGTAGCCGGGAAGGGGATCCGGGTAGGTCCAGGCCGCGTCGGCCACGGCCTTGCCCCGGTGGACGACGGAGTAGTACCGGGCCTGGCCCTTCCACTCGCACCAGCTGGTCTTGACCGACGCCCGCAGGACCCCGGGGATGACGCTGTCGGGCGGGAAGTAGTAGTTGGGCGGGTGGCTGGTCTCCAGCACCCGCAGCGACGCCAGGGTCACGGCGATGGTCACCCCGGCGAACACCACCTCCACCTGGCTGCGGCACGGCTCCAGGCGGGGCGGGCGGGGATAATCCCAGACGGACTCCTGGCCCGGGCCGGGGGGGACGGGCTGGGGGCGGGAGATCATGGCCGCGGCGCTCCGTACGATGGTTGCGTGCAGTCGCATGCTACGGCCCTGGCCGACGCCGTCGTCGACGCCCTGCCCGGCTGGGTGGAGCGGTCGGTGGCCCGCCGGGGCGGCCCGGAGCTGGCCGACGCGGCCCGGGAGGCCGGGCGGCGGGCGGCCGAGGAGGTCGGGGCCCGGGTGCGGGCCCTGGTGGAGGCCGACATCGACGAGCAGCGGACCACGCCGCTGTCCCTGCTGCGGGGCGCGGTGTGCTACCCGACCGAGGTCCTGCGGGCCGCCGGCGTGCCCCCCGTCGACCGGGACCCCGTCCAGGCCCGGCTGCTCCCCGACGACGTCTACGACCTGTCGCCGGCCACCTTCGCCGACGTCGACCCCGCCCTGGCCGAGCCCGGCATGATCTGGGGGGCGGCCAAGGCCATGGAGCACCGCCGGAGGCACCAGCCGTGATCGTGGCCTACGTGCCCGACCTCATGGACCGGTCCAAGGTATCGGCCGCGGGCGACGTCCGCTTCGTCGCCCGGCCGGCCGATCTCGCCGCCGCGGCGGCGGCCGGCGACGTGGTGGTCGTGGACCTGACCCGCCCCGGGGTGGTCGAGGTGCTGGGGGATCTGGCGGCCACCCGGGTGATCGGCTTCGCCAACCACACCAGCAAGGACGTGATGGCTGCCGCCCGCGACGCCGGGGTCGAGCAGGTGCTGGCCCGGTCGGAGTTCTTCTCCCGCCTGGGGGAACTGCTCGGTTAGGGGGGCGGGAGCAGGGCGGCGATCAGGGCGTCGGCGATGAACGCCCCGTAGCGGTCGAGCGGCCAGCCCCGCCGCAGGACGAGCAGCTCGTAGAAGGCGGTCGAGCTGTAGGTCCACATGATCTCGCCGGCCAGCTCCACCGAGACGTCCTCCCGCAGGTGGCCGGCCGCGGCCAGGCGGCGGGCGTTGGCGGTCATCCGCTGGAGGCGCTGCTCGTCCAACTCGGCCTGGAGGCCGGCCATCTCCGGATCCGAGACCGCGGCGTCCCGCACGAGCAGGAATATGGGCGCGCCCCGCGGCGCCACCTCGGTGGTCAGCGTGCCCCAGCCTCGGATGATCTTGCGAGGATCGGTCTCGGCCGCCTGCATGGCGTCGGAGCGCTCCTCGGCCGGGACCGGTCCGGCCCCGGCCAGCGCCTGGTCGCAGATGGCTCGAACCAAACCGGGCTTGCCGCCGAACGTCTTGTAGACCGTGTCGACCGAGACGCCCGCCTCGGTGGCGATGGCGGCGATGGTCGTCGACGAGTAGCCGCCGCTCAGGAACGCCCGGCGGGCGGCGTCGATGATCAGCCCGCGGGTCTGGCGGGCCTGTTCCCGGCGACGGGTCGAGTCGTAGCTGCGCTTCTGCTTGACGGGGGAGGAATTTGAGTCCATAGTGCTAGATCAGTTCTAGTCTACCGGATCGAAAGAGGACCGCCCGTGGATACCACGAAAGGCGAGGGCCCTGGGGCTGTCGTGGAGCGGCTGCGGCGGGCGACCAACGCCCACGACCTGGAGGCGCTCGTCGACTGCTTCTCCGCCGACTACCGCAACGAGACGCCGGCCCATCCCGAGCGGGGGTTCACCGGCCGGGACCAGGTCCGGCGCAACTGGGCGCAGATCTTCTCGTTCGTCCCCGACATCGCCGCCGAGGTCCTCCGCTGCACGGTGGACGGCGACACCGCCTGGACCGAATGGGAGCACCGCGGCACCCGGCCGGACGGGTCGGCCCACCTCATGCGGGGCGTGGTGATCTTCGGGACCGCCGGCGGCCGGGCGACCTGGGCCCGGTTCTACCTGGAGCCGGTGGAGGAGCGGGCGGGCACGGTCGACGAGGCGGTTCGCCGCCAGGTCGTCCCGGGCGCCCCGAAGTGATCCTCGTCGCCGGGGGGACCGGCCGGCTCGGCGCCCTCGTCGTCAGGCGCCTGGTCGAGCGGGGGCTCGACGTGCGCGTGCTCACGCGTGACCCGGCACGGGCCGCGGGCCTCGCCGGCCCGAGCGTCGAGGTGGCCCAGGGCGACGTGCGGGACAGGGCCAGCCTGGAACGGGCGGCGGCGGGGGTCGACGTGGTCGTCTCGGCGGTCCACGGCCTGGTCGGGCCGAGAGCCAATTCGCCGGCCACCGTCGACCGTGACGGCAACGCCAACCTGGTCGATGCCAGCAAGGCCGCCGCCGCCGACTTCGTCCTCGTCTCGACCGTGGGCGCCGCCCCGGACAGCGCCATGGAGCTGTTCCGGATGAAGTACGCCGCCGAGCAGTACGCCGCCGCCAGCGGGGTGCCGACGACCGTGGTCCGGGCCAGCGCCTTCATGGAGCTCTGGATCGAGCTGCTCCGCCAGACCGCGGGCCGGTCGGGCCGTCCCCTGGTGTTCGGGCGCGGGGAGAACCCGGTCAACTTCGTGTCCGTGGGCGACGTCGCCGAGGTGGTCGAACGGGCGGTCACGGACCGGACCACGCGGGGCCAGACGCTCGAGATCGGCGGCCCCGAGGACCTCACCCTCCGGCAGCTGGCCGAGTCGGTCCAGGCCGCGGCGGGCCGAACCGCGGGGGCGCGCCACGTCCCCCGGCCGATGCTGCGGGTCATGGCGCAGACCGTCGGCCGGGTGAAGCCCCAGCTGGGACGCCAGGCGGCGGCCGCCCTGGCCATGGACCGCATGGATCTGACCTTCGATGCCGGGCCCATCCACCGGGCCTATCCCGAGCTGTCCATGACGTCGCTGGCCAAGGTGCTGGCCAACGACGAACGCAGCTAGCGGGGCGGATCCGGGGGGCGGTGCCAGCCGGCGTCGCTCAGCGGCCGGGGCTCGAAGAACAGGCAGTCCTCCGGGCAGGCGAAGGGCATGGTCTGAGCCACGTCCAGGCGGCAACGGTCGACCGTATCCCCCGTGGGCAGGGAGCGGCTGGAGTAATGGCGGCAATCGGCCCGGACGCCCACCCGTCCATTGTCCCAGATGGGCCGGGTAGCGTTTCGTCAGTGACCGCGGCTCCGGATCTCCTCCGGTGGAGCGAAGCGCTGGCCGGGATCGCCCGGACCGGGCTGGCCTTCACCGACAATCTGTACGAGCGCGAGCGGTTCGAGGAGGTTTTGCACGTCGCCGCCGACATGCGGGTGGCGGCCGGGCTCGACCGGCGGCCGGAGATGCTGGTCGAGGAGTGGATGAACCAAGTGGGCCGGGGCGTGGCCGGCTACGTCACCCCGAAGGTGGCGGTGGGCGCGGTGGTCGGCAACGACCGGGGCGAGATCCTGCTGGTCCAGCGGGCCGACAACGGGGTGTGGCTGTACCCGACCGGCTGGGCCGACATCGGCTATTCGGCGTCGGAGGTGGCGGTCAAGGAGGTCTTCGAGGAGACGGGTATCGAGGTCGAGCCGGTCCGGCTCATCGCCGTGCTCGACGGCCTCCGCCTGGGCTTCACCCAGGTCCCGCTGTACTCGCTCGTGTTCCACTGCAAGGTGCTGGGCGGCGAGCTGCGCGGCCACCCGCTCGAGTGTCTCGACGTGGGCTGGTTCGCCGAGGACGACCTGCCCTCCCCGCTGGCCGGGGCCAGCCGCTGGAGCGTTCCCGCCTTCCAGGCCCTCCGGGGCGAGGTCGTCGACGTGGTCTTCGACCCGCCCCGCCAACCACCGTGGCGCGCCGACCACGAACTACCTTCCCCATGAGGAGGTGCCAATGGCGCTGTTGAAACGCAAGCGGTCGGGGCTGGCCGACCCCATGTCGGTGGTCACCAGGTTCGTCAACGCATGCAACCGCCACGACGCCGAGGCGGTGTCGCAGTGCCTGCACGCCGAGTTCGACAGCATCCAGCCCATGTACCCGGCGCGGAACTTCCGGGGCGCCGACCAGGTACGTCGCAACTGGCAGGCCATCTTCGACGCCGAGCCCGGCTTCCGCCTCACCGTGCTGCGCCAGGCCGCGGCGGACGACACCGTCTGGCTCGAGCTGCATGGTGCCGGCGAGGAGGCCGAGGTCGCGGGCGTGTTCGTGATGGGCATCGAGGGCGACCGGGTCCGCTGGGCCCGCATCTACAGCGGCCTGGTCGAACCGCTCCCGCCAGGGTACGAGGAGGCGGCCGCCGCCGCCGCCCATGCCCCGCTGCGGGAGGTGCCGCCCCTGGACGAGGACGGCGCCGCCGCTGCACCCGGCGAGGTGGTCGAGGAGGATCTCATCGCCCCCGTCCTCGACATCGACGGTGGGGAACGTCGCCGTCGCCGCCGGTCGCGCCGCCGCGGCCAGGAGGAACCGAAGACCGAGGACGCCGACGTGGTGTCGGCCGAGCCCGTCGAGGCCGAGGACGCCGAGGCGGAGGACGGCGGATGGGCGGCTATCGCCGGGGAGGAGCCCGAGCCCGTCCCGGTCGACGAGGTCACGGCCGCCCCGGCCGCCGAGGCCGAGCCTGTCGCGGCCGACGAGGCCGAAGCCGATGCCGCGGACGGGGTCCCGCCGACCATGCTGGTCGAGCCCGATTCCCTGGCCACCGGCCCCCACCCCCCGGTGGTCGTCGAGCCCGAGCCGCCCACGGATGAGGATCTGGTGGTCCCCGAGGCCGAGCCGCTCCTGGCCGAGCCGGAGATGGAAGCCGAGCCGGAGCCGGCGACGGCGGCGGACGCCGACGGTGATGCGCTGCCGGCCGAGCCGGAGGTCGTCGCCGTGGACGAGGCCGTGGTGGTGGAACCGGCCCCGGAGACGGAGACGGAGACGGAGACCGGGCCGGCCGCCGGCACGGCGAGCGAGCCGGCCACCGACACCGTCGTGGTCGAGCGGGAACCCGAGGGCGAGCGGCCCGGCAAGTGGCTGGGGCGCAGGCGGCGGTAGCCGGCGCCGGGGGTTCAGCCGAGCTGTTCGAGCAGGGCGGCGACGACGGACGTCCCGCCGCCCGACTGCTCCCACTGGTCGCCGATGACGTCGTGGTCGACCAGGCCGGCGGCGTCCGGGGCCCGGCCGAGGGCCTCGGTGCAGGCCGCGGCCAGGGTGGCGGGCTCGACTTCGTCGTCGTAGGCGGCGAATGCCTCCAGGCCGTCCCACAGCCGGTCGAGCGGCGCCGGCGGCGCGTCGCCCGCGGCCAGGGCCCGGGTCACGACGTCGAACACCTCCTCGGTGGCCAGGCCGGCCGGCCGGCGGTACCCGGCCACGGGGTGCAGCCGCCACTCGAGGGCCACGCCCCCCGGGCCGTCGTCGCGCAGCCAGACCTGCGAGCCGTTCACGTAGGTGTCGACCGGCTCGCCGAACCGGTCGTCGATGGCCAGCAGGAGCTCCGGCGACGCCCGCCAGACGCAGGTGGGTACGAGGCGCGGCACCGAGGCAGCGTAGGGCTGGCACCATGGGGGCGATGACGGGGCGTCGGCGGGCGCTGGTCGGGCTCCTGGCCGGCCTGTTCCTCGCCGGCTGCGCCACGGGCGACTACCGCTCCCCGGCCACGCCGGCGACCACGACCACGGCCGTCCCGGCGACGACGACGTCCACCGCCCTGGCCACGGCCACGACCGCCTCCTGCCCCGCCATCCCCGGGAGGGCCGGGCCCGACCCCGCCCGCCCCCGGTACACGCTGTCCGCCGACGTCCACCCCACCGACGGCACGGTCGACGGCCAGGTTCGGGTGCTGTTCACCCCCGACCTCGACACCGATCGGCTGGTGTTCCGGCTGTGGCCGAACGGGCCGGGTTCGGCACCGTCCCGGGCCAAGCTCGACACCGGCCCGGTGACCATCGCCGGCAAGCCGGCCACCAGCAACCTGGACGACCCGACCACCCTGACCGTGCGCACCGGCGCCACCTTCAAGGCGGGCCAGGTCGTCGACGTGGCGACGAGCTGGCACCTGGTCGTCCCGGGGGCGGCCAACGACCGCATCTCCCGCAACGGGGACGCCATGCGGCTCGGGTCGTTCTTCCCCATCCTGCCGTGGGAGCCGGGCGTGGGCTGGGACACCGACGCGGCGGTCGGCGGCTTCGCCGAGGCCTCCACCGCGCCCACGGCCGACTTCGACCTCACCGTGACCGTCCCCGACGGTTTCGGCGTGCTGGGCAGCGGCGTCCCCGACCCGGCCAAGCCCGGCCACTTCACCGCCTCGGCCATGCGGGACGTCGCCCTGTCGGTGGGCCGGTTCACCACGGCGACGGGGACGGCCAACGCGCCCAATCCCGTGCAGGTGACGGTCGGGATCCAGCAGGGCGTGGCCGGCTCCGCCTCGGCCTACCTCGACCGGGTCGTGCGGTCGTTGCAGGACTTCGGCGGCCGGTTCGGCCCCTACCCGTGGCCGACGTTCACCCTGGCCATCACCCCGGCCCTGGGCGGGGGGATCGAGTACCCGGGGCACGTCATGCAGGGCCCGAACACCCTGGGCGTGGTCAGTCACGAGGTCGGCCACCAGTGGTTCTACGGGTTGGTCGGCAACGACCAGGGCCGGGACCCGTGGCTGGACGAGGGCCTGGCCAGCTGGGCCGAGGCCCGCTTCGAGGGCACGCTCGACAAGTTCAAGGCCGCGGTGATCCCCCCGGACGCCAAGAACATGGTGGGCCAGCCCATGACCTACTGGTCGCCCCGACCGGACAGCTACGACCCCGGGGTGTACGTGCAGGGGGTCCAGGCCCTCGCCGCCCTGGGCGACCCGAACCTGGTCGACTGCGCCCTGCGGGTCTACGTGGCGCTCAACGCCTACCGGATCGCCCGCCCACCCGACCTGGTGCGGGCGGCGGCGGCGGTCTTCCCGGGCGCGGCGGCGACGCTGGCGGCCTACGGCGTCAAGGGCTGATTCGCCGGCGTCAGTCGCCCCGCTGGTCCCGGAGGTAGCGCTCCAGCTCGTCGGCCAGGGCGTCGCCGGTGACGGTCTCCATGTCGGCCACGTCGTCCTCGTCGGCGCTCGACTCGAGGCGGTGGACGTAGGCGGAGACGTCCTCGTCGGCGGCCACGACCTCGCTCACCTGGCGCTCGTAGTCGGCGGCGAGCACCTGGAGGTCGGCGGTGATGACCCGGGTCGACAGCAGCCCGGCGGCCCGCTCGACCAGGGCCAGCGACGCCTTGGGCGACGGCGTGGACGCGACGTAGTGGGGCACGGCGGCCCACAGCGAGGCCGAGGGGATGCCGACGGCCCCGAAGGCGTCGTGGAGCACGCCCACAATGCCCGTGGGCCCCTCGTACGACGAGCGGCCGAGGCCGAGGCGCACGATCAGGTCGTCGTCCGCCGCGGTGCCGGTGATGCGCACCGGACGGGTGTGGGCCACGTCGGCGAGGAGGGCGCCCAGGATGACGACCATCTCCACGCCCAGCTCGGTGGCCACCCCGACGACCTGCTGGGAGAAGGTGCGCCACCGCAGCTGGGGCTCGTGGCCCAAGAGCACGACCACGTCCCGGCTCGTCCCGGGGAGTGGGGCGACGGAGAACTCGTTGGCCGGCCAGTCGATCTTGCGGGCCCCCCCGTTGGTCAACCGGACGTGGGGACGGGTCGAGGTGAAGTCGTAGAAGTCCTCGGGGTCGATCGACGCGATCGGCCGGGCCGACCACCGGTCGCGCAGGTAGCGGGCGGCGGCGGAGGCGGCGTCGGCGGCGTCGTTCCAACCCTCGAAAGCGGCGACCAGGACCGGCCGGCGGAGCTGGGGCCGGTCTTGCCAGTGGACGTGGTCCATATCCGCCACGGTACCGGCCGCCCGGGACGTTCTTGTCGTACCCCCGCCGTACCCTGGACGCCGATGGCGTCCCTCGATCGCTTCTCACCGGTGGCCCGAGCGTGGTTCGAGGCCGCCTTCTCCGCCCCCACACCCGCCCAGGAGCAGGGCTGGGCGGCCATCAGCCAGGGGGACCACACCTTGATCCTGGCCCCCACCGGCTCGGGCAAGACCCTGGCCGCCTTCCTGTGGACGCTGGACCGCCTCCTGGCCGAACCGGCGGTCGACCGGTGCCGGGTTCTTTATGTCAGCCCGCTGAAGGCGCTGACCTACGACGTCGAGCGCAACCTGCGGGCGCCGCTGGCCGGGATGGCCCTGGAGGCCGAGCGGCGGGGGCTGCCGGTGCCCTCGGTGCGGGTCGGCACCCGCACGGGCGACACCCCGGCGTCGGAGCGGCGGGACCTGGTCCGCCACCCGCCCGACATCCTGATCACCACGCCCGAGTCGCTGTACCTGCTGCTCACGTCGCAGGCCCGGGAGCTGCTGCGGACGGTCGAGCACGTGATCGTCGACGAGATCCATTCGGTGGCCGGCACCAAGCGGGGCGCCCACCTGGCCCTGTCCCTGGAGCGCCTGGAGCGCCTGGCCGAGCGCCCGCCCCAGCGCATCGGCCTGTCCGCCACCCAGCGGCCGCTCGACGAGGTGGCCCGGTTCCTGGGCGGCCGGGCCGGGGGCCGCCCCCGGGCGGTCACGGTGGTCGACGCCGGGGTGCGCAAACAGCTGGAGCTGCAGATCGTGGTCCCGGTGGAGGACATGTCGGAGCTCGGCCGGCCCATCGACGCGGGGGACGGGGAGATCCTGTCCGGGCCGGCGGCGGGCAACCCGGAGGCCCGGCACTCCATCTGGCCGGCCATGCACCCGATCCTGCTCGACCTCATCCGCCGCCACCGGTCGACGTTGATCTTCGTGAACTCCCGCCGGCTGTCCGAGCGGCTGGCCGCCCGGCTCAACGAGCTGGCGACCGAGCAGAGCGAGACAGGCGAGCCAGTGGACCTGGTGCGGGCCCACCACGGGTCGGTCGCCCGGGAGCAGCGGCTGGAGATCGAGGACGCCCTCAAGGCGGGCAAGCTGCCGGCGCTCGTCGCCACCAGCAGCCTGGAGCTGGGGATCGACATGGGGGCGATCGACCTGGTGGTGCAGGTCGAGTCGCCGGCGTCGGTGGCCAGCGGCCTCCAGCGCATCGGCCGGGCCGGGCACCAGGTGGGCGAGCCGTCGCGGGGCCGGATCTTCCCCAAGTTCCGGGGGGACCTGGTGGAGGCGGCGGTCGTCGCCATGCGCATGGAGGCCGGGCTGATCGAGGAGACCAAGGTCCCCCGCAACCCGCTCGACGTGCTGGCCCAGCAGATCGTGGCCATGTGCGCGGTCGAGGACCTGACCGTCCAGGAGGTGGCCGACGTGGTGGCCGGCGCCTACCCGTTCGCCGACTGCTCGCCCGCCCTGCTGGAGAACGTGCTCGACATGCTGGCCGGGCGGTACCCGTCCGACGAGTTCGCCGAGCTGCGGCCGCGGCTGGTCTGGGACCGGGCCGCCGGGACGCTGCGGGCCCGCAGCGGCGCCCGCATGCTGGCCGTCGTCAGCGGCGGCACCATCCCCGACCGCGGCCTGTACGGCGTGTTCACGCCGGGGCCGGACGGGGCGACGGGCACCCGGGTGGGGGAGCTGGACGAGGAGATGGTCTACGAGAGCCGGGTGGGGGAGACCTTCGTGCTCGGGGCCTCCACCTGGCGGATCGAAGAGATCACCCGGGACCGGGTGGTGGTCACCCCCGCCCCCGGCCAACCCGGGAAGATGCCGTTCTGGCACGGCGACGGGCTGGGCCGGCCGGCCGAGCTGGGCCGGGCCATCGGCGAGTTCCTGCGGGTGGTCGACGGGTGGTCCGACGAGAAGCTGGTCGAGCGGTGCTCGCTCGACCCCTTGGCCCTGCGCAACCTGCGGGCCTATCTCGCCGAGGAGCGGGCAGCGACGGGCGGGGCGCTGCCGACCGACCGCCAGATCGTGGTCGAGCGCTTCCGTGACGACCTGGGCGACTGGCGCATCTGCGTGCTGACCCCGTTCGGCGGGCGGGTCCACGCCCCCTGGGCCCTGGCCATCGAGGCCAAGGTGCGCGACCGGCTGTCCGTTGAGGTGCAGACGATGTGGAGCGACGAGGGGATCGTCGTCCGCCTGCCCGAGGCCGACGAATCGCCCCCGATCGACTCCGTGCTCCTGGAACCGGAGGAGATCGAGGCCCTGGTGGTGGGCGAGCTGGCCAACTCGGCCCTGTTCGCCTCCCGCTTCCGGGAGAACGCGGCCCGGGCCCTGCTGCTGCCCCGCCGGCGGCCCGGGTCCCGCACCCCGCTCTGGCAG
>DATJHJ010000085.1:0-2996 GCA_035494015.1 Acidimicrobiales bacterium
CTCGGCCGTTTCCGCCGCGGTCACCCAGTCCTTGTCGGCCACGCAACGCACGCCCCGGCCGCCGAGGACGAAGCGGTCGTAGCCGGCGGCCAGCCGGGCGAGGGCGTCGTCGCCGGTCACCACCCCGGCGAGGACCGGGTAGTACCAGTCCATGGCCCACCGGTCCTTGGGCAGGAAGGCCGACGGCTCCTCGGCGATGACCCGGCCCAACCGGTCGGCGGCCGCATCCCAGGCCGGGTGCGAGCGCCCCAGGGCGGTGGCAGCGGCGATGGCGCAGCGGAGGCTGGCATAGGTGCTCGACGAGGCGGTGAGGAGGGCGAAGGACCACGGGGTGCCGTCGGCGTGGTGGGCCCAGATGACCTCGCCCCGTGGCGTCTGGAGGTCGAGAACGAAGCCCATCGCCGCGTCGACCACGGGCCACAGGGCGTGCAGGAACGCGGCGTCACCGGTCGATAGGAAGTGGTGCCACACGCCGGTGGCCACATAGGCGGTGACGTTGGCGTCCAGGGTGGTCTCGGTCACCTGCCCGGCCCGGTAGTACTGGTGCCAGGCCCCGTCGGCCCGCTGGGTGGCGGCCAGCCACCGGTAGGCGGCCTCGGCCTCCGCGGGGCGGCCGCCGGCGTCGAGGGCCATGGCCGCCTCGACGTGGTTCCACGGGTCGGCGTGGCCGCCCGGGAACCAGGGGATCATCCCGTCGGGCTGCTGGACGGCGGCGATCCAGTCGACGGCGGCGGCCACGTCGTCGGGCGTCACGGTTTCCCGGCGTAGAGGACCAGGCTCTTGCCCAGGACGGGGTTGAACAGGCGGTCGAGCGTCCGGGTGAGCAGTGGCCGGGCGGTGATGTCCCAGACCAGGAACCGGTGGTAGGCCTGCACGGCTCGGGAGTCGTCGCGGTCCAGCCCGACCGCGCACTTCAGCCACCAATACGGGCTGTGCAGGGCGTGGGCGTGGTGGCTGGCGGTGACCGTCAGCCCGGCCGCCGCCACCCGGGCGGCCAGCTGGCGGCGGCGGTAGATGCGGACATGGCCGTCCGGCACGTGCGGGGCGTGGTACTCGTCGGCCAGGGCCCAGCACACCCGCTCGGGGAACCAGCGGGGGACGGTCACGGCGAGCGTGCCGCCGGGGCGCAGCACGCGGGCCAGCTCGGCCAGCGCGGCGGCATCGGCGGGGACGTGCTCCAGCACCTCGGCGGCGATCACTCGATCGAAGGCGGCCTCGGCGAAGGGCAGGGCCAGGGCGTCCCCGTTGACCGCCGTGCCCAGGGCCTGAGCGGGGGCTTCGCCGGCCAGGCGCATGGCCCCGAGCATGGCCGCGGCATCCTTGGTGTCGCCGGCGTTGCGGTCGAGGGCGACGACGTGGGCGCCGCGCCGGTGGGCCTCGAAGGCGTGCCGGCCCCCGCCGCAGCCCAGGTCGAGGACCCGATCGCCGACCCGCAGCCCGAGCCGGTCGAAATCGACCGTCAGCAATATTTGCCGGGGCGGCTTCGCCGCCTCCCGGGCGGGGCCCCAACCCCGCCCTCCTCCGAAGCGGCGGGGGCCCCTTCCCCGCCGCCGGCCGTGGGCCTGCCGGGGCGGCTTCGCCGCCTCCCGGGCGGGGCCCCACCCCCGCCCTCCTCCGAAGCGGCGGCCGTGGGCGGGCGGGCCACGACCTGGCGGTAGACGTCGACGGTGGCCTCGGCGGTGGCCCGCCAGGTGAAGCGGTCGAGGACCCGGCGGCGGCCGGCCGCGCCCAGGCGGGCCCGGGCGGGGGCGTCGTCGAGGAGACGGACCAGGGCGGCGGCCAGCGCGCCGGGGTCGTTCGGCGGCACCAGCAGGGCGCACGCACCCTCGGCGCCCACCACCTCGGGGAGCGCCCCGCCGGTGGTGGTGACGAGCGGCAACCCGCAGGCCATGGCCTCCACCGCCGGGAGCGAGAACCCCTCGTACAACGACGGGACCACCGCCACCTCGGCCTCGGCGTACAGCTCGATCATGCGCAGGTTGTCGACCACCCCGGCGATGGTCACTGCCCCCTCCAGGCCAAGCCGCTCGATCGTGGCCGGCACCAGGCTGCCGTCTCGGGGCTGGCCGACGATGACCAGCTCGGCGTCCCGCTCGGTGCGCACCTTGGCCAGCGCCTCCAGCAGGGGGACCAGGCCCTTCAGGGGGACGTCGGCGCTGGCCGTGGTCATCAGCCGCCCCGGCACCCGGGCCACGTCGGGCAAGGGCCGGAACAGGGCGGTATCGACCCCCACCGGCACCACCGACAATCGGTCAGGCCGGACCCCCATCTGCGCGGCGATGTCACGGGCCGACGACTCCGACACGGTGAGGACCCGGGGCAGGCGCTGCGCCACCCGCTTCTGCATGCGGACGAAGCCGTACCACCGCCGCACGCTGGCCCGCCGCCGCCAGTCGGCGGCCGACGCCAGCTCGAGGTCCCGGTCGACGGTGATGGGGTGGTGGATGGTCCCGACCACGGGCAGGCCGTCCCGGGCGATGCCGAGCATGCCGTAGCCCAGGCACTGGTTGTCGTGGACCACGTCGAAGTCGTGCCCCCGGCTGCGCAGGGCCCGCCGGGCGCGCAGGCTGAACGTCAGGGGCTCGGGGAAGCCGGCGGCGCACATGGTTGCGAACTCGGCCACGTCGACCAGGTCCCGGAACTCGGCCAGCGCCGGGGTGCGGAAGGGGTCGGACGGGCGGTACAGGTCCAGGCTCTCGACTTGGACGACCGGGACGCCCGGTGCGAGGCGCGGGTACGGCGGCCCGCTGAAGACCTCGACGTGGTGGCCGAGCGCCACCAGCTCACGGGTCAGGTAATGGGCGTAGACGCCCTGCCCTCCGGAGTGCGGGTTGCCGCGGTAGGTCAGAAAGGCAATACGGAGCGGCTCGGGCACGGACCAGGAGCCTGGCCGCGCCCGGGCCGGGAATCAAACGCTGCTAGTTCGACGTGGACTGTGCCGGAATCGCGGTCGACTGGTTGCTCCCGTTCGAGGTGATCTCGACCTTGCGGGGCTT
>DATJHJ010000086.1:0-11003 GCA_035494015.1 Acidimicrobiales bacterium
GGCCTCCCGCCGGGCCCGCGTCGCCAAGAGCCGGCAGGCGACGGCCAAGGCGGCCGCCACCGAGGCGGTCGACACCGGGACGACCGAGGACGAGGTGCTCGAGACCGACGCGATCGACACCGAGGCCGTGGAGACCGGCGAGGTCGAGTCGGCCGAGGTCGACGACGTCGAGGTGACCGACGAGGCGCCGTACGGCCCGGGCAGCCATGCGCCGCTCGAGGACGACGGTCAGCCGGAGGGCTTCGAGATCAAGGGCAACGCCGACTCGATGCTGTACCACGTGCCGGGCAGCCACTTCTACAACCAGACGAAGGCCGAGGTGTGGTTCGCCACCGAGGAGGACGCCGAGGCGGCGGGCTTCTCGAAGCCGCCGAGCCAGCGGGCCGACGACACGACGGACGATGCCGGCGACGAGTCCACCGACGACACAGGGGACGAGGACTGATGGGCCAGAAGGTCAACCCCTACGGCTTCCGCCTGGGAGTCACCACCGACTGGAAGTCGCGCTGGTTCTCCGAGCGGGACTACAAGGACTACCTCACCCAGGACTGGAAGATCCGCCGCTACCTGATGCGCGAGCTGGAGTCGGCCGCGGTGAGCCGGGTCGACATCGAGCGCACCCGCGACCGGGTGCGGGTCGACGTGCACACCGCCCGGCCCGGCATCGTCATCGGCCGCCGCGGCGCGGAGGCCGACCGCCTCCGGGCCGACCTGGCCAAGATGAGCGGCAACCCGAAGATCCAGCTGAACATCCAGGAGATCAAGCAGCCCGAGCTCGACGCCGCCCTGATCGCCCAGGGCGTGGCCGACCAGCTGGCCGGCCGGGTCAGCTTCCGCCGGGCCATGAAGCGGGCGGTGCAGACGGCCCAGAAGGCCGGGGCCCAGGGCATCCGGGTCCAGTGCTCGGGTCGCCTCGGCGGCTCGGAAATGGCCCGCAGCGAGTGGTACCGCGAGGGTCGGGTTCCCCTGCACACCCTCCGCTCCGACATCGACTACGGCTTCCGGGAAGCCCGCACGACCTTCGGCCGCATCGGCGTGAAGACGTGGATCTACAAGGGCGACATCCTTCCCTACAAGACCTCCACCGAGGACAAGATCTCCCGCGAGGCCGCCATGGCCGTGGGCGAGACCTCGGGTGGCGCCGCTCGGCCGCGGCGCATCATCTCCGCCGGTGGCGGCCGCCGCCTCCCGGGCCAGGAGGAGCCGGGTAGCGCCGGGCTCGGTGTGCCCGTAGCCGACGAAGTCGTGCCCGAAGAGCCGATCGGCGAAGAGGGCGCGGTCGCCGCCGCCCCGCTCATCCCCGAGGCCGACCCCGAGCGCGAGCGCATGCTCGCCGAGGAGGAGGAGATCGAGCGCCGCACCCGCCAGCACCACGAGACCCCCCACTTCCGATCGGGGGACGAGTGACATGTTGATGCCGCGACGGGTCAAGCACCGCAAGCAGCACCGCGGGCGCAACACCGGGATGGCCAAGGGCGCCAGCGAGATCACCTTCGGCGACTTCGGCATCCAGGCCCAGGAGCCGGGGTGGATCACCGCCCGCCAGATCGAAGCGGCCCGTATCGCCATGACCCGCCACATCAAGCGTGGCGGGAAGGTCTGGATCAACGTCTTCCCCGACAAGCCGGTCACCGAGAAGCCGGCCGAGACCCGCATGGGCTCCGGCAAGGGCAACCCGGAGCATTGGGTGGCCGTCGTCAAGCCCGGCCGGGTGATGTTCGAGCTGGCCGGCGTGGCCGAGCCCCTGGCCCGCGAAGCCATGAACCGGGCCATCCAGAAGCTGCCCATCAAGGCCAGGATCATCGTGCGGGCGGAGGAAATTTGATGACGAAGATCGCCGAGCTGCGGGAGATGGGTGACGACGAGCTGGCCACCCGCCTCGTGGAGGCTCGCCACGAGCTGTTCAACCTGCGCTTCCAGCACGTCACCGGGCAGCTGGACAACTACAGCCGCCTGGGCCAGCTGCGCAAGGACATCGCCCGCATCGAGACCCTGCTCCGGGCCAACGAGATCACCGCCGCCGAAGCCGCCCAGGCCCAGGCCGACGCCGAGTGGGACGCCGCCCAGGAGGCCCGCCGGGCCCGGGTGGCGGCCAGCCGCCAGACCGCCCCGGCATCACAGGAGGAGAGCAATGGCTGAGGACCAGGGCCCGAGCGGCCCCCAGAGCGGGGACCAGGCGGGGCCCGAGGCGCGGCCCAACCCGCGCAAGGTGCGGGAGGGGATCGTGGTGTCGGCGGCCATGGAGAAGACCGCCGTCGTCGCCGTGGTCGAGCGGGTTCGCCACCGCCGCTACACCAAGACGGTGCAGCGGACCAAGCGCATCCACGCCCACGACGAGAGCAACGAGCTGAAGGTGGGCGACCGGGTCCGCATCAGCGAGACCCGCCCCATGTCCAAGCTGAAGCACTGGCGCGTGGTCGAAGTCCTCGAGCGGGCGAAGTAGATGATCCAACAGGAAACGCGACTGCGGGTGGCCGACAACTCGGGCGCAAAAGAGGTGCTCTGCATCAAGGTGCTGGGCGGCTCCAAGCGTCGCTACGCGTCCATCGGGGACATCATCGTCGGCACGGTGAAGGACGCCATCCCGGGGGCGGCGGTCAAGAAGGGCGAAGTGGTCAAGTGCGTGGTCGTGCGCACCAAGAAGGAGAACCGGCGGCCCGACGGCAGCTACATCCGCTTCGACGAGAACGCCGCCGTGCTCATCAACGACGCCCAGCAGCCTCGCGGTACCCGCATCTTCGGCCCCGTCGGGCGGGAGCTGCGGGACAAGAAGTTCATGCGGATCATCTCTCTCGCACCAGAGGTCTTGTAGATGAAGTTGAAGAAGGGCGACCGGGTACGGGTCCTCACCGGCAAGGACCGGGGCGACGAGGGCGAGGTCATGCGCGTCCTGCCCAAGGAGAACAAGGTCATCGTCGAGGGCGTGAACGTGGCCAAGAAGCACCAGCGCGCCGTCCGGGCCACGATGCAGGCCGGGATCATCGACAAGGACATGCCGATGCAGGCGTCGAACGTCGCCATCCTCTGCCCCACCGACGGTCCCACGCGGATCGGCTACCGCTTCGACGACCAGGGCAAGAAGGTCCGCATCTGCCGCAAGTGCGGGGGTGACCTGTGACCGATACCGCCACTCCCGCCGCGACCACCCGTCCCCGCCTGAAGGTCCGTTACGACAGCGAGATCAGGAACCAGCTCAAGGAGTCGCTCGGCCTCGGGAACATCATGGAGGTCCCCCGGCTCGAGAAGATCGTGGTCAACATGGGCGTGGGCCGGGCCACCCAGCAGGCGTCCCTGCTGGAGGGGGCGGTCACCGACCTGACCCTGATCACCGGACAGAAGCCGCTCGTCACCAAGGCCCGCCGCTCCATCGCCGCCTTCAAACTTCGTGAGGGCGTCCCCATCGGCGCCAAGGTCACCCTCCGGGGCGACCGCATGTGGGAGTTCCTCGACCGGCTCATCGCCCTGGCCATCCCCCGCATCCGTGACTTCCGCGGCCTGCCGCCCAACGGGTTCGACGGGCGGGGCAACTACACCTTCGGGGTGGACGAGCAGCTGATCTTCCCCGAGGTCGACTACGACAAGATCGACGCCGTGCGTGGCATGGACATCACCATCGTCACCACCGCCCGCACCAACGCCGAAGGTCGAGCCCTGCTCGACGCCTTCGGGTTCCCGTTCCGACGTGCTGACGCCCAGTAGAGGGGTCTGAGGAGTTTCGTGGCCAAGACAGCGCTCATCCAGAAGCAGCAGCGCAAGCCCAAGTTCAAGGTGCGGGCCTACTCCCGTTGCGCCCGGTGCGGGCGGCCGCGCGCCGTGTACCGCAAGTTCAACCTGTGCCGGATCTGCCTCCGGGAGATGGTGCACGCCGGCGAGGTTCCCGGCGTGACCAAGGCCAGCTGGTGAGGGGAGGAGGCCGCCGATGACGATGACCGACCCGATCGCCGACATGCTGACGCGGCTCCGCAACGGGGCGACGGCCAGCCAGGACAGCGTGCGCATGCCGTCGTCCAAACTCAAGGAGTCCCTGGCCGCCATCCTGCGGCGCGAGGGCTACATCGGCGACTTCAAGGTGAGCGAGGACGGCACCCGGCCGGGTCGCATCCTGGAGATCACCATGAAGTACACGCCCGACCGGTCGCCGACCATCTCCGGGCTGCGCCGGGTCTCCAAGCCCGGCCGCCGGGTCTACATCCAGGCCGACAAGCTGCCCCGGGTCCTCGGCGGCCTGGGCGTTGCCGTCCTCTCGACCAGCCAGGGGTTGCTCACCGACCGCGAGGCGCGCCAGCGCCGCGTGGGCGGCGAAGTCCTCTGTTATGTGTGGTGATCTCTTATGTCACGAATCGGTAGAAGCCCAATCACCGTGCCCGCCGGCGTCACCATCGAGGTGAACGACGGCCACGTCAAGGTCAGCGGCCCGAAGGGGACGCTCGAGCGTGACCTGCCCCGCGACATCACCGTGCGCCAGGAGGACACGACCATCCTGGTCGAGCGCCCCGACGACGAGCGCCAGCACCGGGCCCTCCACGGGCTGACGCGGTCGCTGGTCAACAACATGGTCGTCGGCGTGACCGACGGGTTCACCCGGGACCTGGAGATCGTCGGCGTCGGCTACCGGGCCGCGGCCACCACGCCGACCCGGCTCGACCTGGCCCTCGGCTTCAGCCACCCGGTCGGCGTCGACGCCCCCGAGGGCATCACCTTCGAGACCCCGGCCCCCACCCGCATCACCGTTCGCGGGATCGACAAGGAGGTCGTCGGCCAGGTGGCGGCCAACATCCGCAGCATCCGCAAGCCCGAGCCCTACAAGGGCAAGGGCGTCCGCTACGCCGGCGAGGTCGTGCGTAGGAAGGCCGGAAAGGCGGCGAAGTGAGCCTCGTCTGCGCGCCTCCGGCGGCGGGGCCTGTCCCTCAGGGTCCCTCCCCGCTCGTCCTCGCTGCGCTGCGGCGACCGGGGGCCCCTCCCTACGGGCCACCCGCCGCCTCACGCGGCCACTCCCTTCTGGAGGGTGGAAAAGGAATATGAGTTTCTCGACGAAGAAGAAGCAGCAGGCCCGGGAGCGGCGGCACCACCGGGTGCGCAAGCACGTGCGGGGGACGGCCGAGCGGCCCCGCCTGGCCGTGTTCCGTTCGAACAAGCACATCACCGTGCAGGTCATCGACGACGTGGCCGGGCGGACGCTCGCCGCGGCCAGCACCGTCGAGGGCGACCTGCGGACCGGCCCCACCGGCAACAAGGCCGCCGCGGCCGCCGTCGGCCGCCTCGTGGCCGAGCGGGCCCAGGCGGCAGGCGTGCGCAAGGTCGTCTTCGACCGGGGCGGGAACCTGTACCACGGCCGCGTCGCCGCCGTGGCCGACGCGGCCCGCGAAGCTGGATTGGAGTTCTAGTGGTTCGCCCTCGCAAGCACAGCTTGCTCGGCGAGTTCGAGGCGCTCCGGTCGCCCGGCGAAGCCGGGCTCCCTACGCCGTTTCTTTTTGGCTGGCTGCCGGAGGGACCGCCTGCGGCGGTTCGGGCGGCCGCCAGTCTGAGTGAGGAGTCACATGGCTGAAAGTCCCTATGTCGAGCGAGTGATCGCCATCAACCGGGTGGCCAAGGTGGTCAAGGGTGGCCGCCGCTTCTCCTTCACCGCCCTGGTCGTCGTCGGCGATGGCGCCGGCAAGGTGGGCCTGGGCTACGGCAAGGCCAAGGAGGTGCCCGCCGCCATCCAGAAGGGGATCGAGGAGGCCAAGAAGGAGCTGTTCGACGTCCCCCTGGCCGGCAGCACCATCACCCATCCGATCCTGGGCGAGCGGGGCGCCGGTCGCGTGCTCCTCAAGCCCGCTGCCCCCGGGACCGGGGTCATCGCCGGCGGGGCGGCGCGGGCCATCCTGGAGTCGGCCGGCGTGCACGACATCCTGGCCAAGTCGCTGGGGTCCTCGAACGCCATCAACGTGGCCCACGCCACCGTCGCCGGGCTCAAGGGCCTGATGCGGCCGGACGTGGTGGCCCGCAACCGGGGCAAGTCGCCCGAGGAGGTCACCCCGCCCGGGCTGCTGCGGGCCTACCAGGAGACCCAGCGCGGCCCCCACACCCCGGTAGAGGTGGCGTGATGAGCGAGCACCGAAGCGCAGCGGAGGAGCGCAGCGACCAGACGGGCGCGGCGCGGATCCAGGTGACCCAGGTGAAGTCGACCATCGGGACCAAGCCTGTCCACCGCAAGACCATGAAGGCCCTGGGCCTGGCCGGGATCGGGCGCAGCACCAACCTGCCCGACACCGCCGACGTCCGGGGCATGCTGCACAAGGTGTCCCATCTGGTCACCGTCGAAGCCGGACAGGAGTTGCGATGAAGGTCCACGACCTCAAGCCCGCCCCCGGGTCGACGCGCGAGCGGCGCCGGGTGGGCCGCGGCATCGGCGGCAAGGGCGGCAAGACCGCGGGCCGGGGCACCAAGGGCCAGGGCGCCCGCGGCTCGGTCAAGCCCGGGTTCGAGGGTGGGCAGATGCCCCTCAGCCGGCGCGTGCCCAAGCTGAAGGGGTTCAACAACCCGTTCCGGGTGGAGTACGCGGTGGTCAACCTGGACACCCTGGAGGCGTTCGACGGCGACGAGATCACGCCGGACACCCTCCGGGCCAAGGGCTTGGTCCACAAGCACGGCCTGGTCAAAGTGCTCGGGCGGGGCGAGCTGACCCGGGCGGTCCGGGTGGCAGCCCACGGCTTCTCCAAGTCGGCCGAGCAGGCCATCACCGCCGCCGGCGGCAGCACCGAGGTCTTGCCCCTGCCGTTCGGGCACGGTCGGCCGCCGGCCAAGGGCAACGCCCTGACCAATCGCTGAGCTTGACCTATCCTTTCTCCCTGCGCTGATGGGGCTCGCGGCGCTACGTCGCACGCGGGTCGCCCGACAACTCTGAGGACCGCATGCTGTCGAGCCTGAAGAACATCTTCAAGGTCACGGATCTCCGCAACAAGATCCTCTTCACGTTGTTCGTGATCCTGCTCTACCGCCTGGGCTCGAACATCACCGTCCCCGGCATCGACTTCAACGCGGTCCAGGATCTGCAGCGCCAGGCCCAGAGCGGCGGGGTGCTCGGCTTCCTGAACCTGTTCTCCGGCGGCGCCCTGACCCAGATGGCGGTCTTCGCCCTCGGGATCATGCCGTACATCACCAGCTCGATCATCATGCAGCTGCTGGCCGTGGTCATCCCCCGGATCGAGCAGTGGCAGAAGCAGGGTGCGGTCGGCCAGAAGAAGATCACCCAGTGGACCCGGTACATGACCGTCGGCCTGGCCATCCTCCAGGCCACCGGGATCACCTACCAGTTCAATAACGGCCTCCTCGGCCGGGGCACCAACACGAATCTCAAGCTGGTGACCAAGTTCGACGTCCCTCACGTCGCCCTGATCGTGCTGACCATCACCGCCGGCACGGCCATCGTCATGTGGATGGGGGAGCTGATCACCCAGCGGGGGATCGGCAACGGCATGTCGATCCTGATCTTCGCCAACGTGGTCAGCCGCATGCCCGCCCAGTTCGGCAACGTGCAGGCGGAGAAGGGCAACGTCGCCTTCACCCTGTTCATGATCCTCGGCATCGCCATGATCGTGGCCATCGTGTTCGTCGAGCAGGGCCAACGGCGCATCCCGGTCCAGTTCGCCAAGCGGGTGGTGGGCCGGCGCATGTACGGCGGCCAGAGCACCTACATCCCGCTGAAGGTCAACCAGGCCGGCGTCATCCCGATCATCTTCGCCAGCTCGGTGCTGTACTTCCCGGTCCTGCTCTCCAACATCGTGCAGTGGAAGTTCGTGGTGAACTTCATCAACAAGTACCTCGTCCAGCAGGACAACATCGTGTACATCATCACCTACGGCCTGCTGATCGTGTTCTTCACCTACTTCTACACCGCCATCACCTTCAACCCCCAGCAGCAGGCGGACATCATCCGCAAGCAGGGAGGGTTCATCCCCGGCATCCGCCCCGGGCCTCCCACCGAGCGCTATCTCGGCCAGATCCTCAACCGCATCACCCTGCCGGGCTCACTGTTCCTCGCCGCCATAGCCCTGGTCCCGAACATCCTGCTGTCCCTGTACGGGGTACGGCAGTTCCCGTTCGGGGGGACCACCATCCTGATTGCCGTCGGTGTGGCCCTGGAGACGATGAAGCAGATCGACAGCCAGCTGATGATGCGGAACTACGAGGGCTTCCTCGCGTAGTGCCCTCCATGCGGCTCGTCATCCTGGGCAAGCAGGGCGCCGGTAAGGGCACCCAGGCCGAGCGGCTGGCCCAGCGCTTCGGCGTGCCCCGGATCTCGACGGGTGACATGTTCCGCACGGTGGTCAAGGCCGACACCGAGGTCGGTCGGCGGGCCAAGAAGTACATGCTGGCCGGTGACCTGGTGCCCGACGACGTGGTCAACGACATGGTGCGGGAGCGACTGACCGAGATGGATGCCACCGACCGGGGCTTCATCGTCGAGGGTTTCCCCCGGAACGTGGCCCAGGCCGAGGCGCTGGACGAGATGCTGAGCCCCAACCACGTCGACCTGGTCATCGAGCTGGACGTGCCCACGGGTGTGGTGCTGAAGCGCCTGGCCAGCCGGCGGGTGTGCGGCGTGTGCGGGCGGAACTACAGCACCGACTCCCCGCCCAAGGTCGACTGGACCTGCGATCAGTGTGGCGGGCCGGTCGTGCAGCGACGCGACGACACCGAGGCCGCCATCAGCCGCCGCCTCGAGCACTACGACAAGCAGACGGCCCCCCTCGTCGCCTGGTACCTGGCCACCGACCGCCTGGCCGCGGTCGACGGCGAGGGCCACCCCGACATCGTCACTCGCCGCCTTCTCCGGGCGGTCGAAAGCCGGCTGGCGCGACGATGAGCCCGATCACCATCAAGACGCCCGAGCAGCTGGCGGTCATGCGGCGGGCGGGTCGGGTGGTGGCCGAGATGCTCGACGCCTGCCAGGCCGCGGCCCGGCCGGGGGTCACCACCGCCGACCTGGACAAGGTGGCCCGCGAGGTGCTGGCCCGCCGGGGGGCGAAGTCCAACTTCCTCAACTACCACGGGTACCCGGCGGTGATCTGCACGTCGCCCAACGACGTCATCGTCCACGGCATCCCCGGGTCATACCGGTTGGCGGAGGGGGACCTGATCTCGATCGACTGCGGGGCCATCATCCAGGGCTGGCACGGGGACGCGGCCCGCACCATCCCGGTCGGGGAGATCTCCGAGGAGGCCCGCAAGCTGATCCGGGTCACCGAGGAGAGCCTCTGGGCCGGGATCGAGCACGTGCGCCGCGGGGCCCGGCTGTCCGACATCGGCCACGCGGTGCAGACGGTGGCCGAGGGGGCGGGGTTCTCGGTGGTCCGGGAGTACGTGGGCCACGGGATCGGGCGGGCCATGCACGAGGAGCCCCAGGTGCCCAACTACGGGGCGCCCGGCAAGGGCATGAAGCTCAAGGTCGGTCACGTGCTGGCCGTCGAGCCCATGGTCAACCTGGGTAGCGCCGAGACCCAGCTCAACGACGACGGGTGGACGGTGGTGACCGCCGACGGGAGCCTGTCGGCCCACTTCGAGCACTCCATCGCCGTGACCGAGGAGGGGCCCGAAGTCCTCACCGTCCTCGACTAGGCCGCGAGCGCAGGCACGCCGGGCGCCCCGGGAATCTACCGCGCCGAATTGCGTTACTCTATCCACCTGTCCCCCGGCAGTTTGCTGGTTCAGACGCGTCGTCAGGAGAGAAGCACCTGCCAAAGCCCAAAGAAGACGCCATCGTGATGGAAGGCACGGTCGTCGAGCCGCTGCCCAACGCCATGTTCCGCGTCGAGCTGGAGAACGGTCACAAGGTACTGGCGCACATCTCGGGGAAGATGCGGATGCACTACATCCGGATCCTGCCCGGTGACCGGGTGCAGGTCGAGTTGACGCCCTACGACATCAGTCGGGGCCGGATCACCTACCGCTACAAGTAGAAGGCAGCCGCAATGAAAGTGAAGCCGAGCGTCAAGCGGATCTGCGAGCGCTGCAAGATCGTGCGCCGCCAGGGACGCGTCATGGTCATCTGCACCAACAACCCCCGCCACAAGCAGCGGCAGGGCTGAGTCGCAATGGCTCGTATTTCGGGGGTGGACATCCCCCGCGAGAAGCGGTTGGAGATCTCCCTCACCTACATCCTGGGCATCGGCCGGACCACGGCCAACCAGGTCTGCGCTGCCACCGGCATTGACCCGGGCACCCGCGTGCGCGACCTGACCGAGGAGGAGGTGGCCCAGCTCCGGGCCTACATCGACGCCAACCTCAAGGTCGAAGGTGACCTGCGCCGCGACGTGGCCCAGGACATCAAGCGCAAGATCGAGATCGGCTGCTACCAGGGCATCCGCCACCGTCGCGGCCTGCCCGTCCGGGGCCAGCGGACCCACACCAACGCCCGTACTCGCAAGGGTCCCAAGAAGACCGTCGCCGGAAAGAAGAAGGTTCGCAAGTAATGCCGAAGCCCAAGCCGGGAGGCAGGCGCCCGAAGAAGCGCGAGCGCAAGAACGTCACCTACGGGGTGGCGCACATCAAGAGCTCGTTCAACAACACGATCATCTCGATCAGCGACATGGAAGGCAACGTCCTGGCCTGGGCGTCGGCCGGCAACGTCGGCTTCAAGGGTTCCCGCAAGTCCACCCCCTTCGCCGCCCAGCTGGCGGCCGAGGCGTGCGCCCGCCGGGCCATGGAGCACGGCGTCCGCAAGGTCGACGTCCTGGTGAAGGGCCCCGGCTCGGGCCGCGAGACCGCCATCCGCTCCATCCAGCAGACCGGCATCGAGGTCTCCGGCATCAAGGACCTCACCCCCATCCCCCACAACGGTTGCCGTCCCCCCAAGCGGAGGCGTGTCTGATGGCTCGTTACACCGGTCCCGTCTGCCGCCTGTGCCGGCGGGAGAAGATGAAGCTCTTCCTCAAGGGCCCCAAGTGCGACACGATGAAGTGCCCGATCGAGCGGCGGCCGTACCCGCCGGGCGAGCAGGGTCGAGGTCGCATCCGGGAGTC
>DATJHJ010000087.1:0-27021 GCA_035494015.1 Acidimicrobiales bacterium
AGGGCCGCTCGGGCCCTCCGGGCCGATGGCCGGAACCCCTCGCTCCGCCGGCCGGCTCCATTGCTGGCGGTGGCTGCCGGGCATCAGCTGCATGGTGAAACTCCGCAGCTTCCAGGGCAGGAGCCGGTAGACGGGGGCGAACACGTCCAGCCAGAACCGCTCGGCCAAGCGCTTCGGCTTCGGCGGTGCGGGGCGACCGTACTTGGCGGCCATCCGGCGCTGGGCGTCGATCATCAGGTAGTGCTCTGAGTTCTCACGCAGCCAGCGCGGGAACGAGGAGGCCACGTCAGGACTTCAAGGAGTTCAGGCCGTTCTGGGCAGCCACGGCGATGGGCTCGTTGAGGGCGCCGATCGGCGGCGAGTACACGTTCTCCATGTAGGCCAGGTCGGTAAGCGTGATGCCGGTCTTCACGCACATGGCGAGGAAGTCGGCCCGCTCCTTGATGCCCTCCTGGCCCACCATCTGGGCCCCGATCAGCTTCAATGTGCCCGGCTCGGCCAGCAGCTTGACCTTCACCTTCTTCACGCCGGGGTAGTAGCGGGCCCGGGAGATCCCGGTGGCCTGACCGAGCACGAAGGGGATGCCGAGGGCGGTGGCCAGCGTCTCGCCGAACGACACGCCGCCGATCATCCACTTGCCGGCCACCATGCCCCAGGGAACGTACACCGGCTGGTAGGCCCGCTTCCCACCGGCGGCGTTGGTGCCGGCGACCTTGCCCTGGGCGTAGGCGTGGCTGCCCGACAGCCCCTGGATGGGAACGTTGCTCACGCCGTGGGGGATCTCGATGCAGTCGCCGGCGGCGAAGATCCCGGGGGCGGACGTCGCCATCCGCTCATCGACCACGATGCCGCCGGTGGAGCCGATCTTCAGCCCGGCGCCGGCGGCGAGGGCCGTGTTCGGGCGCTTCTTCGTACACACGACGACGAGGTCGGCCGGTAGCTCGCCCTGATCCGTCCGCACCGCCCGCACCTTGCCGGCGCCGTCGCCGACGAAGGCCTCCAGCTTGGTGTTGAAGTGCATCTTCACGCCCATCTCGGCCCAGGACTCCTCCACCGGCGCGGCGATGTCGGGATCGGTGGCCTCGGCGAGCGCCCACGGGTGGTGGTCGACGAGGTGGGTCTCGATGCCGCGATGGGCCAGGGCGGTCACCATCTCGAGCCCGAGGGGCGACGCCTCCACGACGACGGCCACCTTGGTGTTGTCGAGGACCTTGTCCCACTCGATGGCCTCGCGGATGTTCTTGACGTAGTAGAGGCCGGCGAGGTCGGTGCCGGGCACGCCGGGGTCGGCGTAGTTGAAGCCGGTGCCGAGGACCAGGCGGTCCCAGGAGACGTCGCCCTCGCCGGCGATCGTGACCGTCCGCTTGCCGACGTCGAGCCCGGTGACGGCAGTCTCGTAGTGGATATCGATCCCGGACTCCCGGTACGACTCCTTGGTGGCGAGGAACAGCGACTGGAAGTCGGAAATCTCCTTGCCGTGCACGTAGGGGATGCCGCACGGGCTGTAGGCGGCGTCCTCGTACTCGGTGTACACGACGACGTCGGCGGTCTTGTCCGTGCCCTTGGCTGCTCCCGCGGCACCGATGCCGGCGGCACCACCACCGACGACGACGATCTTCACCGTGTCCACCTCCTCCTCGCAGTCGGTCGGCATGGACGATAGATGTACGTCCGTTTACTATACTGAATATCCGTTCCTGTGCTTGTCAAGGAGAGGCGACACGAACATGACCGATCTGGCTCCTACCGGAAGTCCTGTCGATCGCATCGTCGGGTCGATCGGACCACGCCTCCGTGAGCTGCGGCTCCAGCAGAGCCTGTCGTTGCAGCAGCTGGCCGAGCGGGCCGGCGTCTCGGCCGCGGCCATCCACAAGATCGAGCGCAACGGCATGGTGCCGACCATCACCACGTTGCTCAAACTGGCCGACGCCTTCGACCGACCGGTCGGTTACTTCGTCGACGAGGAAGCCGATGGTGCGGGCCCCGTGGCCTTTACCGCGGCGCCCCAGCGTGGTGCGGCGTACACGCCCCACGCCGGGGTCGAGGCCCAGTCCATCTCCGGCTCCTACGCCCGGTTCTTCCTCGACGCCGAAGTCACCACCGTCGACGCCGGCGCCGGGAGCGGGCCCGGGCTCATGCAGCACCAGGGCGAGGAGCTGCTGTTCATGCTCGACGGCACCCTGGCGTTCGAGGTCGACGGCATCGACTACCGGCTTGGCCCGGGCGACGCCCTCCATTTCCGCACCGACCGTCCGCACCGGTGGGAGAACCTCGGGACCAAGCTCGCCCGGGCCCTCTGGGTCCGCCTTCGCCCCCTGTAACGGCGCCGACGGCTCGAGCTACGTCCCCAGGGGCGCGCTCAGCCGCCCGTGCGTGAGGAAGCGCGAACGCATCTCGCGGGGCAGGCCGGCGGCGATCTGCTGGACGGCGGCCCGGGACTGGGGAGCGGGCGCCACTTCGGCGACGAGCAGAGCCGACCCCGTGCGCGCGGCTACCGATGCCGCCTCCACCGACCGGCCGAGGCGGCCGAGGGCCAGCGCCTCGTACTTCCGCGACCCACGCTCGCGGGCGAGCTCGAGAAGCCGTTCCGCTCGGGCCGGCTCAAGACGGCTTGCCATATCCTCCAGGCGTAGTTCGCCACGCCACCGGAACGGCATCCAGATGCGCAGCAGCTCGGCGGCCTCCTCCACGTAGGGCGCCGCGGCCGCGGGGTCACCGGCGACCAGGCGGCATTCGGCGAAGGCCAGGAGGGCGTGAAGCTCCTGCTCGGTCTGCAGCGAGCCGGCCGAGACCTCCCGCGACTGCTCGATGGCGGTGGCGGCGAGGTCCTCGGCCCGCGCCATGTCGCCGAGCTCCCTCCACACCCAGGACAGGGTCGTGGCCGTGCGCGCCCGGTAGAAGCGGACCTCGTAGCGGTCGAGCAGGGCGCGTTTGCGCTCGAGCACCCGCAGGGCGCCGACGAGGTCGCCGAGGTTGGCCCGGGCCAGGCCGGCGAAGAACAGGGTCCGCAACAGGGCCCGGAACGAACCGGTTTCCTGGCACACGGCCGTGGCCCGGGTGAGGACGTCGCGTGCCTCGTCGAAGCGGTCGCCGTGTTCGAGCAGGGCGCCGAGGCAACTCAACGCCGATGCCACCGTCGAGGGCTCGGCCCCGTCGGCCAGGGCCTCCTCGTAGGCGGCGGCGGCCGACTCCATGTCGCCCGCCCAGTGCCGGACCCGGCCGACCAGGACGAGGGCGCTGGGGCGGGCGGCCGGCGCCGCCGCAGCCGCCTCGGCGAGCGCGGTGGCCTGGGCGGCGAAGTCGACCGCGCTCTCGACATCCCGGCCGTAGTACGCCGTCCAGCCAAGCCGTTCGAGGGCCAGGGCCTCGAGCGGGGCGTCGTTGACCCCCTGGGCCAGGGCGAGTGCCCGCTGATGGTCGCTCCGGGCGCCGGCATAGTCCCCGAGCTCCTCTCGAACCTGGCCCCGGCGCAGCAGCACCTCGGCGAGCACGGCCTCGTCGCCCGCTCGCTCGGCCCCGTTCACCGCGGCGCTGAAGAGCCGTTCGGCATCGCGGTTGGCAAAGCGGCGCTGGGCCCCCTCGGCCGCAGTCGCCCACGCTCGGCGCGCCTCCGCCCAGTCGCCGGCGGCTTCGTGGTGGACGGCCGCCAGCTCAGGCCGGTCGGCCACCAGTTCGGCGATCCGGCGGTGGCGGCTGACCCGCACCGCGGGGGGCGTGCCCTCGTAGAGAACTTCGTGGATGACTCGGTTGGCGAACGCCAGCTGGCGGCCTTTCGAGGTCAGCAGGCCGGCGTCGATGGCCCGCTCGGCCGTCCGCTCGGCCTGCTCGGGGTCGGCCCCCTGGATGCGGCCCACCAGATCCAGGTCGAACACGTTGCCGGCGACTGCGGCAATGCGCAGGAACTCCTCGACCTCGGCGCCGACGTTGTGCGCCCGGTGGGTGACGACGTCCGCCAACGACCGGGCTACCTCCACCGCATCAGCGGAGCGATCACTGCCGGCAGCCAGCCGGAAGGCTTCCACGGAGAAGAGCACGTCGCCGCCGGTGAGCTGATGGACCATTCGGCCGAGGCCCCCGACCCCCATGGCTGCCGCCAGCTGGTCCATCTCCGCCTCCGAGAACGGCTGCAGGACGATCTCCCGCCCCGGGTGCTCCAGGGTCTCGATGGCTTCCCGGCCCTCCTCGGGGCGGACGGTCACGACGATGAGCAGGCGCTCGGCGTGGAGCCGCCCGGCCATGAAGCGCAGGGCTTCGAGCGTCGAGGCACCGGCGTGCTCGATGTCCTCGATCACCAGCAACGCCGGCCGGTGCTGCGACAGGCGGGCCACGACTTCCGTCACCGCCTCCAGCGACCGGCGATGCTCGAGCTCGGGTCCCGTCCGCTGGTAGCCCGCCTCGCCCAGGCGGCTCCGCAGACCGGGGAGCAGCTCTGCGACGGTGGGCGCCCAGTTCCCGGCGAGCCGGTGAAGAACGTCGTCGGGGGCTGTCTCGAGGAACCCGCGCAAGGCCTCGAGGATGGGCTGGAGGAACAGCGACCGCTCGGCTTCGTTGCACCGGGCCCGCAGGCCCACGCCACCCAGGTTCTCGGCCATGGTGACGACCTCCGCCGCCAACCGCGACTTCCCCGATCCCGGTGGCCCACAGAGGAACACCAGGGCACTGGTGCCGGCCACCGCGTCGCTCCACGCTCGGCGCAGCTCGGCCAGCTCCGCCTCCCGGCCGATCAGTGGCGACGGGCGTACGCCAGTGCCCGCCCCGTGCCTGTCCACGTTCGCCGGCTCCGGCCGGCCGGCCACGATGGCCTCGTAGAGGGCGGTCGTCTCGCGGGCCGGCGCCGCCTGCATCTCGTCCCGCAGGTACCGCTCCAGGCGCTTGTAGTCGACCAGCGCCGCCCCGCGGTCCCCCCGGCGGTGGTCGGCGCGCATGAGGGCGCGGTGGGCCTCCTCGTCGAAGGGATCGCTTTCGACCGCCGCCGCCGCGGCCTCGGCCGCAGATCGAGGGTCGTCCATTTCCAGTGCGGCCGTCCACAAGACGCGACGGGCCCGGCGCTGGAGCGTCTCGGCCCGCCGGCGGGGAGCTTCGGCCCACTGCGCGTAGGGGTCATCCTCGAGGAGCTCCCCGGCATCGAGGATGGCGAGGCCCTCGCGGGCGGCGGTGCAGGCGGCGGCAAAGGCCTCCGACGCCAGCTGCGCCTCGGCCTCGACCACCGCGGCCTCGGCGTCGCGGAGGTCGATCCTCACCCCGTCCGACAGGACCAGGCGGTAACCCGCGCGGCTGCCCTCGATGCGGTCGCGACCAACGATCCGCCGGAGCCGGCTGACCAACGAGGCCACGTTCTCCTTGGGCTTGGCCGGCGGACCGGCGGGCCACAGGTCGTCAATGATGCGGTCGATGGGCACCAGGTGGCCGGCGTCGACGGCCAGCAGGGCCAGCAGGGTGGCGGCCCGTCCGACCGGTGGATCGGCCACCCGCCGACCGTCGACGTACACGCGAAGGGGGCCGACCAGGCGGACCCGGACCGGCCGGGCGAGCTGGGCCATGTCCTCGGCTGCGGTCACGCCGGTCGATCTCCCTTGACCGGTCCGACTCTACCGGTGGCCGCGTACGCTGGCGGCATGACGTTGCGGCTCAACCACCGGGCGGTTCCCATCATCGGCACGGCCCGCATCTACGTCTGCGGCATCACCCCGTATGGCACCACCCATCTGGGGCACGCGTCGACGTTCGTTTGGATCGACGTGCTCGCCCGGTTGCTGCGCCACACCGGCACGGAGGTCGAGGTGTGCCGCAACATCACCGATGTCGACGACGACATGCTGGAGCAGGCCCGTCGCCTGCACGACGACTGGCGCATGCTGGCGGCGCGGCAGACCTACCGGTTCGAGGACGACATGCGTCAGCTCCGGGTCGGCCAGCCGACCTTCGAACCCCAGGCCCACGTCTACGTCGACGAGGTCATCGCCTTGGCCGAGGCACTGCTCGCCGAGGGCGTGGCCTACCAGCGCGACGGGGCGGTGTACCAGCGTGGCGCCGCGGTCGCCGATCGAGCGGGCTTGGACCGCGAGACGGCGCTGGGGCTCCTCGCCGATCACGGGGGCGCGGCCGACGATCCGCTGAAGGACGACCCGCTCGACGCCCCGGTGTGGCAGCGCTCGGCCGAGGGGGAGCCGACGTGGCCGAGCCCGTGGGGGCCCGGTCGCCCGGGTTGGCACTCCGAGTGCGCGGCGATGGCGCTGGCCACGCTCGGCTCGGGCATCGATGTCCACGGCGGCGGGGCCGACCTGGCGTTCCCGCACCACGCCTTCGAGGCGGCCCAGGCCGAGGCCGCCACCGGCGTGCGCCCGTTCGCCCGTTCCTGGCTCCACGCCGGCACGGTGACCGTGGGCGGCCAGAAGATGGCCAAGTCCACCGGCAACCTCGTACTGGTCCACGACCTGCTCGACGACAACTGGCCCCCCGGAGCGATCCGGCTCCTCCTGATCGACCGGCCCTGGGCCGACTCGTGGGACTACAGCGAGGAGGCGCTCACCGCCGCCGCAACTCGGCTCGACCGGCTGTGGTCACGGGCGGGCACGCCGATCATCGCCGAAGCCAGCGAGAAGGCGGCCGTCGACGCCCTCGTCGACGACCTGGACGTGCCGAAGGCGCTCGACATCGCCGAGGAGGCCGGCGGCCACGCCCTGCGCTCAGTCGGCGCCCTGCTCGGCATCTTCTGAGCCGTTAGCCGGTAGCGGCCCGGCCAGGAGGCCCCATTTCATTGGGCAAGCGCCCGGCAAGGCCTTGGCAAGTGGTGCCGTCGACGATGGGTACAGCCGGAGGCTCCGGCGGCAGCAACCACCGAAAGGAACTGTCATGGCTATCGGACGGAGGCAGGGGAACAAGGGGATGAAGAAGCGTGCACGTCAGTTCGTCGTCGCCGGGTCACTGGCGGCCGCGGCCTTCGGCATCGGCGTGGGACCGGCTTCCGCCCTTATCCAGCGGTCATCGGGCTGCGTCGAGTGGAACTCTGCGCAAGGTTGCGTCGTCACCCAGTCCTGCTCGGTGGACTCCGACAGCCGGAGCTGGAGCTGCCTGACCTGGGACACCCGCACGCACACCCTTACGGGGACCAGCGGTTCGTACTGACCCGTATCCTTCGAAACTGGGCTGCACGCGTCGATCCAGAGGGGGAACCTCCGTGCCTGAGCGGGCGAAGAAGGTCGATCTGGTGCTGGAGGGCGGCGGTGTCAAGAACATCGCCCTGCTCGGGGCGGTGACCGTGCTGGCCGAGGCCGGCTACACCTTCCCCCGAGTGGCGGGGACGAGCGGCGGCGCCATCATCGCCGCCGGGATCGCCGCCTACCAGAAGGCCGGGCGGGACCTGGGCGGGATGCTCGACGTGTCGCTGCGGGTCGACAACTCCCGGTTCCTGGCCTGGCGGTGGCCGGGGCGGGTACTGGGCCCGGTTTCGGGTGCGGTCGACCTGCTGCGCCAGGGTGGCATGCACTCGGGCGACTACCTCTACGAGTTCCTCTGCCCCGCACTCGAGGAGGTCGGCGTGCGGACCTTCGGCGACCTGCGGATAGACGACGACCCCGGATCCTCCCTGGCCGAGCATCAGCGGTACTCGCTCGTCGTCCATGTGGCCGACCTCACCCACAAGGTGCTGGTCCGCCTCCCCTGGGACTACCCGCTCTACGGGCTCGACGCGGACACGCAGCTCGTCGCGGACGCGGTGCGGGCCTCGATGTCGATTCCGTTCTTCTTCCGTCCGGTCCACGTGGAGACCGACCACGGTGCTGCGACATGGGTCGACGGCGGCATGCTCTCGAACTACCCGATCACCGTCTTCGACCGCACCGACGGCCGGCCGGCGCGCTGGCCGACGTGGGGCGTGAAGGTCAGCACATCGCCGTCGCACGGTGAAGACAAGGCGGTACGCACCGCGCTGGGCTTGGGCGTCCGTTGCCTGGCGACGATGACCGGCGACTGGTACCGCTCGTCGTTCGGCGCGGATACCGCGGGCCGGCGGACCATCCAGGTCGACACATCGGCCGTCCCGTCCACCCAGTTCGACGTCGACAACACCGCCCGGCTCCGCCTGTTCGAGAACGGCCGCGCCGCCGCCACCGCCTTCCTCGAGCGCCTGTCCTGACCGACCCGTGCGACAATGGGGCGTGGAGCCGCTGCCTGCCGGAGCCCGCCTGCCACCGTCGCCGCCGAGGCCGCCAGCCCCGCCGACGACCGGTTGGATGGACGGTCCCGGAGGCCGTCCGTCGCGGCCCTTCGCCTCGGCGACGGTGCGGCGGCCGGGGATCGTCGAGTTCCTCCACCAGTGCGGGCGCGAGGTTCGCAAGATGGTGTGGCCCGACCGCCGCACCCTCGGTCACAACGCGACCGTCATCGTGCTGACCGTCGTGGTCCTCGTCGTCGCCCTCGGCACGCTCGAACTTGCCGTCGGGACGCTCGCCGGCGGCGTGGTCCGCTGAGCGGGCAAAGCAGATGAGGACGAACCGGTCGGTGCCCGAGGCCACGGTGATCCCGGTCCTCGTGTACCCGGACGTCCGGGCCGCGGTGGCCTGGCTCCGCGAGGCGTTCGGGTTCGTGGAACGGGTGCGCATCGGCGAGAACCACCGGGCCCAGCTCCGGTTCGGCGACGGTGCCGTGATCGTCGGTGACGAACACGGCCATCGTCGTGCGCCGGATCCCGACTCGGTGACGGTGACGCACTCGGTGATGGTCCGGGTCGAGGATGCCCGCGCCCACTGCGAACAGGCCCGGGCGCATGGGGCGACGATCATGATGGAGCCGACCGACATGCCGTACGGCGAGCGCCAGTACAGCGTCCGGGACATCGGCGGCCACCACTGGACCTTCACCGAGACCCTCGCCGACGTCGCCCCCGAGGAGTGGGGCGGGGAGACCGTCGAGCCGTAGGTCGAGGAGACCCTGACCACCATCGAGCCACCGATAACAGCGGCGGACGTCGTCGGGCTCCCACGGCCGGTCGCCGACGACCTTCTCGAGGCGGCGGCGTGCTGCAACGTGGGGGCCTACCGGGCGGCAGGTCTCCTGGCCCGGCGCGCCGCCGAGCAGGTGGCCGTGCTCCGGCGCGTGCCCCGTGAGATGGCGACGCTCAACCAGAAGCTCGGGTGGCTGCTCCAGGCGGGACACCTTCCCGCCGCGCTCGCACCCGACGCCCGAGCCGTTCGTGCCCTCGGCAATGCCGCGGCCCACGGGGCCGACGACGTGACCAGGGAAGAGGCATGGGCGGGCGTCAGGTCGGTGCTGGCCGTGGCCGCCGCGGTGCTCCGCCCCTGACCCCCGTCACCCGTACGCCCGCGCCGGGTTCTCGTACAACTCGCGGTAGAGGCCCCGTTGGTCCATGAGGGTGGCGTGGCGCACGCTGGGAGCGTTCCCCATCAGGCCCGTCCGTGACCGGGATTTCCGTGACGGGGCATCCCGGCCTGGACGACCGGGGGCACGATATAGTCCCGCGCTCGCACTGCTAACCGGGGGGAAAGAGACATGCGACGGAAGATTGCCGGGCTGACGTTGTCGGCCACGTTGCTGCTGGGCGCCGCGCCGTTCGTCGGCACGGCCCATGCCGACACGACCACCACGACGACCACGAACACCACGGATCCGGTCCTCTGCTTCGTGGCCGCACAGTCGATCATCACCGAGGCACTGCACGAGTACCGGGAGGGCCACCTCACCGGCGGGGAGCTGCGGAGCATCCTGGTGGGCACGTCGACCTTCCTCGGCGACTGCCTGACGCCCTAGGCACGCGCCGGCCGCCGAGCGAGCCAGCCCTCCCGCGTGGACCGGAGGGGCTGGCTGTACGGCGCCAACCATCCGGGGGGTCCGCGTTGGCCGGCAATGATGTCGGGATGGGGGACCCAGTGCGGGCCTATGTCGAAGCCATCCCCCCCGAGCACCGACCCCTGTTCGACCGGGTGCACGCCCTGATCATGCAGGCCCACCCGGACGCGTCGGTAGGCATCTCGTACAAGATCCCGACCTACCGCGTCGGCAGCAGCAGGCTCTACGTGGGCGTGTGGACGCACGGGTTGTCGTTGTACGGCTGGAAGCAGGGCGGCGAGGGCGGGTTCGCGGCCCGCCATCCCGAGTTGGTCACGAGCAAGGGCACCATCCGCCTCCGGCCGACTGACGCCGAGGCCCTCGGCGACGACGAGCTACTCGACCTCGTCCGCGCCGCCCTCGCCGGGTGATTCGTCCTCCTCGTCAGCGCTGACCGTCCCGAGCGCCGCCGCTTCGGCGGGGGGCGGTGGCCATGCGGTCCCAGGGCAGTAGGGACCGGAACTCGACGAAGTGCTCGTCGCGCAGGCGGATGACGTCGCCCGCTTTGAACCAGTGGCTCAGCACCGAGCACCGCCCGGTGTTGTGGGTGGTGGCCACGCCCCGGTGGTGCACGACGTCGTTGCGCAGATGTCGGAGGTCGCCGAGCACGGGGTAGCGGAGGTCGGCCTTTGCGCAGCCGTGGGCGGCGGCGAGCCGGGGCCGGTAGACCTCCTGCCAGCCGTCGTAGGCGTAGGCGATCCACTGCTGGCTCAGGTAGGTCTCGGCCGGGCCGTCCGGGGCCACCTGCCACAGCAACTCGGAGCGCCGCCAGGCCCAGAAGGACTCGGGCGAGGTTGGGTCACCCACGCCGATGTAGTGCATCGGATCGGGGTTCTGGGCCATGGCGGGCAGCGCCGCCGTCGTCTCCGCCACCGATCGGAGGCCGAGGCGAGCGAAGCTGAAGGCGGCGATGGCGTCGCACAGGAACTGGTCGAACTCCCGCAGCACGTCCCCGGGAGACTCGGTCACGGAGGACAGTCTGCCGAACTCCGCCGGCCGATGGAACCGGGAGAAGGAGGTCGGCCGCGGGTCGCTGCCCTGCGCTGGTCACCACTGGCGAGGGCCACCATGACCAGACCCAGGACCACGAACGCGCCCAGGGCCGTTCGCAGACCGGCGCGGTCGGCGACGGCGCCGATGCCGATCGGTATCCAGAACCCGCTGAACTCGATCACGCTGAGGACGGCCTTGGTCCGCCCGACGTGGCCGGGCCGGAGGGTGAGCGACCGGTGCTGTACCGCCAGCCATCCCAGGTTGAGCCCCACCGACTCGGCGAACGCGGCGGCGGCCACCACCGGCAGGACCGGGCACACCACCATGGCCACCGCGCCCGCGGTCATGGCCCACACCGCCAGCAGCAGTACGCGCCCGTCGTCGACATCCTCCAAGCGGCGGGCCAGGATGGTGAACGACAGCAGACCGCCGCCCAGTCCGGTGAACGCCACTGCGCTCGCTACCGCGGGCGAGACGCCGCGGTCGTGCTCCAAGAGGGCGATGACGAAGCCGATCAGGGTCTCGTCGAAGGGGCCCATCGCCAGTCCGAGCAGGCCCAGGGCCCAAACCGCCGGGTCGCGGATCACCGCGCCGACGCCGTGGCCATCCAGGTCGCCCTCGCCGTCGCCGTCCCCGTCGGCAACGGCGAGCGGCGGCGGGAGGGGCGTCACGGCCAGGACGGCGCCGTAGAGGCCCATCAGCCCGGCGCCGGTGGCGAACACCCCCCGCCAGGACAGCCCGGTCAGGGCGACGCCGGCGATCAGGGCCGGCCCCAGCAGGTCGCCGATCGTGGCCAGGAGGTTGCCGCGGGCCAGGTAGCGCCGGAGGTCGTCGCCCGCCAGGTCGACCAGGGCGACCTCGGCGGCGTCGACCATGGCGGTCGAGGCCATGCCCATCCCGAAGGCGGCGGCGGCCAGCACCGGGAAGCCGGCGCCGGCGGCGAACAGGGCCAGGGCGGCGGCGAACCCGAAGGCGCCGCCGGCGGCGATGACCCGCCGGCTGTAGCGGTCGGCGGCGGCGGCGAAGACGGCACCGATCATCGCGCCCGGGGCGATGGCCGCCAGCACCGCGCCCGCCTGGGCATAGGTCAGGCCCAGGTCGGCCCGGAAGGACTCCAGCGTGCCCGCGGGGAGGAAGACGGCCAGCTCGTCGAGAAGCCGGACGAGCAGCACGGCGGCCAGGGCGGCGACGGGTGCCCGGCCGGCGAGCGGGAGCCCGCGGAGGACCGCCCTGCGTCAGAGGTGGCTGACGCGCTTCATGGCCGCAGCGTACGCCGACCGGGGGCCAAACATCCGCTGTATTACCGGCGGGGTCGGGCGTACGATTCAGTAGAGGAGAGGAGTCTGTATGCGCCGCTACCTGATCGTGGCCAACAAGACGCTCCTGGGTGAGCCCCTGCTGGCCAAGGTGCGCGAGTGCCTCGCCGCAGGCCCGTGCCAGTTCCACCTCGTCGTCCCGGCCAGCCATCTGCCGGGCCCGGCCGGGTGGACGGAGGGCCGCGAGCGCATGATCGCCGCCGAGCGGTTGCAGGTCGCCCTGGAGCGCTTCCGGGCCGTCGCCGCGGAGGTGGAGGGCGAAGTGGGGGACGGGCGCCCCATCGACGCCATCCGCGACGCCATCCTGCACGCCCCGCCGTTCGACGAGATCATCCTGTCGACGTTGCCGCCGGGCGTGTCCCGATGGCTCCGCCAGGATCTGCCCCATCGCGTCGAGCGCACGTTCGAACTCCCCACAACCACGATCATCGCCGGCCGGGTGGCGGCATGAGAGTCGAGGCCATCCTTCGGGCCAAGGGCCACGCGGTGGAGACCATCCGCCCGGACGCCAAGGTGCAAATGGCGGTGCACCGGATGCGGATGCAGAACGTCGGCGCCCTGGTGGTGTGCCGCGACGGCGAGCGGGTCGAGGGGGTGCTTTCGGAGCGCGACCTCGTGCGCGGCCTGGCCCGGCACGGCGCCGATCTGCTCGAGATGAGCGTGGTGGCGATCATGTCCCGCAACGTCCCGACCTGCGGACCGGACGACTCCCTGGCGTTCGTCATGGACCAGATGACGCGCACCCGACAGCGCCACCTGCCCGTGCTCGAGGCGGGCACGCTGTCCGGGATCGTCAGCATCGGCGACGTGGTCAAGCATCGCCTGGAGGAGATGGAGCTCGAGACCCACGTCCTGCGCGACGCCTACCTGACGCATCGCTGATCGCCGGCCGGCCCGCTGGCCAAGGCAATGCGCGATATCGCGACCCGGAGGGTTCCGGCGCGCCGAAAATGTGGTTATCATCCGAATGCGACCCGATGTACGGCGGTTTCGCCGGCAAAGGTGTTGAAAAACTTGTGTACAAGCTGAGGTTTGCTGGGGAGCCACCTTGCCTGCTGTCTTCGGGGCCAATCGGCCACGCGCTGAACTCACCGGACTTGAAGAGCCGGACGAGCTGTGGGAGCGGCTGAAGGAGGCCACCGCCCACGCCAACGCATTGGCGGCCGCCAACAAGAAGCTGGCCGCCCGAGTGCGCGTCGTCGAGCGGCGCCTGGCCGAGGCGGGCGGGCTGAGCGACGACGAGCTGGTAGCCGAGTTGCCCAAGCGGATGTCGCGGGCGCTGGAGTCGGCCCAGGGGGTGGCCTCTGAGATTGTCCGTCGAGCGAGGAAGTCGGAGGGGCTCATACGGCAGAAAGCCGAGGAATCGGCAGCTACTATTCTCCGCCAGGCGGAGTCCCAGGCCGCAGCCTTTCTACGCCAATCCGCCAGTGATGCCGCGGCCAGGGTCGCGGCCGCCGACGCCCAGGCCGCCGAGATCCTCGCCGACGCCCATCGACGGCGGGACCAGGTCCTTGGCGAGCTCGAAGGCCAGGCGGCCACGCTGCGCCAGCGCATCAAAGTGCTCGAGAAACACCATGGTCGCCTGCTCGACGCCTACGACGTCGTGGAGCGGAGCCTCGTCGAGGCTCGGGCGGTCCTCGGCCTGCCCGGGGCGGCCGTCGCGCCGGCCGTGGCCCCTGTCCCACCGGGGGACGGCACCCCTGCGCCAGCCCGCTCCCTCCCGTCACGGTCCGAAGCGGACACCGCTCGCTTCCGGGTCTACGACTGGTCCCCGGCGTCCGAGGCCGGCTAGGCGAAAATAGATGTCGTCGAGTATCGATGTCCCCCCGTTCCTCGAGGAGGAGACGGCTCCTGCCGGTCCGCCGGCCGAACCCGCGCTCCCGGCGACGGGGGGCACATGGGTCCTGCAAGGTGACGCCGCCGCCCGTACGGGTTTCTCGGTCAGCGCCATACGCAAATGGCGGCGCATGGGCTTCGTCGCCGAGCGCAAAATCACCACGGGCACCGATCTGCCCCGGGTGGAGGTCAAGCTGGAGGACGTCCTGGCCCGCGCCGCCCTGCAGCCCCAGCGCCGCCCGTCCTCCGGGGCCGACCCGGAGGGGTCGAGCGCCACGCCGACCGGGTGCGTGACCATCGGGCTGGCCGACCTCGAGGAACTGTTCGAGCGGATGGTCCGGGCGGAACGGCGGGCGGAGCGGGCCGAGGCCGAGGTGCAGGCCATGGAGGTCCAGGCTCGCTACACCTTGGGGCAGATGGCCGAGCTGCGCCGGCAGTTGGCCGCCCACGGCGGCTTTCCGACCGGCTCCGACCGGCCCGCCGGGGAACCGGCAGCGTCCGTGCCTGCGGCCGCCACCCCCGCCCTGCCGGGGCCTGCGGCCGCCACCACCGCCCTGCCGGGGCGTGCGGCCGCGACGGCGAGGCCCGGCACGGGTGACGTGACACGTACGCGTACCCGTACGGGGCCCGGTACGGCCACGGGCGCGTCGGCGGTGCGGGCCGATGCGGGCCGGGTGATCAGCATCCCGTCCCGTCCACCGCCGGCGCCTCGGCCGGTGCCTGCTCCCGCACCGGTCCCAACGGACGAAGGCCGCCGCCCCGCCCCCGACCTCGAATCCCTGACCCAGCGGCTCCGGTCGATCTACGCCCGGCTGGACGGGTACCGGAGCGCCCCCGTGATCTCGCCCGAGATGGAAGCGAGGCGCCAGCGGGAGCTGGCCGAGTACGACCGGGCTCTGGTGGCCGCGTGCCAGGCGCTCGGGGTGGCGACAGGCCTCGCCCCCGGCGCGGCGGTCGGCGTCGACGCCCGTGCCCGGCTCACCGGTGCGCTGGCTCGTGCCGGGCTGGACGTGCGGGCGAACGGCGATGCGGACAGGCGGGCGCGTACCCGCTGGCCGACCGTGCGTCCCCGGTCGTAGGGCACCGGACCGGCCGGTCGCACGACCGGCTCGAAGGTCAGGGCGGGGAAGTCGTCGGCGCCGGGAAGGGTCGCCACCGGCCGGCGACAGCGGCCGATGGCCACGCACGCCCCCCCGAGGGCGAGCAGGGCCAGGCCGGCCCACAGCAAGCCGCGGGGATCGGTCCCGGTGTGTGCCAGCCGGGTGTCGAGCGGGGGCGTCTGGGTCAGCCGGGTGAAGGGGGCCGGTGGGCCGGGCCCGAAGAGCACGGGCGACGGGGGGACGGTGGTGGTGGGTGCCGGCACCGGGCCGGAGCCCGGGACGCTGGTGGAGGAGCTCGTCGTGGCCGCCGGAGGGGCGGTGGTGACGGGCAGGGTGGTGGGCAGGGCCGGGGGCAGGGTCGTGGGCAGCGGGGTGCTGCAGGGGAGGGTCGTGGTGGGCACGGACCCCGCGGCCGTCGTCGTGGTGGTCGGCGACGGGACGGTGGTGGGCGCACCCGAGCTGCACGGAAGGGTCGTCGTGGTGGCCGCGGCCCCCGGCGGCACGGTCGTCGGGACCAGGCCGGACGGGCCCACGGTGGTCGTCGGGGCGAGCCCGGGGGGCACGGTGGTCGGCAGGGCCGTCGTACACGGGATCGTGCTGCTGGCCGACCCGGTCGGGGCGGTCGTCGTCGACGCTCCCGAGGTGCATGGCCGGGTGGTCGTCGTGGTCGGCGCAACGGCCGCAGGGGGCAGGGTCGTCGGGGAGGCGGCCGCCGGGGGAACGGTCGTCGTCGCCGCCAAGGGGGGCTGGGTGGTCGGGGAGACGCCCGAGAGGGGCAGCGTGGTCGTGGGCGCGACGGGGGTGGGGGGCGACGCCTGGTTGGTGAAGACCGCCTCGGTAACGCCGGTGCCGATCCGGACGACCACCGATGCCCCGGCGGTGTTGGCTGTGCCGACCAGGCGCGACCCGGGGGCCACGCTGATCGCGGCGACCTCGACGCCGCGAGGCACTACTTCCGACACGACCACGTTCGAGGCCACGGGGAACGACCCGGCGACGGTGCAGTAGCCGCCGGGTGCGGGGCCGGCGGTGACCGGTACCGCACTCGCCCCCACGGCAAAGGTAAAGGTGGAGCCGACGGCCACGCCGGAACCGGCGACCTTGCAGATCTTCAGGACGCTGACGTCACTGTGGTTGGTGAACGTCAGGGTCGTCTGGCTGGAGATGTCCCCGGCGGCGATCGACACCAACGCGCTGCGTGTCGGGAGGTCGCGGCTGAGGAGGCGCTCAGGCGGCGACGTTCGGATCTCGGTGACCGAGACTCCCTCGACCTCAACCTCGGTGACGGTGGCTTGGCCCGCGGGCAGCTCGATCGCCGGCGAGCAGGCGCCGACCGGGACCGAGACGGACCGCCCGGCGACGAGGAACACGAACGACCCCGTCACCGACGGGGCGTCGGCCTGTTTGCAGATCTCCAGGAACCCGCTGGGACCGTCCTGGGCCAGCACGAGGACAGGGGCGGCGAGGAGGACGAGCACGAAGGCAAGCCCTCCGGCGATCGACAGCACCCTGTTCTTCTGCACCCAGCCCACAGCCCCAGCCTTTGCATCGTGTCTGTCGTGCTCCGGAGGCAGCGGGCTCGGCCTCCGGTCACGCCGACGCGTCGAATACTTGCCGGGGCCAACCGCCATTGCAAGCATCTATGGTGGCCACTTCAACCCTCGATATACCGGCCATGTGCTGCGGCGCGGCCGGGCTGTGACCCACAAATGGCCGCACGACCCAGTCGTACGGATGTGTACGGGCGGGCCGGGCAGCCGTACACAGATGCTCCCGGCGATTGTTCGGCAATGTCGGGCCCAATCCCCGCGATATGGCGATGGGCACAAACCCTTAACCTCGATGACTGGTCCACCGTCAGCGACGTGCGGGGCCCGGCTGGAGGCCGTGCCCAGCCCAGGCGATCGGCTGGTCACCCGGTACGCGTACGGGCAGGTCGCGAGGGGTACGGGTGCTGCGTGCGGCAGGCGACCCCGTTGGCGCGCATCGGGCTGGTGCGGTGCCGATGGCATCGCACTCATTCCGGGCTATCGGGCGACGGCGGCCTCGGCCAATGTCGCCCGGAGCATGACTCGGGCCCGCTCCATCTCGGCCACGATGCGCTCGACCAGCCCCTCGGCGGCGCGAACGTCCAAGGGGGAATCGAGGGATTCGAGCTGGTGGCACAGCTCGGCCAAGCCGGTGGCGCCCAGGGTGGCCGCCTCGCCCTTGAAACGGTGCGCTTCCTGACCGAGGGCGACGACGTCGCCGGCCTCCACGGCGGCGGCGAGGGTGGGCAGGGCGCGCCCCGCCGACTCCAGGAAGGACTCGACGAGCGTGGCCAGGAAGGAGCCGTCGCCACCGTCGAGGGCCCACAGCGCCTGGAGCTGTTCTGCCCCGATCACCTCGGCCGCCGGCAGACGACCAGCGGTGCTCCAACGGGACAGGGCGCGGTCCAGCTCGGCGAGCTGCACCGGCTTGGACACGTAGTCGTCCATGCCCACGGCCAGGCAACGGTCGCGGTCGCCCACCATCGCCCCCGCGGTCATGGCCACGATCGGGACCCGGCGACCGTCGCCCTCGGCGGCGCGGATGGCCAGGGTGGCTTCGTAGCCGTCCATGACCGGCATGTTGCAGTCCATCAGCACGGCCAGGTACTCGTTCCGGGCCACCGCCTCGACGGCTTGGCGACCGTTTGACACGACCTCGGGCCGGAACCCGAGCTTGGCCAGCTGGCCGGTGGCGACCATCTGGTTCGTCGTGTTGTCCTCGACGACCAGGATGCGGCCCCGGTCGTCGCCGCCGGGGCCAACCGGGGCCGCGGCCGCGACGACCGGGCGGGGCCCGCCCGCCGGCTCCTCACCGCCACCCCCCGGGGTCAGGAGGTGGACGAGCGCTTCGTGCAGCTCGCCCCGGCGGACCGGCTTGGGCACCACGGCCCGGATGCCGGCGGCGGCCGCTTCGTGCGGGTCGAGGGCCCGGCGGGTGCTGAGGAGGATCACTGCGGTGCCACCCAGGTCCGGCTCGGCGGCGATCCGGCGGGCCACCTCGACAGCGTCCGTCCCGGGGAGGGTGGCGTCGACGAGGGCGACGGCGATGGGGCGGCCCTGGGCGGCGGCAGCCCGGAGCCGGCCCAACGCCGCCGCGCCATCGGCCACCGCCTCGTGCCGCATTCCCCACGCCCCCAGCTGCGACCGCAGGCTCGCTCGGCTGGCGGCGTTGTCGTCGACCACCAGGACGGAAACGGTGTCCAGGAGGGGCGAGGGACCGGGCCGGCCCGCGGTGTCCCACTGCCGCCTGAGCGGGACGGTGACCCGGAACGTGCTGCCGGCCCCCAGCGCGCTCTCCATGCTCATGGCCCCGCCCATGGCCTCGGCCAGCTGCCGGGAGACGGCGAGGCCGAGCCCGGTCCCGCCGAAGCGACGGGTGGTCGAGGCGTCGGCCTGGGCGAAGGGCTCGAGGATGTGGGCGTGGTCGGCCGGGTCGACGCCGATCCCGGAGTCGGCGACCGCGAGGCAAACGGTGACCCAGTCGCCCGTCGCCTCGCCCACCCGGTCCATGCGGACGACGACTTCTCCCTCGTCGGTGAACTTGACCGCGTTCGACGTCAGGTTGACCAGGATCTGGCGGAGGCGGGTCGGGTCTCCTCGCAGTGCCTCGGGCACGTCGGCCGCGCACCACCCGACGAGCTCGACGCCCTTGGCCTGGGCGGGCTCGGCCAGCAGGCCCACGACCTCCTCCACCAGCTGGCGAGGGTCGAAGTCGACGTCCTCCAGCTCGAGTTTCCCGGCCTCGATCTTGGAGAAGTCGAGGATGTCGTTGATCACGGCCAGCAGCGCCTGGCCGGCAGTGCGCAGCCCCTCGGCGTAGGGGCGCTGCTGGGGGCTGAGGTCGGTGTCGAGCAGCAGTCCGGCGAGGCCGATGACCCCGTTCATCGGGGTGCGGATCTCGTGGCTCATGGTGGCCAGGAACTGGGACTTCAGCCGTGACGCCTCCATGGCCTGGTCCCGGGCCACGCCGAGGGCCTGCTCGGTGCGCTTGCGCTCGGTGATGTCCTGCAGGAAGGCGCTGAACGAATGCCGCTTGCCGGTGGCCGTGTGCCAGATCGACAGCTCGGCCGGGAACTCGCGGCCGTCACGGTGGAGGGCGGTGAGCTCGACGCGGCGGCCGATCACCGGCGCGTCGCCCGTCTGCAGGAACCGCTCGAGCCCGGCGCGGTGGGCCTCGCGGAAGCGCGGCGGGACGATGGTCTCGGCAAGGGGCCGGCCGACGACCTCGGCCGCACCCCAGCCGAAGATCAGCTCGGCGCTGCGGTTCCAGTCGGTGATCACCCCGCGCTCGTCCATGCCGATGAAGGCGTCGTTGGCCGCGGCGAGGATGGACCTGGTGCGCTCCTCGCTGTGGCGGAGGGCGTCCTCGGCGATCTTGCGCTCGGCGACCCGCCCGAGCTCGGTGCCCACCTGGCTCACCAGGTCGAGGAGGGCCCGGTCGGTGCTGGCGACGTCGGGCGAGAAGAACTCGAGCACGCCCACCACGTCGGATCCGGCAAGCAGGGGGACGGCGAACCCGGCGCCGGCTCCCAGGCCCCGCGCCGCCTCGCCGTATGCCGGGTCGGCGGCGAGGTCGGGGAGCCGGACCGCCTTGCCAGTGGCGACGACCCGGCGGGGCAAACCGGCGGCGGCGGCGTCGGACGCCTCCGCCACCCGCCGGAAGCTCTCGTAGCGGTGGGGGTCGTCGACGTGCCAGATCGAAGTCGGGTGGGCATCGCCCGAGCCGTCGTCGGCCACCCGCCAGACGTGGCCCACCGGCCAGCCCGTGTGCCGGCACACCTCGTCGAGGGCAACCTGCAGGGCCGCCTCCACGTTCGACGCCTCGTTGGCGGCCACGGCGATGGTCTTCAGCAAGGCGACGGCCTCCGACCGCTCGGTCAGGCGGCGGTTGGCGTGGGCCAGCTCGGTGGTGCGCTCCTCGACTCGCTTCTCCAGGGACCGGCTGAGGGCCTGGACCTCGGCGAAGCCCTCGGCGTTCTCGAGGGCGGTCCCGGCCAGGGTGGCGATGAACTCGGCCAGGCGGATCTCCTCCTGACCGAACAGGCCGCCCACCTGGGCGTGGGTGAGGTACAGGCAGGCGACGGCGCGCCCGCGGTTGTAGACGGGCGCGCACAAGGCCGACTGGGTGCCGGGGGCGGGGCCGCCGACGGTGGCGCGACCGGTGGCATCCCGGTCGTCCGCGGCACGCTCCTGGACGACCGGGCGCCCGCTCGCCAGCGCCCGGGCCACCAGGGCGGGGTCGTAGCTTCGGCCCGCCGGCCCGACCAGGACGACTGGGCGGCCGCCTTCCTCGGCGTCGATGGCGAGCACGGAGCAGTCCTCGGCCCGCAGCAGGGCCAGCGCCGCCTCCCGGACCGCGGCGTGGACGGCGGGGGGTGTGAGGGCGGAGGCGATCTGCTGGCCGACGCTGAGGAGGGAGTCGAAGCGGTCCAGCAGCGACAGCGTGACCTGGGTCGTCTGCCCGCCGCCCGCCGAAGCTCCGGGCGCAAGGTCGGCGAGGGCCCGGCGGGCGACCGTCACGTCAGCTTGGGCGCCCGGCCAGCCGAGGTCCACACCTACCAGGCCGCGGGCCAGGAGCGACTGGGCGTGCTCGTGGCGGGCGCCGTGGTCCGCCGCCGCCCGAAGGCTCTCGTCGAGGAGGCGGCGAGCGGTCCGGGGGCGACCGGCCATGGCGGCCAGCATCCCGCTCTCCCGCAGGGCGTGCGGGCGGTTGTTCGGGTAACTGCGGGCGATGCGCCGAGCCCGGCGGGCGGCGCGCGCCGCGCTGCGGAGGTACCGCCGGCGCCGGGGGGACCAGGCGGTCTCGGCCTCGGCGGCCTGGCGCAGGGCGGTGGTCAGCCAGGGCTGGATGGGGGCGACGTACTCCTGCTTGAGCCCCTTGGCCGCCACCATCTTCGCCGCCCGCTGGAGCACCTCGACGGCCTCCGCGGGCCGGCCGTCGCCGAGGAGCCGCAGCGCCTCGGCCTGGAGGACCTCGGCGCCGGTGTGGATGTCCTCGGCGAGGGCGGCGAGGGCACAGTGGACGAGGTCGCCGGGCACGCCGCCCGAGGACGCCTTCGCCCAGGCGCTGAGGGCGATGCCGGCGGCCTGGTGGTCGCCGATCTCCACCGCCGCCCGCCGCACCAGCTGGGCCGCCTCGACCGCCTCGGCCATGCGCCCCAGGCGGTAGAGCGAGAAGGCGATGTGCCACCGGGCCGTGTTCGCCTCCCAGCAGTCGCCGGTGCGGTCGAGCAGGGCGACGGCCTGGCGGCAGCGGTCGATGCACTCCTGGAAGTGGCCGGCCGCGTAGTGGACCACGCCGATGAAGTTGAGCGACTGGCCCTGGCCCCAGACGTCGCCCAGCTCGGTGCGGATCTCGAGCGACCGTTCCGCGTAGGCCTGGCCCCGGGAGAACCACGGGACCATGGTCATCACCGGCGCGTGCTCCGAGTAGGCCTGGGCCAGCTCGGCCGAGGGCGGGTAGCGCTCGGCCAGGTTCGTCTCCCGGAGGTGGGCCCACAGGCAGGGGACCCGCCCCCGCTGGAACCAGTAGATGTAGGCCAGGCGGCTGTAGAGGCGCACGACCCGCAGGTCGTCCTCGGCGGCAGCCGCCGGGCGGCGGGCCACGAAGAACCGGGGCAGCACGGTGTGCAGGAGCTGGACCACGATCTCGCCGAGCACCGACACCAGGAAGCCGAGCTGGCGGCGGGGCATGCGCCGGCCCAGCAGGCGCACGGCCCGCTCCACCGCCTCGCTGGCCGTGGCCACGTCGCCCCGCTTGAAGGCCAGCTCGCCGAGCTTGCCTTCGATCTCGACGCGATCGGCGACGTCCTCGGCCAGGCCGCCGGCCGCCTCCAGGTGGAGGGCGGCCTCCTCGTAGTTGCCCCGCAGCATGAGCACGTCGCCCAGGCCCTCCTCGACGGCCCGGCGAGCGCGCTCGTCGCCTGCCGGGGCTCCCCGGGCGGCGATGCGGTAGTGGCGCTCGGCCACCTCCAGGGCGTGCTGGGAGCGGGCCCGGTCGGCGGCGGCCAGGGCGTAGGGGAGCGCTTGCGCGGCGTCGCCGGCGGCGTCGAAGTGGTAGGCCAGCTCGAAGACCCGGTCCTGGGCGTCGGCTTCGAAGGCCAGGGCGGCGGCCCGGTGCAGGGCCCGGCGGTCCTCGTCCCTCAACTGGTTGAGCAGGGTCTCGCGGAGCTTGTCGTGGACGAAGCTGCAGGCGGTGCCGTCGGCCCAGAGGATGTGGCGGCGGACGGCCTCGGCCACGGCGGTGGCCGCCTCGTCGGGGCTCTGCCCGCTCAGGGCGGCGGCCAGGGCCCAGTCGAACTCCTTGCCCAGGAGGGCGCCGACCGACAGCAGGCGACCGGCGGCGGCGGGGAGAAGCTCGAGGCGCCGGGCCAGGAAGGCGGCGGCGTGGCGGCTGGTCTGGACGTCGGCCATGGGGCCGGGAACCACCCGCCAGCCCCCGTCCTGCTCCACCAGGGCCCCGGTCTCGACCATTCCTCGGAGCACGGCGGTGGCCATGAACGGGTTGCCGGCCGACAGCTGGGCGACGACGTCGACCGCCTCGTCGGGCAAGGGGCCGGCCATGGAAACCAGGACCCGGCGCATCTCGTCGCCGGCGAAGGGGGGCAGGACCACGTGGGCCGACGGCTCGACCCGCCGCAGGGGGTGGCCGGCGGAGACCTCTTCCGAGCGGAAGGCGGCCACCAGCACGACGGGCCGGCCGTGGCCCCGCTCGGGCCGATGGGCGGCCCAGTGGGCGACCAGCTTCAAGGTCAGCTCGTCGGCCCACTGGCAGTCGTCGAGGACGACCAGGGCCGGCGTCCGGCCGTCGCCCAGGGCGTCGAGCAGGGCGGTGACCGCGGGCAGGGACCGGGCCTCGCCGTAGGCCTCGGGCCCGAGCGAGCCGGCCTGGGCCGAACCAAACACGGTGGCCAGGCGGGGAAGGGCGTCGACCAGGGCCTCGAGGTGGGCCCCGACGTTGTCGCGAACCGCGGCCGCAAAGGCGGGATCGCCGTCGGCCCGGGTGATGACGCCGTCGACCACGCCGTCCAGGACCTGCAACGGCCGGTGGGCCGCGTGGTCGACACCCTGGCCGCGGACCACCCACACCCCGTGCTCGGCGCTGCGCTGGGCCAGCTCCTCGAGCAGTTCGGTCTTGCCGGCGCCGGACTCGCCCTCGACCAGCACCAGCCCGCCCCGCCCGTCGCGGGCCCGCTCGAGCTCGGCTTCGATGGTGGCCAGCTCCTCGACCCGACCCACGAAGGCGGGCTGGGTCAGGGTGCGCCGGGGGTCGGCCTCACCGACGACGACGTCGGGCGCCTCCGTGCCGGCGGCCACCGCGGCGGCGATGTGGTCGAGGTCGGCCAGGGCGGCCGCGGCCGAGGTGTACCGGTCGGCCGGCTCCTTCATCAGCAGCCGCTGCACGACCTCGTCCAGGGGCCCGGGGACGGCCACGCCAAGGCTGCGCAGCCCGGGAACCGCCTCGGTCACGTGCTGGCGCAGGACCGCGCCCACCGTGTCGCCGTCGAACAGCGGGCGGCCGGCCAGGCACTCGAACAGGAGCGCACCGGTGGAGTAGAGGTCCGAGCGGCCGTCGACCTCGTGGTCGACCACGCCGGACGCCTCGGGCGACGCGTAGCGGGCGGTGCGCAGGCGGGACTCAGGGGCGGAGCCGGCGACCTGCAGGAGCCGGGCGACCCCCAAGTCGACCAGGGTGGCCTCCTCGACCGGTCCGGCCCCCGCCCGCACGACCACGTTCGACGGGCGCACGTCGCGGTGCACGAAGCCGTGCTCGTGGGCCTCGGTCAGGGCTTCGAGCACCCGCCGGCCGACGACGAGGGCGCCGGCGACGTCAACGGGGCCGCCCGCCAGGTGGTGCTCCAACGTGACCCCGGGGACGTACGGGGTGACGAAGTAGAAGAAGCCACCCTGGCGACCGACGGCCATCGGGCGGACCAGGCCGGTGCCGTCCAAGGGGGCGAGCAGGCCCAGCTCGTCGTCGAGCTGGGCCCGGACGGTGGGCGAGTCGGGACCGGCAACGGTGCGGATGACCACCTCGCCGTCGGTCTCCAGGTCGATGCCCCGCAGCGTCTGGCCCCCGGGCCCCCGGCGGAGGACGCGGGTGGCGCGGAACCGCTCCCCGAACCGCCTCGGCTGGTCGTGCTCGGACTGCCCGGATGTCGACGTGGCGTTCACCCCCCTCCGGCGAGCGTCGATGTCCCCATCGACGTCGCAGAGCCCTCGTCGTCTGTATCGGCAGATCCGGCGGGGTACTTGAACGTCGCACTACGTGCGGGCCGCGGCCGCTCCCATCACGGGGCCGATGTGCTCCGGCGAGAAGAACGCTTCGGGTTGCATGGTGCCGGCGGCCACGCTGGCGAAGGCGTCCATGGCCTCGGGATTGCCGTGGACCGCGCCCAGGAGCTGCTGCATCTCGGGCGGCGGGGGCTCGAGGGTGGCCAGCTGGGTGGTGAACTCGTAGATGCCGGTGACCTGGGCGTCCCGGGCCGACTGGTACCCGCCCATGGCCGCGTCGAAGGGGCGCCGGCCGTCGAGGCTGTCGTCGAGGGCGGCGCTGCACAGCTCGGCGTCGCGGAACGCGTCGCTGATCCCCTGGGCGGTGATCGGGTCCCGGGTGTAGCCGGCATCGCCCACCAGGGCCCAGCCCGGCCCGAACGGCTTGCGGAAGAAGTTGGGGACGCCCCCGCCGTAGAAGCGGTCCTCCCGGGTGGCGGCCCGCACTCGCTCGGCGAACGCCGGGGCCATCTCCAGGGTGGCCAGGTAGTTGGCCTCCACGTCCGCCTTGTAGGCCGCGACCTCGGCGTTGGGCCAGCCGACGACCAGCATGGTCAACCCGTCGTTGGTCGGCGCCGCCGCCCACCCCCGGTGCGGGCGGACCACCGTCTCGAACCCGTCGACGGGCAACCCGCTCCAGTACGTGTAGTAGCCCCACAGCAGCTGGGGCTTTTCGTGGTACTGCTCCGGCTGCACGGCGGCGGCCACGTGGGAGTTGCGGCCGTCGGCGCCGATGACGACCCGGGCCCGCTCGACGACGGGCTGGCCTCCCGCGGCGTGGCCCCGGATGCCCACCACGGCGCCATCGTCGACCACGACGTCCTCGACGGTGAACCGCTCCCGCACCTCGGCGCCGGCGGCGGCTGCCGCATCCACCAGCACCTTGTCGAGGATCGTCCGACGGGGCGCGTAGGCGACGGAGATCCCGTCGTGGGGCCGAGGTCGGCCGGCGATGGTGAAGGGCCCGAAGTCGAACGAGTAGGTGTCGATGGGCGGGCAGCCGGATGCGACGACCTTCTCCAGCAGGCCCCACCGGCGGAGGGCGGCTACGCCCGGGGCGTGGATCACGTGGGTCGAAACCGTGTCGCTCGGGAAAGAGGCCCGGTCGACCACCAGCACCCGGTACCCCTTCTGGGCCAGCAGCATGGCCGTGGGAGCCCCGGCGCAGCGGGCCCCTACCACAATGGCGTCGTACCGTGCGGTCACTTCATGTCCTCCTGGCGTCGATCGGCTTCGGAGCGCAGTCTCGGCGACCGGGCGTTCCCGAGGCGTTCCGCCTGCCGTTCCTCGCCCAGGGCGACCAGGAAACGGTCCCGCAGCCGGCGGTGCTCGCCGTGCCAGATGCGCGTGCCGCGAGCGCCCAACGCCTCCTCGGCCGCCCGCAGGCCGCCTTCAGCGTCGCCGGCGACGTCGTGGGCGGCGACCAGGAGGCGGTAGTGGGTCGCCTGCTGGGCGGGGGCGTGGTCGACGGGCGCCCGCGTCACCGCGGTGCGGATGCGCCGGAGGCCCTCCCGGGCCCGGCCGTCGAGCACGTCGGCGTAGCCCAGGAACGCCTCGGCCGCCGCCTCCAGCGCCTGCTGCCCGGCGGCGTCCCTGATGGCCCCCAGGTACCGCCCGTAGGTCGCCGGCTCGCCCATGTCCACGGCGAGGAGGCAGGCGAAGATGGAGACCACGCCCCGGCTGAAGGGATGTCGCAGCTCCTCGGCCATGGCCACGGCACGGTCCCGCGCCCGGCGGGCGGCGTCGACGTGGCCCAGGAACCACAAGGTGTTGGCCAGCCGGCTGACGCACACCACCTGGGGGTCCTGCCCGAACCGCAGGAGGTGCTCGGCCCGCAGGGCGGGCTCGAACCGGCGGTCGACCGTCTCGAAGTGGCTCTGGGCCATCTCGAAGTCGCCGGCCCAGAACGCGCCGATCCCGAGCAGGTACTCGCTCTCGACCAGCAGGACGCCGTCCGCGGCGGCGGAGGCCGACCGGCGCAGCCGAGTGGCGACCGCCCGGGCGGCATCGAAGTCACGGCGGCACAGGTCGGACATCACCACCGATCGCAGCAGCTGCGAGTCGGGCTCCTCACCCGCCTGGCCGGCCAGCTCGAGCACCCGCCGCTGCACCTCCGCCAGCCGGGGCGATGCGAACCCTTCGACGACGGAGAGCGGCGTGGGCAACGCCGACAGGACGGCCAACTCCGCCCCCTGGCGTCGGGGGCCCGCAGGCAGGGTGGTCACCAGCTCCCGGGCCCGGTCCAGGAGCCGGACGGCCTCGGTGTTGGCGTGCAGCCCCAGGGCGGCCACCGCCGCTTCGCGGTACCACGCCACCGCTTCCTCCGGCCGGCCGGCGTGCTCGTAGTGGCGGGCCACGTCGCCCGGGGGAACGGCGGGATCGGTGGCCAGGGCGAGGGCGATCCGCAGATGGTTGTGCCGGCGCTCGGCCGGGGGCATGGCGTCGTAGGCGACGTCACGGATGCGGCCGTGAGCGAAGTCGTAGGCGTCGGTCCCCTGCTCCCGGATCAGGCCCCGCCGCCACAGCTCGTCCAGGCCGGCGACGAGGGTGTCGTCGTCGACCGACGAGGCCCCGGCCAGCACACCGGCGGTGAACTGCCGGCCCACCGCGGCGGCCACGGCCAGCACGGCC
>DATJHJ010000088.1:0-42292 GCA_035494015.1 Acidimicrobiales bacterium
CCGTCGACCTGCTGACCCGCGACGTGGAGACCATCCCGCGCGACACCATCGTGGCCCTGCACCGCAACCCGAACGTCCAGCTCGGCATCTACCGCGCCTACCCGGGCTTCTCCGCGGCCCAGATCCGCGACGGCTTGTCGATCGGCTGGTAGGGCGTCGGCGCCGTGGACCTCGACCTGGCCGAACTGCAGGGCAACATCCTGCGCGGCTACGGCCGCGCCTACCCGACCGTCCGCCACCTGGTGCTGCGGGTCGTGGACGCGACCGCCGCCCGCCGGGCCCTGGGCTCGATGACCGACGGGGACCGGGCCACCCCGGACGTGACCGCCGCGGACCGCTCTCCTCGAGAGGCGGGCTACCCCTGGTGCCTCAACGTCGGGTTTACCTGGGCGGGGTTGCGGGCCCTCGGCCTCCCGCCCCGGAGCCTGGGCTCGTTCCCGCCCGAGTTCCGAGCCGGCATGGGCGCCCGGGCCAGGCGCCTGGGCGACGTGGGGACCAGCGCCCCGGAGCACTGGGTCGCCGGCCTCGGCGACGCCGGCCAGGTGCACGCGCTGGTCACCGTCCACGGCCACCAGCGGGCCGACGTGGTCGGCGTCTCCGAGCAGGTCGTCGCCCTGGAGGGCGGTGCCGCGTTCGCCCCGCTGCCCGGCGGCCCGCTCGACGGGGCCACCTTCACGGGGACCGACGCCGCCCGCCGGGTCCACTTCGGCTACCGGGACGGGATCTCCCAGCCTCGCTTCGAGGGCGTCCACGACGAGGCCGAGATCCCGGGCCGGCCCTTCACGCCGCTCGGCGCCGTCCTCCTGGGCCAGCCGTCCCTCCTCCCCGGCATCACCTGGCGGGTGCCCGAGCCGGAAGGCGAGCTGGGCGCCAACGGGACGTTCGACGCCTTCCGGGTGCTCGGCCAGGACGTGGCCGGCTTCGAGGCGTTCCTCCACGCCCAGGGCGACCGGCTGGGGTGCGACCCCGAAGAGGTGGCGGCGAAGGTGTGCGGGCGGTGGCGCAACGGGGCCCCGCTCACCCTGGCGCCCACGCGGGCCGAGGCCGACGCGTTCGATCATGCCGACCTGAACCGCTTCGCCTACCGCGAAGGCGACGGCGACGGGCGCCGGTGCCCGATCGGCTCGCACATCCGTCGCACCAACCCCCGCGACGCCCACATCGTGCAGCGGGGCACCAACGACGTCCGCACCCTGGTACGCCGGGGCATGCCGTTCGGGCCGCCCTACGACCCCGCCGTCGCCGAGGATCCGCCCGTGGCCCGCGGCCTGCTGGGCAACTTCGTGTGCGCCAGCCTGTCGGCGCAGTTCGAGGCCATGCAGGCCGACTGGCTGAACCTCGGCCTGCTCGACCCCCGCATCACCGGGACGAACGACCCCTTGGTGGGCGCCAACGACGGGGCGACGAGCACGGCGGCGTGGACGACGGCCGCGGGCGACGACGTCGTGGTCCACGGGCTCCCCCGTTTCGTGCACACCCTCGGCGGGGCCTACTGCTTCCTCCCGTCGCTGCCCGCCCTGCGGTGGATCGCCGCGGGCCGGTGGGGCCGCACCCGCCGGTAGGATCGGCCCTGTTGGCCGAGTCTGGGGAGCTCCGCCTCGCCGTGAGCGAGGACCGCCCGCCGGTCCAGTTCGGCCTGCTGGGGCCGCTGACCGTCAGCGTCGGCGGGCGCCCCGTCGACCTGCCGGGCAGCCGGGTCCGCGCCGTCCTGGCCCTCCTGCTGATCCAGGCCAACCACGTGGTCTCCGCCGACCGGCTGATCGACGACCTGTGGGCCGGCGAGCCCACGCCCGGCGCCACCGCCACCTTGCAGGGGTACGTGTCCGAGCTGCGCAAGGCCCTGGCCACCGCCCTCGGCGGGCCGGCGCCGGTGGTGACGCGCAAGCCCGGCTACATGGTCACGGTCGCCGCCGACCAGCTCGACGTCATGCGGTTCGAGGCCCTGGTGGACGAGGCCCGCACCGCCCTGCGCGGCGGCGGGAGCGACCAGGTGGCTGCCATCCTGCGCCGGGCCCTGGCCGAGTGGCGGGGACCGGCCCTGGCCGACTTCGCCGACGAGCCCTTCGCTCGCCCGGTGGCCGCCCGGTGGGAGGAGACCCGGCTGTGGGCGCTGGAGGAGCGGGTGGAGGCGGAGCTGGGCGCCGGCCGCCACTTCGAGCTGGCGACCGAGCTCGCCCACGTCATCGAGGAGCACCCCCTGCGGGAGCGCCTGTGGGGCCAGTGGATGCTCGCCCTCTACCGCTGCGGCCGCCAGGCCGAGGCCCTCCGGGCCTACCAGGAGCTGCGCCGGCGCCTGGGCGACGAGCTGGCCATCGACCCGAGCCCGGCCCTGCAACGGCTGGAGCGGGCCATCCTCGTCCAGGACCCAGCCCTCGAACCGGCGGTCGGCGCGCCGCCGGCCCGGGCCGAGAACGGCGGGCCCGTCGCCCCCAAGCTGCCCGTGCAGCTGACCCGCTTCGTCGGCCGCGAGCGCGAGCTCGCCCAGGCCCGGCACCTGCTGGCCACCGGGCGCCTGGTGACCTTGGCCGGGGGCGGGGGGAGCGGCAAGACCCGCCTGGCCGTGCAGCTGGCCTCCGAGGCCGCCGGTTCCTTCGCCGATGGCGTCCGCTTCGTCGACCTCTCGCGGGTGACCGAGCCGTCCCAGGTGCCGGCCGCCCTCGCCACCGCGCTCGGGCTGGAGGCCCAGGGGGCCAGCGCCGCCGACCTGGCCGGCGGGATCGGTGACGCGGAGATCCTCCTGCTGGTCGACAACTGCGAGCACGTGGTCCAGGCGGCGGCGGACTTGGTCCACGAAGTCTTGTCCCGCTGCCGGGGCGCCACGGTCCTCGCCACCTCCCAGGAGGAGCTGGGGATCTGGGGCGAGGCCGTCCTGCGGGTGCCGTCGCTCAGCCTCCCCCGGCTGCCCCAGCAGGCCACCACCGAGGATCTCCTGGCCTCGGAGGCGGTCCAGCTCTTCCTCGACCGGGCCGGGGCGACCGATCCCGGCCTGGCCGGGGACCCGGCCGCGCTGCAGTCGGTGGCCAAGATCTGCCGCCGCCTCGACGGCATCCCCCTGGCCCTGGAGCTGGCCGCCGCCCTGGTCTCGGTCCTGGCCCTCGACGAGATCGAGCACCGCCTCGACGACCGCTTCGACCTGCTCACCCGCGGCAGCCGCCACGCCGTCCCCCGCCAGCGGACGCTGCGGGCGGCGATCGACTGGAGCTACGAGCTGCTCCAGGACTCCGAGCGGGCGCTGTTCCAGCGGCTGGCCGTCTTCGTGGGCGACTTCAGCGTCGAGGCCGCCGCCGCCGTCGCCGGCTCGGGGCCGGCCTTCGTGGACGACCTCGCCGCCCTGGTGGCCAAGTCCATGGTGACGGCAAATCCCGGGGCCGGCGGCGACCGTCGCTACCGGCTGCTCGACAGCCTGCGCCAGTACGGGCTGGAGAAGCTGCATGCCGCCGGCGACGAGGCCCAGGCCCGCCGGCGCCACGCCGTGCACTACATGCAGTTCGCGGTCGCCGTCGACCTCCGCCTCCACGGCCACGACGCCACCGACGGGTCGGCGCGGCTGGTCCTCGAGCTGTCGAACCTGCGCGCCGCCCTGGAGTGGTGCTTTTCGGGGGGCGACCTGGAGGTCGGCGTCGAGCTGGCCGGGGCGCTGCGCTGGTGGTTCTTCGGGCGCTTCGGGCAGCTCGACCAGGCCCGGCGGTGGCTGGAGGACGCGGTGGCCCGCCGCCACGAGCTGCCCCCCGCCCTGCAGCTCAAGGCCCTGGTGGCGGTGATGACCGTCGCCTTCTCGCAGGGCGACTACGCGGGTGCGTCGGGTCGGGGCGAGGAAGCGGTGGCCCTGGCCCAGGAGCTGGACGACCACCGCGAGCTGGCCGTGGCCCTCATGGCCCGGGGCGGCGCCGCCGTCTTCGAGGGCAAGCTGGACCGGGCCGTCGATTGCCTGGAGCGGAGCCTGGCCTACTGCGACGAGCTTGGCGACCGGTGGGGACGGGCCTGGGTCCTGACCTTCTGGGGGATCGCGTCCCGGCGGGCCGGCGACCATGACCTGGCCCGGGCCCAGCTCGACGAGGCCCTCTCGATCTTCCGGGCGGCACGCGACGACCTCAACCAGGTGATCCCGCTGGCCCAGCTGGCCCTGGTCTCCCAGCAGGCGGGCGACCTCGACGACGCCGCCCGCTACTGCCAGGAGGCCATCGCCCTGGCCCGCCGGCTGGGCGACCGCGAGCTGGCCCAGGGGTCGCTGTGCGTCTACGGCCTGGTGCAGCTGGCCCGGGGCCAGCGGGACGAAGCGCGCCAGTTGTTCCTCTCCACCCTCGGGTCGGGGCGGGGGATGGAGAACCAGCTCGTGGTCGCCCTGGCCCTGGAAGGACTGGCCATCGTCGCCCATCAGGAGGGGCGCGATGCCGACGGCATCCTGCTGTGGGGCTACACGGCGCGACTGCGTTCGGAGCTGGCCACGCCCCTGACCGACAACCGCCGGGCCGAGCGGGACCGCCACCTGGCCGGGTCCCGGGCCCGGCTGGGCGACGACGAGGTCGGGCGGCTGCTCGACGCCGGTCGCCGGCTCACGGCCCAGGAGGTCCTCGGGCGGGTCGGCGGGGCGCCGGCGCTGGGCGTCCGCTTGGCCTGAAGCGACCAAGCGGTTCCCAAGGATCGGCCAAGGGCGTCGGCGGACGATGCCCCTGACGAACCCGACGGCCGCCGTGGCCGTCCTCCGACCCTGGGAGGGGCGCCATGTCCGCCAGCTTCATCTCCGTTCCCACCGCTCCGGCCGAGGAGACCGCCGACCTCGTCCGCGCCGCCGGCGGCGGCGACGCCGACGCCTGGGCCGCGGTCGTCGCCCGCTACCAGCCCCGCATCCTCGGCATCGCCCGGGCCTACCGCCTGAACGAGGCCGACGCCGCCGACGTGGCCCAGACGGTCTGGCTGCAGCTGCTGCGCCACATCGACCGGATCCGAGATCCCCAGCGCATCGGCGGTTGGGTGGCGGCGACGGCGCGCAACGAGTGCCTGCGCCTGTGCCGCCTGCGGGGCCGGGTCGCCCTGGTCGACGCCGCCGATGTGCTCGACGCCATCGCCGCCGAGGCCGAGCCCGTGGCGGTGGAGAACGAGGAGCGCGATGCGGGCCTCCGGGCCGCTCTCGACACCCTCCCGCCCCGCCAGCGGGCCCTCGTCGACCTGCTGACCATGGACCCCCCGCTCAGCTACGGCGAGATCTCGGGCGTCCTCGACATCCCCGTCGGCTCCATCGGCCCCACCCGCCAGCGCAGCCTGCGCGCCCTGCGTGAGACGTGCCAGGCCCTCGAGCTCCTGCCGGCCTGACGGCCGGCGGCTGGTCCTCCGGCTGGCGGCGCCTGGGCCATGCTGGTCAGGTGGCCGCCAGGGACACGGTCGTGGTCGGCGCCGGCCACAACGGGCTGGTCGCGGCCTGCTACCTGGCCCGCGCCGGGCGCGACGTCCTCGTGCTCGAGGCCGCCGACCGTCCGGGGGGCGGGTCGCGCACCGAGGAAACGGTTCCCGGCTACCGCTTCGACATGCACTCGGTGGCCCACAACATCATCAACATGACGACCATCCCCCGCCAGCTCGACCTGGCCGGGGCCGGGCTCGAGTACCAGGAGATGGACCCGTTCTCCGTCGCCGTCTTCGCCGACGGGCGCCGGGTGCGCTTCCACCGCTCCATCGAGGCGACGGTCGAGTCGATCGCCGAGCAGAGCCGGGACGCGGCGCAGGCCTACGCCAAGTTCATGGCCAAGGCAGTGCCGGTGGTGCGCACCATCCTGCCCGCCGTCCAGGGCGAGATGCCGCTGCGCGACGTCCCCGTGCGCCTCGCATCGCTCGTCCGGGCGCTGCGCCCCAACCCGGCGTCGACCCTGGCCGACGCCCTCGGTCCCTACGACTCGCTCCTGCGCCGCCGACTCCCGTCCGACCTCGTACGGGGACCGGTCGCCGCCTTCGCCGCCCACGGCGGCGTCGGCCCCAGCGCGCCGGGGGGCGCGCTGTTCGCCTGGTGGCAGGCCGCCTATCACCTGTTCGGCCAATGGCACGCCCGCGGCGGCGCCCAGGGCCTCACCGACGCGCTTGTGCGGCGCCTCGAGTCCCTCGGCGGCGAGCTGCGCTGCGGCGCGCCGGTGGCCCGCATCGAGGCGCCGGATGGCCGGGTCCGGACCGTCGTCACCGAGGCGGGCGAGCGGATCGAGGCCCGCGCCGTCATCACGGCCATGGATCCCAAGACCGCCCTGCTGGCCCTGCTCGACCCGCCGCTCACCGGTGCCGACCGGGCCGACATCAGCGCCGCCCGCCGGGGCAACGTGGTACAGGCCCTCGTCCACGTCGCCGTCGACCGGCTGCCGCCCTACCCCAACGCCCGACCGGGCGACTGGAACGGCCTGCAGAGCTTCGTCGACCGCCTGGACGACCTCGTCCGGGGCTGGGCCGCGGCCGAGGCCCGCCAGCTCCCCGACCCCCTCCCCCTCTACGCCTTCACCACGTCCGCCCTCGACGACACCCTGGCCCCGGCCCGGCACCACACCGTCTACCTGGCCTGCCCGGCTGCGCCCGCCGTCGTCTCGGGCGGCTGGCCCGCCCGCCGGCACGAGTTCGTCGAGCGCTGCCTGGAGACGGTCGAGGACCGGGCCCCGGGCTTCCGGGCCTCGATCGTCGGCGTCGCACCCAGCACGCCCGACGACATGGAGCGGACCGGCCGCTGGCCCAACGCCCACCCCATGTACCTCGACATCACCCTCGACCAGCTCGGCCCGTTCCGACCGACCCGCCGCCTCGGCCGCCACCGCGGCCCGGTCGCCGGGCTGTACCTCTCCGGCGCCGGCACCGGCCCCACCGGCGGGATCGCCGGCACCCCCGGCCGGGCCGCGGCCCGCGCCCGCCTGGCCGACGGCTGACCGCCCCCTTCCCCCGTTTTGGCTGCCGTTGCCCGCCAATGGGCGGGTGACTGCAGCCAAAACGAAAAGGGGGTGGGCGGCCAATAGGCTCGCCGCCCATGACGACGAGCGACGACTTCGCGGCCCGGATCGCCGCGGCCTACGCCAGCGGCGGGGCCGCCCTCGGGCTGGGGCGGGGCATGAAGGGCGGGGCGGTGGCCGCCGACGCGGTGGTGCAGGTGCCGGCGGCCATGCTCAACCGCCACGGCCTGATCGCCGGCGCCACGGGGACGGGCAAGACCAAGACGCTGCAGCTCATGGCCGAGCAGCTCTCGGCTATCGGGGTGCCGGTGTTCGCGGCCGACGTGAAGGGCGACCTGTCCGGCCTGTGCCGGCCGGGCCAGCCGAGCGACGGGGTGACCCGCCGGGCCGGCGAGCTGGGGGTGGACTGGAGCCCGGCGGGGTTCCCGGTGACGTTCCTCTCGCTCGGCGCGCTCGGCGCCGGCGTGCCCGTCCGGGCCACCATCTCCGCCTTCGGCCCGCAGTTGCTGGCCAAGGTCATGGACGCCAACGAGACCCAGGCGTCGTCCCTGTCGCTGGTGTTCCGCTACGCCGACGACAACGACCTCGCGCTGCTCGACCTCTCCGACCTGCGCGAGGTGCTCAAGTTCCTGGGCAGCGACGAGGGCAAGGACGCCCTCAAGGACATCGGCGGCCTCTCGTCGGCCACCGCCGGCGTGCTGCTGCGCAAGATCATCGAGCTGGAGGAGCAGGGCGGCGAGGCCTTCTTCGGTGAGCCGCAGCTGGAGGTCGCCGACCTGCTGCGCACCACGCCCGAAGGCCAGGGCGTGATCTCCTGCCTCGAGCTGGCTGCGGTGCAAGACAAGCCCCGCCTGTTCTCGACGTTCCTGATGTGGCTTCTGGCCGAGCTGTACCACGACCTGCCCGAGGTGGGCGACCTCGACAAGCCCAAGCTCGTCTTCTTCCTCGACGAGGCCCACCTGCTGTTCGAGGGGGCGTCGAAGGCCTTCCTCGACTCGGTGGCCCAGACCGTGCGCCTCATCCGCTCGAAGGGCGTCGGGGTGTTCTTCATCACCCAGCTGCCCGACGACGTGCCCGACGAGATCCTCGCCCAGCTGGGCAACCGCGTGCAGCACGCGCTGCGGGCCTTCACCCCCCGCGACGCCAAGGCCCTGAAGGCCGCGGTGACGACCTACCCCAAGACGGACGACTACGACCTGGAGGAGGATCTGACCCAGCTCGGCATCGGGGAGGCGATGGTGACGATCCTCTCCGAGCGCGGCGCGCCCACGCCGGTCGTGTGGACTCGCCTGCTCCCGCCCCGCTCGCTCATGGCGGCCGTCGAGACCGAGGCGGTCGACAAGGCGGCGCACGACAGCTCGCTGTGGTCCAAGTACGCCGAGGAGATCGACCGCGAGTCGGCCCGGGAGAAGCTGGCGGCGCGCATGTCCGAGGCCGCCGCGGTCGAGGCCGAAAAGCCCGATCCCGAGAAGCCGGCGGCCGCCCCTCGCGCCGGGAAGAAGAAGGACGACGAGAATGCGGTGCTCGGCTATCTCAAGTCGCGGGAGGGCCGTTCGATGGTGAACACCGTCGCCCGGGGCGTGTTCGGGCTGCTGCGCAAGAGGCGCTAAATCGCTTGTGTATCCAAGGCGGGCAAGCGCCTAGACGCTATGCTCCGCCTTGTCCTGGCAGGCGGTTGCGGGACATCCGTTGTGCGGCTCCGACAAGGGGGAAGAATGCCGGGCAAGTTCGTCGTGAAGAAGGGCAGCACCGGGAAGTTCCGGTTCAACCTGCTTTCCACGAATGGTCAGATCGTCGCCACCAGCGAGGCCTACAACTCCAAAGCGTCGGCCATGGGTGGCATCCGCTCGGTCAAGAGCCTGGCTGCGGACGCCGAGATCGAGGACCAGACCACCAAGGAGTGGGCGGCCGGCGAGGCCGACCGCAAGGCGGCGGCGGCGACCAAGAAGGCCAAGGCGGCGACCAAGAAGAAGGCCGCGGCCAAGAAGGCCTGATCCGCCTGCGGCCCCTCCTCCCGCCGGCCCGCCGGTGAAGGTCGAGATCTGGTCGGACGTCGCCTGCCCGTGGTGCTACATCGGCAAGCGCCGGTTCGAAGCCGCCTTGGCCCGCTTCGAGCACCGCGACGAGGTCGACGTGCGTTGGCGGTCGTTCGAGCTCGACCCGTCGGCGCCGCCGGTGCGTGACCAGCCGTACGCCGAGCGCCTGGCCGCGAAGTACGGCACCACGCTCGCCCAGGCCGAGGACACCATCGACACCATGATCGGCGCCGGCGCGGCCCACGGCGTCGTGCTGCGCTTCGACAAGGCCCGCCCCGCCAACACCTTCGACGCCCACCGCCTCCTGCACTTCGCCGCCGAGCACGGCGCCCAGCACGACCTCAAGGAACGCCTGTTCCGGTCGACCTTCACCAAGGGCGCGTCGACCAGCGACATCGAGATCCTCGTCGCCCTGGCCGCCGACGCCGGCCTCGACCCCGACGAGGCGCGAGCGGTGCTGGCCGGCGACGCCTACGCCGAGGACGTCCGGGCCGACGAGCGCCGGGCCGCCGAGCTCGGGATCACCAGCGTGCCTTTCTTCGTGTTCGACGAGACGTTCGGCGTGGCCGGGGCCCAGCCCCCCGAGCTCCTCCTCCAGGTTCTGGAAGAGACGTACGTCGCCACCGCTCAGTCGTCTTCGTAGGTCCAGTCGGGGCGCTTGCGCCGGTGGTGCTCGTCGAAGGTGGCCACGCCCCCGGCCAGGTCGACGAGCTTGGGGGCGATGAGGTCGCCCCGAGGGTTCGGGCAGTTGCCCTCCAAGTGGGCGGCGAACTCCTCCGGGAAGGCCCGCAGGATGCTGCCCACCACGTTCTGCTCCTCGACGGGGAGGAAGCAGCGGTTGCCGTCGGTGACGTTGACCAGCCGGGCGCCGATGACCGCCACGTCCTCGTCCGAGCCCCGGCAGGCCTCGATCTCGTTGAGCCGGAAGGTGATCTCCTGGGTCCCGAGCTTGCACGCCGGGCACTGGCCGCACGACTCGACCCAGAGGAACCGGGAGTACTGGTAGGCCAGCTCGACCATGCACGCCGAGTCGTCGTAGACGGCGAAGCCGACCGCGCCGAGCCCGGTCCCGATGGCCGCCATGTCCTCGTACGTCAGCCGGGTGCCGAGCTGGTCGGCGGTGACCACCGCGTTCGAGATGCCGGAGAAGGCGGCCTTGATCCGTCGCCCGGGGTGGGGGCCGCCACCCACCTCGTCGATCAGATCCGACAGGCGCATGCCCAGCTCGATCTCGGCCACGGACGGCCGGGCCACGTCGCCCACCACCGTGGCCACTGCGTGGCCCGGTGAGCCCGGGGTGCCCATGCCCCGGAACCACGACGCCCCCCGGGCCATGATGTGGGCCACGTTGGCCAGGGTCTCCACGTTGTTGGCCAGGGTGGGGTTGGCGATGTCGGGTTCCGGACCGTGGCCCGGCTCGCGTGGCACCGCTTCCCAGCCCGCCTGCGACCCGGTGGCGAACAGGCCCTGCTCGTAGGGGGGCAGGAGCCGGGGCAGCGGGGGCTTGCCCTCGATCACCTCGAGCATGGCCTTCTCCTCGCCGAACAGGTACTCGTCCGGGCCGGTGGCCACGTTGACGGGGATGTCGCCGGCCAGCCCGGCCGCCTCCATCTCTTCGAGCGCGGAGACCAGGCGCTCCAGCTCGCGGCGGAAGCTCCCCTTGATGGCGACGTAGGCCTCGCGCGCCCCCATCGTCGCCGCGGCCACGGTCACGCCCTCCAGCACCTGGTAGGGGTTGGCCCGCAGCAGGGCCCGGTCCTTGAACGTGGCCGGCTCCCCTTCGGCGGCGTTGCACACGACGAACTTGTGCGTCCCGGTGGCCGCCAGCACGCCCGCCCACTTCCGTCCGGTGGGGAACCCGGCCCCGCCGCGGCCCCGCAGGCCGGCGGCGGTCAGCTCGTCGATCGTTCCCTGCACGCCGAGGCGGCGGGCGATCTCCAGGGCGCGCCCGCCACCGAGGTCGCGCCACTCGTCCAGGGAGGCGACGGGCTCGTCAGGCAGGAGGTAGCGCTCCACGCTCAGGACCGGCGACGGGCGCGGGCGTCGAGGTGGGGCGACGTCCACCCCGCGTCGCCGGGGTTCACGTTGGTCCCTGGTGGCACGAGCTCGTCGATCCGGTCCAGCGTGGCCGTGTCGAGCTTGACGTCCTGGCCGGCGAGCAGGTCGGTGAGGTGGTCCATGGTGCGGGGGCCGATGATGGCCGAGGTGACCGCCGGGTGCTCGACCACCCACGCCTGGGCCAGATGGGTGAGGGACACGCCGGCGTCGGCGGCGAGCTTGAGCAGGTCCTCGACCAGATCGAGCTTGCGCTGGCTCTCCGGGTTGTCGAACCGACCGGCCCAGTTGCGGGCGCCGCGGGAGCCGGGGGGCGGCTCCTGCCCCTTGCGGTACTTGCCGGTGAGCCACCCGCCGTTCAGCGGGCTCCAGGCGATCACGCCCATCCGGTGCTGCCGGCAGGTGGGGAGCAGGTCGGCCTCGATGCCCCGGACGAAGATGGAGTACGGCGGCTGCTCGCAGACGAAGCGCTCGCGGTTGCGCCGCTCGGCCACCCACTGGGCCTCGACCACGGCCGACGGCGGGAAGGTGGACGAGCCGAGGTAGCGGATCTTGCCGGCGTGGACCAGGTCGGAGAGAGCGCCGAGGGTGTCGTCCAGGTCCACGTCGGGGTCGAAGCGATGGGCCTGGTAGATGTCGATCCAGTCCGTGCCCAGCCGGCGCAGGCTGGCCTCGCACTCCTGCTGGATCCACCGGCGAGAGTTGCCCCGCATGTTCACGTCGTCGCCCATGGCGGCGTGGAACTTGGTGGCCAGCACCACCTGGTCGCGCCGGCCCTTCAGGGCCGCGCCGACGATCTCCTCGGACTCCCCGTGGGAGTACACGTCCGCGGTGTCCACGAAGTTCACCCCGCCGTCGAGGGCGGCGTGGATGATGCGCACGCACTCGTCGTGGTCCGTGTTGCCCCAGGCGCCGAACATCATCGCCCCCAGGCACAGGTGGCTGACCTTGACGCCGGTACCGCCGATCGACCGATAGTCCATCGCGGCAAGCTACCCCCGGCCGTCCCCCAGGCGAACATGAGGGCTACCCCGCCTTCCCCGGGGGCCGGCGCCGGGCGATGGTCGTCACATGACTCCTTCCGTCGCCATGCGCATCCGTTTCGCCCGCTGGCGGGCCCTCGCCGCCGTCGCCCGTCTGGCCCACCGGTGGTCCCGGTCCGGAACCCGCCGCTTCGCGTGGAGCGCCCGCCACGCCGGCGCCCTGGCCGAGCAGCTGTCCGCGCCCGCCGCGGCGGTGACCGCCCGCCGCGCCCTCCGTACCGTCCCCGCGTACCGGGAGCTGGTGGGCGACGCCGGCGCGTGCGGGTTGGTCGCCCGCCGGCCGGGGGACTGGCTGGCCGCCCTCCCGGTGACGAGCAAGCGAGGCTATGTCGACCGGTTCCCGCTGGCCGCCCGGTGTGCCGGCGGCGCAATTCCCCGTTCCGGCTGCGAACTGGACGAATCGGCCGGGTCGAGCGGGGCGCCGTACACATGGATCCGCAGCGAGGGTGAGCTGGCCGACGTCCACCGCAGCCTGGCCCTGCTGGCCCGCCACCTGCTCCCGGTCGGCGAGCGCCCCTTCGTCGTCCTCAACGCCTTCTCGATGGGCGCGTGGGCCACCGGCACCAACGTGGCCGTCGCCCTGCGGGCCATCGGAACGGTCAAGTCGTGCGGCCCCGACGTGGACAAGCTGCTCGGCACCATCGTCCTCCTCGGCGACGAACCGGCGTACGTCGTGTGCGGGTACCCGCCGTTCCTGCGCACCCTGCTCGACGCCGCAGTCGAGCGCGGCGTCGACCTGTCCCGCCTCACGATGTACGGCTTCGTCGGCGGCGAGGGCATGACCGAGGCCGGGCGGGCCCGGTTGGAGCGCACCTTCGTCCGGGTCTGGTCGGCCTACGGGGCGTCGGACCTCGACATCGGCGTGGCCGCCGAGACGCCGGTCGCCGTGTGGCTGCGCCGGCGGGCGGCCGCCGATCCCGACCTGGCCCAGGCCCTGTTCGGGCGGGTCGACCGCCTGCCCATGGTCTTCCAGTACGACCCCTGCGACTACTTCGTCGAGACGGTGGACCGCGAGCTGGTCGTCACCGTGACCCGGCCCATGCTGTCGCCCCGCATCCGGTACAACGTGGGCGACGAGGGCGGGACGCTGCCGTTCGCGGCCGCCATGGCCGCGTGCCGCGCCGCCGGCCTCGATCCCGCCGAGGGCGAGGCCCGGCCCTTCCGCCTGCCGTTCCTGTTCGTGCACGGGCGGTCCGACCAGACGCTCTCGTACATGGGGGCCAACCTGTACCCGGAGGACGTGGCCGCCGGGATCGGCGACTCGCGGGCCGCCGACGTCCTCGGCGCCTTCTGCATGGAGCTGGCCGAGATCGACGACGACGAGGTCCGCCCGGTGGTCCACATCGAGGCCCCGCCGGCCGCGGACGTCGATCCCGCCGAGGTCGCGGCCGCCATCCGTCGCCGCCTGGCCACCCTGTCCGCCGACTTCCGGGCCGCGCTGGACGAGTCGCCCGCCGCCGGCGACCTGCGGGTCCGCCTCTGGGACCCGGGGACGGGGCCGTTCGCGGCCAACGCCGGCCGGATCAAGCAGCGCCGCGTCGTGCCGGCGGTGGCACGATGACCGCGCTGGCGCCGGACGTCGAAGCCGTCCTCGCCGAGGCGCTGCGGGCGCCGTCGGCCCACAACGCTCAGCCGTGGCGGCTGGTGCCCACCGGACCAGACAGCGTGGAGCTCCACTACGACCACCTCGACTACCTGCCCCACGACCCCGACGACCGCGACGCCTACCTGGCCATGGGCGCGTTCTACGAGACCCTCTCGCTGGCCGCCCACCGCCACGGCCGGCGCAGCCGGTTCACGCCCCGCTTCAGCCGGTCCGGGTCGGACCTCTGGGTCGGCGACGTCACGGTGCGCCCGGCGACGGGCGCCGACGGGCCGACCGACCCCCTCGCCGGTCCCGCCGCCGGCCGCCACACCAACCGCCTCCGCTACGACCGCACTCCCGTGCCCGCCCACCTGGCCGCCGAGCTCGACCGGCTCGGCAACCGCATGGTGGCCCCCCGCACCATGGCCCGCCTGGTGGCGCGGGCCAGCGTGCTGTCGTGGCAGGACCGCCGGTTCGTGACCGACCTCCGCCGGTGGACCCACGCCGACCCCGCATCCCCCGAGGGCATGACCCCCGTCGGCCTGGCCCTCAGCCGGACCGAGTGGGCCGCCCTTCGCCTGGCCTTTCGCGCCGGCCGCCTGCCCGGTCTGGTCGCCCGGGCCTACGCGTCGCGCGACGTCCGGCTGCTGCGAGGCAGCGTCGCCGTGTGCGTGCTCGGTGCCCCCAGCCTGGATCCGCCCGACCTGTTCGACGCCGGCCGCCGCCTCCTGCGCTCGTGGGCCACCATCGGCGCCGCGGGATGGGCCTGCCACCCCATCTCGGTGGCCGTCGACCGCTCGGAAACCGCCCCGCTGGTCGCCGCCCTGGCCGGGGTGCCGGTCCCGGTGGCGGTCTACCGGATCGGCCACCCCACGGCCGCCGTCCCCCGCTCCAACCGCCGCCCCCTCTCCGAATGCCTGCGGGAGAACTACCGGGCCAGCTCCTCCACGTAGCCCAGCGCCTGGTCGGCCAGGCGGTCGACGTCGGCGGTCATGTCGACGGTCAGGTAGTCCCCCGAGGGCTCCTCCATCTCGGCCGCCACCCGCCGGACCAGCTGGGCGTCCCGGTTCGACGCCAGATGGCCGTTGCCGGCCGCGGCATCGGCCTCGCAGCGGGCCATGGCCGTCTCCACGTCGACGTCGCACACGATCACCGCCGAGAACGCCCCCGCTTCCTGGGCCACCGCCTCCGCCGCCGCCACCTGCGTCCGCCTCGAGAACGTCAGCCCGTCGAAGATCACGACGCGGCCCCGCCCGAGGTGGTAGCGGGCGGCGTCGAGCAGGGCGGCAAAGACGACGTCGCGCTCAGCCGACGTGTAGTCGCACGGGGCGAACAGGACGTGACGCACCTTGTCCTTGTCCAGGATGCGGGCGTCGGGGAGCCGGCGGGCCAGCTCGCCGGCCAGCGTGCTCTTCCCCGCGCCCGGCAGGCCGACCAGCACGATGACCCCGGGACGCACGGCCGCCCAGCGTACGGCGGCTCAGGGTGGAGGCCCGGTCAGGGGTGCGACGGTGCCGGCGGCGCCCCGGCGACCATGAAGAACAGCTCCTCGGGGAAGCACCACCACCAGTCCTCGCCGGGCTCGTAGGAGCGGACGATGGGATGGTCGGGATGGGCCCGGTAGTGGGCGGTGGCGTGCTTGTTCGGGGAGCTGTCGCAGCAGCCGACGTGGCCGCATTCCTGGCACATGCGCAGGTGGAGCCAGTGGCTGCCGATCTCCAGGCACTCCTCGCACCCGGTGCTGGAGGGCTCGACGTCGTGAACGGTGTCCAGGTGGGTGCAGGTCTTGGGCATGGAAGTCCTTGCTCTCGGGCGGGAGCTACTGGCGGTAGTGCTCGACCACGTCGGCGCTCCGTACCGCGGCGTCGCCCGGGTCGCCGCCCGTCTCCCGCCGGGCCCGCCGCTGGCGCAGGAGGTCCCAGCACTGGTCGAGCTGCACCTCGACCGCATCCAGGCGGTCCCGTTCCTCGTCGGTCAGCTCGCCGCCACCCCGACCCCGCAGGTGGTGCTCCTCGTCGACCAGGGAGGTGATGCGCGCCGCGATGTCGTCGTCCATCGCCGTGCAGGCTACGCCCGCCCGCTCGCTAGCGTGGGCGGGTGCCGTTCGCCGAGGTCGACGGGGTGCGCGTCCACTACCTCGACGCCGGGACGGGCGACCGGCCGGCGCTCGTCCTCCTCCACGCCTTCCCGCTGCACGCCGGGATGTGGGCGCCCCAGATCGAGGCGCTGTCGGCCGACCGGCGGGTGGTCGCCCCCGACCTGCTCGGCTTCGGCGGTACCGAGGCCCCCGAAACCATGTTCCGCTACACCATGCACGGCTTCGCCGACCTGGTCGCCGGGCTGCTCGACCGTCTCCGGCTCGACCGGGTGGTGCTGGGCGGTCTGTCCATGGGCGGCTACGTGTCCTTCGCCTTCCTGCGCCAGTACCGCGAGCGTGTCGCCGGGCTGATCCTGGCCGACACCCGCCCGGGCGCGGACACGCTCCAGGTCTACGAGCGCCGCACGGACCAGCAGGAGCAGGTCGCCCGCATCGGCACGGCCGCCCTGATCGAGACGCTCATCGAGGGCCTGCTCTGCGACGAGACCCGGGCCCACCGGCCCGAGCTGGTCGAGCGTGTCCGCGGCCTCATGGCCAACCCGGCCGCCGGGTACATCGGCGCCCTGGAAGCCATGAAGCACCGCCCCGACTCCACCGCCGAGCTGGCCGCCATCTCGGTCCCCACCCTGGTGCTCGTCGGCGAGGAGGACGGGCCGTCGCCCCCGGACGTGGTCCGCGACATGCAGCAACGCATCCCCGGCGCCCAGCTGGCCGTGCTCCCCCGGGCCGGCCACCTGTCGAACCTGGAGGCGGCCGAGGAGTTCAATGCCGCCGTCGCCGCCTTCCTGGCCGCGGTCTGAGTACCTTCTGGCCGTGCCCACGCTGGGAGAGCGCATCGTCGAGCACCTGCACCGCAACGGAGCGTCGCTCGACGACGGGGAGCTGGCCGAGGCCCTCGGCGTCCATCGCCCGGTGATCGCCGAGACCTGCCGCCAGCTCGAGGCCGAGGGTCTGGTCGTGCGTAACATCGCCGGCGGCACCCGCCCCGTCGCCCGCCCCGGTCCGGCGGCGTCGAACGTCCTCGACCTGCCCCCGGCCAACCCCCAGCTCACGTTCCCGGCCCACGCCCGCCGGGTCCTGTCGGCCCGGTGGGGCTCGACCCTCCAGCGCCGGACGGCGGTGATGCCCGGCGGCGAGGCCCGGCCGTTCGAGCTGGTGTCGGGCAACGGTCGCATCGTGGGCGATGCGGTGTGGCTCGAGGGCCGGGGCGACGCCGAGGCCAAGTGGGCCACCATCGCCGAGGCCGTCCTGATCGTCGGCCACGTCACCCGGGCCGACCGCCGCTTCCTGGTCTTCGGCCAGGACCGGGAGGTGGTCGGCGGCTGGCTGTCCCGCTACCGCCTGCTCCTGGACGAGGTGGAGGTGTGGTACCTCGACGGCGACCGGTTGGAGCGCCTGGCCTGACCGCCGGTCCCCACGCACAGGGCCAGCACGGCGACCCCGGCGGCCAGGGGCACCAACCAGATCGACGGCTTGGTCTCACCGTCGAGGACGTACACCACGGCCCAGGCCACCTCCACCGTGGTCAGCCCGGCCAGGACGCCGCCCACCCACCGGAACGGTCCGCTCGGGTGCCGGCGCACGGCCACGTAGGTCAACGGCAGCGTGGCCGGGGCGGCGACCACCGCCCCGCCCCACGTGAGCAGCAGCAGCCCGCACAGCAGGAACAACCCCACGCTCAACCGGTCCAGGGTCACCGGCCCATCATGCCCCCGGCACCCCCGCCCGACCGAGCGTTTTGGCTGCACTTGCCCGCCAATGGGCGGGCAACTGCAGCCAGATCGATCGGGGACGGGCGCCGGGCTCAGTGCCGCCAGGCGGGGACGGCGTTGACGAAGCGCTCGACGGGGACGGTGCCGGAATCGTTCTTGTTGTAGGACCAGTCGTACTGCTTCTGGCGGTGGCGCTCGTCCAGGTAGGCCCGCCCGCCGCGGATGTCGAGCAGCTCGGCGATCAGCTCCGGCTCCACCGGGTCCACCGCGTTCGTGGTGTGGGCGGCGAACTCCTCCGGGAAGTTCTTGAGCAGGCTGTCGAGGAGGACCTGCTGCTGGGTGGCCAGGTAGCAGCGCGACCGGTCGGCCACGGTGCCGATGCGCTTGCGGATCACGCCCATGTCGAAGTCCGTGGCCTCGGACTGGGTGACCTTGTACAGCCGCTCGGACAGGTTCTCCCCGTCCAGCTTGCACGGCGAGCACTGCCCGCACGACTCGACGGCCAGGAACCGGGCCGCGCCGGCGGCGACCGCGGTCATGTCGACGGTGTCGTCGAACACGATGAACGCACCCGAGCCCAGCCCGCTGCCGATGGCGGCCAGGTGCTCGTAGGTCACCGGCGTGTCGAGCTGGGAGCCGAGGATGACCCCGGTGGCCACCCCGGACATCACCGCCTTGATCTCATGGCCCGGCAGGGGGCCGCCGCCGATGTCCTCGATGACGTCCCGCAACAGCGTGCCCATGAGCACCTCGCCGACCCCGTGCTTCTGGGTCCGGCCGGTCACCGTGCAGACCATGGTTCCCGGCGACTCAGGGGTACCGACGGTGCGGAACCAGTCGGGACCGCGGGCCACGATGCGGGGGACGTTGGCCAGCGACTCGGTGTTGTTGACCAGGGCGGGGGCGACGGGGGCGTCCTCAGGCGTGTCCCGCAGGCCCCGGCGGAACGTGGGCACGACGCGAGGGAACGGGTACCGCCCGTCGATGGTCTCGAGCAGGGCGCTCTCCTCGCCGTAGAGGTACTCGTCGGGGCCCTCGAACACGGTCAGCGCCACCCCGTCGGCCCAGCCGGCGTCCTCGATCTCCTCCACTGCCGCCCGAACCCGCTCGACCTCGCCGGCGAAGGACCGCTTCATCCCGAACACGATCAGGTCGGCGCCGACGGCCCGAGCCGCGATCAACGCCCCCTCGACCACCTGGTACGGGTTGCGGCGCAGGATGGTCCGGTCCTTGAACGTGCCCGGCTCCCCTTCGGCGGCGTTGACGATCACCGCCGGCGGGTGCTCGGCCGACCAGTTGGACGCCACCGTCTGCCACTTACGACCGACGGGGAAGCCGGCGCCGCCCCGGCCCCGGAGGCCCGACGCCAGCACCCGCTCGATGATGGCGCCCGGCGCCATCTCTCGCGCCGCGAGCAGCCCCTTCCCGCCGCCTCGTACCACGTGGTCTTCGAGCGAGATGATGGGGTTCGGGTGCAGCACCCGATGCACGAGCGTCACGGTTCCATGGTACTCCAGCCGTGTGAATGTGTTCACATTCACAAGCCTTTTCACAAGCCGGCCCCGCCGCTACAGTCACTCGTCATGGAGATCGGATCGCTCATCACCCGCGCCGTACTCACCGTGGAGGAGAGCGACAGCTTCTCCGACGCCGCCATCTGGATGATGGAGCGGGGGGTGGGTTCGGCCGTCGTGATGAAGGACGGCAAGCCCACGGGGATCATCACCGACCGGGACGCCCTGCGGGTCATCGCCCGGGGTGGTGACATGGCCAGCATGACCGTCAAGGACTGCGTCACGAGGGGCCTGAAGACCGTGACCCCCTCGCTCAACATCCTGGAGGCGGCCCGGGTCATGCGCGACAAGGGCTTCCGCCACCTGGTCGTCACCGACGACTCCGGCGAGCTCTACGGCGTGTTCTCCATGCGCGACCTGGTCGTCGGCCTGCTCGAAGAGCGCGCCGGCTTGGCCGCCGCCGCCCAAGCCTGACCTCGCGGGGTCAGCGGTAGGCGCGGGCCTGGAGCTCGAACAGCTCGGCGTAGGCCCCGCCGAGGGCCACCAGCTCCTCGTGCGTGCCGGTCTCGGTGATCCGACCGCCGGCCAGGACGCAGATGCGGTCGGCGAAGCGCACGCTCGACAACCGGTGGGAGATGAGCACCGCGGCCCGGCTGCGGTAGAGGGCGGCGACGGTCTCGAACAGGTCGCGCTCGGCTCGGGGGTCGAGGGCGGCGGTGGGCTCGTCGAGGACGACGAGGGGGGCATCGCGCAGGAAGGCCCGGGCCAGGGCCACCCGCTGCCACTGCCCGGTCGACAGGTCGACGCCACCGAACTGCCGGGACAGCACGGTGTCGTAGCCCTTGGGCAGGGCCTCGATGGCCAGGTGGGCCCCGGCACTGGTGGCCGCCTCGACGATCGCCGCCCGGTCGCCCATGCGGGCCGGTAGGCCGATCCCGATGTTCTCGGCCGCGGTCAGCGACGGGTAGCGCACGAAGTCCTGGAAGACGATGGCGATGTTGGCCCGCACCGCGGCGGGGTCGCACCCCGCGGTGTCGACGCCGTCCCAGCGGATGGTCCCCTTCCCCGGCTCGTAGAGGCTGCACAACAGCTTGGCCAGGGTCGTCTTGCCGGAGCCGTTCTCACCCACCAGGGCCAGCACCTCGCCCCGGCCGACCTCCAGGCTCACCCCGTCGAGCACCGGCTGGTCCCGGCCGGGATAGGTGAAGCACAGGTCCTCGACGGTGATCCGGGCGAAGTCCCGGGCCGGGCCCATCCCCGTGCTGGCCGCCGGCATCTCGTTCAGGAAGTCGTTGACGTCGGAGACCATGGCTGCGGTGCGGCACACGCTGTTCACCGTCTCCACCATCCGGTTGAGCCCGCCGGCCAGGGTCCGGGTGGCCAGGCCCCCGGTGACGGCCTCGGCCACCGACGTCTGCTTGCGGGTGACCCGCAGCGCCAGCCGGGCGGCCGCCGGCGCATCGGCCAGCCGCCCGCTCAGGGCGGCGAGCAGGTTGCGGCGGGCGTTCTCCCGCGACAGCTTGAGCTGGGCCTCGTTGTTCTCCCGGACCAGGCGGTCGTGGCGCTCGCGCAGGAAGGGCGTGGCCCCGAACACCCGCAGCTCGTGGGCCGCGCTCGAGCCGGTCAGGTAATGGCGGATGACGGCGGACTCCCGCCCGTGCCGGCTGCGCTGGCGCATGGCCGACATCGGATCCTTGGCCCTGCGCAGGATGAGCCACCGGGGGACCGAGGCGGCGATCGCCAGGGGCACGAGGGCCCGGTCGCTGGCGCTCATGGCGGCCAGGGAGCCGGCCAGCCCGGCCACCCCTTGCGGCAGGGCGATGGCGCTGCCGACGAGCGTGGACTGGCTGTGGGCGCCCATGAACGCCCGCTGCAGGCGGTCCTGGAACGCGGGCTCCTCCACATCGGCCAGCTCCAGGGCGGCGACCACGTCGAGGATGTGGCCCTCGGCCCGCCGCTGCGCGGCCTGGTTGACGGTGGCGCTGAGGGCCCCGTTCACGCTCTTGCCCGCCACCGCCAGCAGCCCGAGACCGCCGACGACGAGCAGGCGCACGGCCGGGGACCGCCGCCCCTTGGGCCCGACCACGGCGTCGACCGCCTCCCGGCTGGCCACGAGCTGGGCGATCTCGGCCCCGACCGTCCCGGCCTGCAGGGCCACCAGCAGGGCCAGCGCACCGGGATCGGCCTCCCAGGCCAGCCGCACCGCCTCCAGGGCCGCGGCCAGCCCTTCCCGCAGGGGGACCGGCTCGGCGTCGGCGAAGGGGTTGCCCCGGAACATCACCACGTCCCGCCTCATCCCCACAGCGCCTCCGCTTCGGCGGCGGCGGCGAGGATGGCCGCCCCGTCGAGGTCGACCCGGGTCTCGGGCACGTCGCGGGCCTCCCACTCCACCTCCACGCCGAGCGGCCCGGGCGGGGGCAGCGGCGCCACCCAGTAGCGCTGGTCGAACCGGCTCTGGCTGCCGCCGCCCCCCATGGGCAGCAACGTGACGTCGCCCTGCGACCTCCGGTCCCGGAAGTTCTCGGCGACCGTGCGCCGGCCGTCGGCGAACACCACGCCGAGCCGCAGCGATTCGCCGGGAAAGGCCGACGTCCCGCCCCAGACCCGCCGCTGTATCCGGTCGAAGCTGCCCTCCACCGCCTCGTCCGTGGTCCGCACCGTCACCTCCATCTCGAACCCGGTGGGGTAGGCGGTGACGCGCTGGACGGCGACGACCACCCCGGGCGTGCGGGCGACGATCCTGGTCACCGCGACCGGCCGGCCGAGGACATCGTCCGGCGGCCCGAAGTCGGTGCGCGTCGGCGGCCGCCCGGGCATCGGCCGGACCGGCGGCGGCGTCTCCGGCCCTTCGGGAAAGGCGAAGAGGGCGTCGTCGAGGTCCTCGTCGAAGGCCACCTCGGTCATGGCGATCCGCCGGAAGGGCTGGCCGCCGGCGCGCAGCTCCAGCCACAGCACCACGCCCCGCTCGGCGTCGACCCGCAGCTCGACCTGGTCGGCGCCGCCGAAGGACCAAGGGAACGGGGGCTCGGCAGCCACTCGCGGCCGGCCGCCCACGGTGAACGCCTCCCGGCCGAGGAACGTGGTCCGCCCGCGGACCTGAAGGTCCAGCGCCGCGGGCAGGCGGTACGTGCGGAACAGGTTCTCTGCCGGACCGAGCTTGCTCTCGGGCCGCCCACCGTCGCCGCGTCGGATGCTGTAGCCGGCCCGGGGGTGGGACGTGCACAACCGATCGCCGTCGGCGATGACCAGGTACCGGCTCGCATGCGGGCCGCCGAAGTCGACCCTCGACTGGTCCGGCTGGCGTAGCCACGCCTTCCACCATGGGTCGCGGTCGGCCGGGCCGGGGGCACCTCGCATCCCGAACACCGCCCCGCGCCGCGTGCTGCGGCGGAACGCGTCGGCGGCGCGCTGTTCGTCGACCCACTCCTCGCCTTCGGCCCGCAGCGTGCGCCACCGGCGACCGCTGCCGTGGAGGAGCTCGAGTACGTGGGCGAGGTCGTCCGCCATGCCGCGAAGGTTAGGCGTGCACCTGCCGGGGCTCGAGGTCCTTTACCGCCGGCCCTTGGATGACGGCGCCGTCGCAGGTGAACCGTGACCCGTGGCACGGGCAGTCCCAGGTGGTCTCCGCCGTGTTCCAGGTGACCGTGCACCCCATGTGGGTGCACACGGGTGAGACGGCGTGAACGCGCCCAGCCTCGTCCCGGTACGCCGCAACCCGCTCGCTGCCTACCACCAGCACGGCGGCGTCGCCCGGGTCCAGGTCGTCGACGGTCCGGGTCTCGGTGCGCAGGCGGTCTCCCACGAAGCGCTTGACCACGTTGGCGTTCGCGGCGACCAGATCCTTCACCGACTGCTTGGGGTTGAGGCGGTTGCTGTCGAAGAAGCCGGCCCAGGGGTTGTCGCGGCCGGCGATGCGGTCGGCCAGCATGATCCCGGCCGCCGACCCGTTGCTCATCCCCCACTTCTTGAAGCCGGTGGCGACCAGCACCCGGTCCCGGCCCGGGGAGGCGGGTCCCACGAACGGGACGTGGTCCACGGTCACGTAGTCCTGCGCCGACCAGCGGTAGTCGACGGACCGGATCGGGAAGTTGGCCCGGGCCCAGTCCTCCAGGGCCGTGTACCGGGCCCGGGTGTCGGGGTCCTGGCCCACCTTGTGGCCCTCGCCGCCCAGCACCACCACCTCCTCGCCGTCCATGCGGGCCGAGCGCACCGAGCGGGTCGGGCTGTCGACCGAGAGGTACATGCCGTGCGGCACGGGGCCGTCGAGCCGGGCGCTGAGCACGTAGCTGCGCTCGGGGTGGGTGCGGGCGAAGAACCCGCCGGTGTCCGAGAAGGGCAGGTGGGTGGCCTGGATCACGTGGCCGGCGGTCAGGGTGCCGTGGTCGGTCTCGACCGTGCAGTGGTCGCCCTCGTCGTGGATCGAGGTGGCGCGGGTGTGCTCGAACACCGCGCTGCCTCCCCCGTCGATCGTCCGGGCCAGGCCCAGGCAGAACTTGCGGGGATGGAACTGGGCCTGGTCGGGCAGCCGGATCGCCGCTTCGACCCGGTAGGGCAGGTCGGTCTCGGTGACGAACTCGGCGAGCAGGCCGATCCGCTGGGCGGCGGCCACCTCGGCGGTGATCTTGTCGACCACGGAGGGGTCCACGGTGTAGCTGTAGGCGGCGCGGGTCTCCAGGTCGCAGTCGATGCCGTGCCGGCTGGCGAGGTCGGCGACGGTCGCCATGCCGGCCAGGTTGGCGTCCGCGTAGGTGCGGGCGCCGTCGTCGCCGAACGCTCGGGCCAGGTCGTCGAACACCAGGCCGTGGAGCGTCGTGAGCTTGGCCGTCGTGTAGCCGGTGACGCCGGCGGCCACCGGCCCCGACTCGACCACTACCACCCGCCGGCCCTGCTCCTTGAGCAGGGCGGCGGCGGTAAGGCCGGCGATGCCGGCGCCCACCACCACGACGTCGGCGGTGGCGTCGCCGTGCAGCTCGTGGAACCGGGGCGGGTCAGCGGTGGTCCCCACCCAGAGCGACGGGTTGGTCTCGTGAAGGCTTCCCATCGCCCCGAGCTACCCGCCCGTGGGAGGGGGCAACCCGGGCGGGGCAAGAATGCGGTCATGGACGCCTACCACGCCATCGTCACCAAGCGGGACACCCGGGACTTCACCGACGAACCGGTGTCCGAGGACGACCTCCACAAGCTGCTGCAGGCCGCCCGCATGGCCGGCAGCGCCAAGAACTCCCAGGCCAATCGGCTGATCGTCGTGACCGACCCGGACGAGCGGGCGAAGCTGGCCGGGTGCGGCAAGTTCGCGGACTGGGTGCCGCGAGCGCCGGTGGTGTTCGTCTTCGTCGTGCCCAAGGACGCCAACCGGCCCTTCGACATCGGGCGCATGGCCCAGAACGTCATGGTCACCGCCCACTCGCTCGGGCTGGCCTCGTGCCCCGTCACCTTCCACGAGCAGCAGTGCGTCCACGAGCTGCTGGGCATCCCCGACGACCACGAGGCCCCGATGGGCGTCGGCGTCGGCCACCCGGCCCCGCCGGCCGAGGAGCGGAAGTCAGCGCCCCGTATTCCCCTCGACGAGCTCGTCGCCTGGGGCCGCTGGAAGGGCTGAGCCGCCCGTCCAGGCCGCGGCCAGGAGCTCCAGGCTGCGCAGCCTGGTGTCGAGCCCGTAGGCGACGGTGCTGACCATGATCTCGTCGGCCCCGGTGGCGGCCACCAGGTGGTCGAGCTCGGCGACGGCCGTGGCCGGGCTCCCGACGATCCGGTTGGTGGGGGCCGGGGCCGTCGTGGCGATCAGCAGGTGGGCGGCCGCCTCCTCCGGCGGGACGAGGGGCTCGAACCGGCCGTAGCGGATGAGGGCGGCCATGAGCCGGCCGGGCGCGGCCTCGTGCTCGGCCTCCTCGTCGGTGGGCGCCACCAGGACGTTGGCGGTGACCATGACGTGGGGTGCGTCGAGCACGGGCGACGGGCGGAAGGCGGCCCGGTAGAGGTCGAGGGCCTCGAGGGTGCCGCCCTGGTCGAAGTGGTGGGCGAAGACAAAGGGCAGGCCGAGGCGCCCGGCCAGCTGGGCGCTGAACCCGCTCGATCCCAGGAGGAGGATCTCCGGGCTCGACGTGGCCACCGGCGTGGCCGAGAACCGCTCCCACAGGCCGCCCTCGCCCCGGACGTCGCCCAGCAGGCCCATCAGGTCGATCAGCTCGTTGGGGAAGTCCTCGGCCCCGAGCAGCCGGACGGACCGGCGCAGGGCCAGGGCCGTCTCCTGGTTGGTGCCGGGCGCCCGGCCGATCCCCAGGTCGATCCGGCCGGGGTGGAGGGCCTCGAGGGCGGCCACGTGCTCGGCCACCACCAGGGGGGCGTGGTTGGGCAGCATGATCCCACCCGACCCGATCCGGATGGTGGTGGTCGACGCGGCCAGGTGGGCCATGAGGACCGGCGGCGTCGTGCTGGCCACCAGCGGCATGTTGTGGTGCTCGGCCACCCAGAACCGCCGGTAGCCCAGCGCCTCGGCCCGCCGGGCCAGGGCGGTGGTGCCGGCCAGGGCGTCGGCGGACGTCCCCCCCTTGTTGACCACGGCCAGGTCGAGGACGGACAGGGGCGGGCGGCTCACCGGCGCTCGCGGCTCATAGGCATACGGGCATCATGGTGCCCGAAGCTCGGGTTAGCGGTACTTGTCCTGGAGCTCCTCGGTGAGCTCGCCGAAGGTCTCGTTTCCGGCGAAGCCGTCGGTCCCCTCGGTCCGGCCCGGCGGCGCGGCGGCCGCCGGCTCGTAGTCGCCGGTCGCCGACTCCACCGCCCCTTCCCTGAGCGTGACCTCCGCCCCGCAGTGCGGGCACGTCACCAGGGCGCTCACCAGATCGGTCGCGTGCTGGCCCATCGCCGCCGGCAGCGCTCCCCCGCAGTTCGGACACACGTAGTCGGGCATACAGGGTCGCTACCCCGGCCCCGAAGGCGGAAAACGGCCGTACCATGACGCCGTGGGCCGTCCCAGCTCCCCCGCCGAGCTCGCCGGCGCCCTGGAGGAGCAGGCCTACCTCGCCGACCGGGGCCTGGCCACGGCCATGTTCCTGGCCCTGTCACTGCACCGGCCGCTCCTCCTGGAGGGCGAGGCCGGCGTCGGCAAGACCGAGGCGGCGAAGGCCTTGGCCGCCTCGTTCGGCGTCGAGCTCGTCCGCCTCCAGTGCTACGAGGGGATCGACGCCGGCCAGGCCCTCTACGAGTGGGACTACGCCCGCCAGCTGCTCCACATCCGGGCCCTGTCCGAGCGGGCGGCGGCCGACGACCGGGCCGTCGAGGAGCTCTTCGGCCCCCGCTTCCTGGTCGAGCGGCCGCTGCTCAAGGCGCTGCGGGCCGGCGACGGGTGTGTGCTGCTCATCGACGAGATCGACCGGGCCGACGACGAGTTCGAGGCCTTCCTGCTGGAGGTCCTGTCCGACTTCCAGGTCACCGTCCCCGAGATCGGCACCATCAAGGCCGATGTCCCCCCACCCGTCGTCGTCACCTCAAACCGCACCCGGGAGCTGCACGACGCCCTCAAGCGCCGCTGCCTCTACCACTGGATCGACTACCCGACGCCTGAGCGCGAGGCGGAGATCGTGCGGGCCCGGGCGCCGGAGGTGGCCGCCGAGCTGGCCGCCAAGGTCATCGGCGCGGTGGCCCGGCTGCGGAGCCTGGACATGGCCAAGCCGCCCGGCGTGGCCGAGACGATCGACTGGGCCCACGCCCTGAGCCTCCTGGGGGCGACCACGCTCGACCGGCAGGCGGCGGCGGACACGCTCGGGTCGGTGGTGAAGGACCACGACGACCTGCTCCTGGTGCGGGAGCGGCTCTCGGAGTTGGTGGCCAACGGCTGACCTCGACCTCCTCGGCGCCCTCGTCGGCCTCGGCCACGAACTGCGGGCCGAGGGGCTGGCGGTGGGATCGGGCCAGCTGATCGCGTTCGCGGCCGCGGTTGCCGCCCTGGACCCGTCCGACGGCGGCGACGTCTACTGGGCCGGGCGGGCGTGCCTGGTCTCCCGCCACGAGGACCTGGCCGCCTTCGACCGGGCCTTCCGGCGGTGGTCGGGCCAGGGCGGCGGCATCGCCATGAAGGTGAGCGGCACCTTGCCCCGGCTGCCGACGACGGCGCCCCACGACCCGCTCGGCGACGTCCGCCGCCGGCGCGGGGACAGCGTCGACGCCGACCGCGGCAAGGTGGCGTCGGGGGCGGAGGTGCTCCGCCACAAGCGCTTCCCCGACTGCACGCCGGACGAGCTGGCCGCCATCGCCCTGCTCATGGCCCGGCTCCGCCTCCGCCCGCCCGACCGGCGGGTGCGCCGGACGGCGCCGGCGCCGAACGGGCGCTACCCGGACCTCCGCCGGACGCTGCGGCGGTCGCTGCGCAGCTCCGGGGAGCTGCTGGAGCAGTCGTGGCGGTCGCGCCGGATCCGGCCTCGCCGGCTCGTCCTGCTCCTGGACGTGTCGGGCTCCATGGCCGGCTACTCGCGCGCCTTGCTCCAGTTCGCCCACGGCGCGGCCCGCTCCCGTGCCGTCCCCACCGAGGTCTTCTGCTTCGGCACCCGGCTGACACGCGTCACCGTCGCCCTCCGCCACCGCCGACCCGACCAGGCCCTGGCCCGGGCGGCCGAGGCCGTGGTGGACTGGGAGGGCGGCACCCGGATCGGCGAGTCGATCCGGGCCTTCATACGCGACTGGGGGCGTCGGGGGATGGCGCGTGGAGCCGTTGTCGTCATCTGCTCCGACGGCCTCGATCGCGGCGAACCGGCGGCGCTGGCCGCCGAGATGGCCAAGTTGGCCCGCCTGGCCCACCGCATCGTCTGGGTCAACCCCCTCAAGGGCGACCCCCGCTACCAGCCCCTGGCCCGCGGCATGAGCGCGGCGCTGCCGTACGTCGACGTGTTCGTCGCCGGCCACGACCTGGCCAGCTTGGAGGTGCTGGCCGAGGCCCTCCCCGCCATGTTGTGACGGCAGGTTTCCCCTGTTCGCGGTACCCCCGGCGGCGGCGTATGTTGAGTTCCTGAACCGCTCAGGAGGTGGCGATGTTCCCATCGGACTTCGAGTACCTGGCCCCAACCTCACTCGAGGAAGCCCTCGCCGCCCTGGCCGAGCGCCCCGACGACGCCAAGGTCCTGGCCGGCGGGCAGAGCCTGATCCCGCTTATGAAGCTGCGCTTCGCCGCCCCGGCGCTGATCGTCGACATCAACCGCATCCCCGGCCTCGACACCCTGGCCGAGGAAGGCGGGGCGCTCCGGGTCGGCGCCCTGGTCCGGAACCGCACCCTGGAGCGATCCGACCTGGTGTCCAGCCGGTACCCGACCATGGCCGCCGCCGCCCCGATGATCTCCGACCCGGTGGTGCGCAACCAGGGCACCTTCGTCGGCTCCCTCTGCCACGCCGACCCGCAGGGCGACTGGGGCTCGGTGATGCTGGCCCTCGACGGTTCGGTCGTCGCCCGCAGCCAGGCCGGCGGCGAGCGGTCCATCCCGATCGGCGAGTTCCTGGACGGGCCGTTCACCTGCACGCTCCGCCCCGACGAGCTGGCGGTGGAGGCTCGCATCCCCGACCCGGGCCCGGAGTTCGCCGGCACCTACCTGAAGCTCGAGCGCAAGATCGGCGACTTCGCCACCGTCGGCGTCGCCGTCTTCCTGGCCACCGACGGCGGCACGGTCACGCGAGCCGGCATCGGGCTCACGGGCGTCGGGGCCACCAACATCAAGGCCACCGCGGCCGAGGCCGCCCTCGTGGGCAACGTGGTGTCGGATGACCTCATCGACGAGGCCGCCCGGCTGGCCGCCGAGGCCGCCGACCCCCGCACCGACGTCCGGGGCAGCGCGGAGTACAAGCGCGACGTCGTCCGGGTCTACGTCGCCCGGGGCCTCCGTTCCGTCGCCGCCGCACCTGTCGCGTAAGGAGAGCGCATGAAGCAGTCGATCACCGTCACCGTGAACGGGTCGGCCCGCACCGCCGAGGTCGAGCCCCGCATGCTGCTGGTCCACTTCATCCGCGAGGTCCTCGGCCTGCGCGGCGCCCACGTCGGGTGCGACACCACCAGCTGCGGCGTCTGCACCGTCCTGCTCGACGGGCTGCCCGTGAAGTCGTGCACGATGTTCGCCGTCCAGGTCGACGGTCGCAGCATCACCACCGTCGAGGGGATGGCCTCCAACGGCCAGCTGCATCCCGTCCAGGCCGCCTTCCACTCCGAGCACGGCCTGCAGTGCGGGTTCTGCACCCCAGGGATGATGCTGGTCGCATCGGCCCTGCTGGAGGAGAACCCCGACCCCACCGAGGAGGAGGTCCGCTGGGCCATCTCCGGGAACCTGTGCCGGTGCACCGGCTACCAGAACATCGTCAAGGCCGTGCAGGCCGCGGCCCGCACCATGAAGAGTGAGGTGGCAGCAAGTTGACCACTGTCGAGACCGCACCGACCGCCGAGCACCCGGGCTGGATGGGCAAGAGCGTCCCCCGCATCGAGGACGCCCGCTTCATCGCCGGCCGGGGCAACTACGTGGAGGACGTCGTCCTCCCGAACATGCTGCACATGGCCATCCTCCGGAGTCCCTACGCCCACGCCCGCATCAACTCCATCGACTCCTCGGCGGCCATGGCGCTGCCCGGGGTGGTCGCCGTCGTCACGGGTGAGCTGCTGGCGCAGCACAAGTTGGCGTGGATGCCGACGCTCTCGGGCGACACCCAGGCCGTGCTGGCCACCGACAAGGTGCGGTTCCAGGGCCAGGAGGTGGCCTGCGTCATCGCCGAGGACCGCTACGTCGCCCACGACGCCCTGGAGCTGATCGAGGTCGACTACGAGCCCCTGCCCGCAGTGGTCGACCCCTTCGCCGCCCTTGATGACGGCGCCCCCCTCATCCGGGACGACAAGGAAGGCCAGGTCGACAACCGCGTCTACCACTGGGAGGCCGGCGACCCGGCGGCCACCGAGGCCGCCTTCGCCGGCGCCGATCGCGTCGTGAGCCTGACCACGCACTACCCGCGCTCGCACCCGTCGCCGTTGGAGTGCTGCGGCTGCATCGCCGACGTCAACCCGGCCAGCGGCAAGGCGACCATCTGGATGACCTCGCAGGCACCCCACGCCATCCGCACCGTGTTCGCCCTCGTCGCCGGCCTCCCCGAGCAGAACATCCAGATCATCTCCCCCGACATCGGCGGCGGGTTCGGCAACAAGGTGCCCGTTTACCCGGGGTACGTGGTGGCCACCGCGGCGTCGTTGCTCATCGGCCGGCCGGTGAAGTGGATCGAGGACCGCACCGGGAACCTCATCTCCACCGGCTTCGCCCGTGACTTCCACATGACCGGGGAACTGGCCCTCGACTCCGCCGGGAAGATGCTGGGCCTGCGGGTCAAGATGCTGTCCGACGAGGGCTACGCCTACGCCGACGCCCAGCCGTCGAAGTTCAAGGCCGGCCTGTTCCACATGGTGACGGGCTCCTACGACCTGCCCGCGGCCCACGTGGTCACCGACGGGGCGTACACCAACAAGGCCCCCGGCGGGGTGGCCTACCGGTGCTCGTTCCGGATCACCGAGGCGTCGTTCCTCATCGAGCGGCTGGTCGACCGGGCCGCGGTCGAGATCGGCATGGACCCGGCCGAGTTCCGTCGCCAGAACTTCGTCCAGCCCGACCAGTTCCCCTACCGGTCGGCCACCGGGTTCGTCTACGACTCCGGCAACTACGCGCCGGCGCTGGACCTCGCCCTCGATCAGGCCGGGTACACCGAGCTTCGGGCCGAGCAGGCGGCCCGCCGTGCATCGGGAGCGACCAAGCAGCTCGGCATCGGCATCGCCTCCATGACCGAGGCCCTCGGCGCCGGCCCCAGCCGGGACTACGACATCCTCGGCATCAAGATGTTCGACTCGGCCGAGCTGCGGGTCCACCCCACCGGCAAGGCCATCCTCAAGCTCGGGGTCCGCCACCAGGGCCAGGGCCACGAGACGACCTTCGCCCAGATCGTCGCCCACGAGCTGGGGATCCCGCCGCAGGACATCGTCGTCCAGGAAGGTGACACCGACAACACGCCCTACGGCCTCGGCACCTACGCCTCCCGCTCGACGCCGACCGCGGGCGCCGCCGCCGCCCTCGTCGCCCGGACGCTGCGGGAGAAGGCCCGCAAGATCGCCGCCTACCTGCTCGAGGTGGCGGAGGAGGACCTGGACTGGGAGGGCGACCGCTTCACGGTGAAGGGGGCGCCGGAGAAGGTCAAGACCATCCAGGAGGTGGCGTTCGCGGCCTACACCAACCACCCCCAGGGCATGGACGCCGGCCTGGAGGGGGTCAAGTACTACGACCCGCCCAACCTGACGTTCCCCTTCGCCACCTACATCGTGATCGTCGAGGTCGACGTGGAGACCGGCGAGTGGAAGCCGATCAAGGTCGTCGCCGTCGACGACTGCGGCGTGCGCATCAACCCGATGATCGTGGAGGGCCAGATCATGGGCGGGCTCACCGAAGGCTTCGCCATGGCCGCCATGCAGCAGATCACCTTCGACGAGGACGGCAACTGCATCGGCTCCAACTTCATGGACTACCTGATCCCCACCGCGTGGGAGACGCCCCACTTCGACCTGTTCGACACCTGCACGCCGTCGCCCCACCACCCCCTCGGGTGCAAGGGCGTGGGCGAGTCGGCCACCGTCGGGTCGCCGGCCGCCTTCGTGAACGCGGTGGTCGACGCGGTCTCGCACCTGGGCGTGACGAACATCGACATGCCGGTCCTGTCGTCCCGGGTGTGGGAGGCGATCCACAACGGGGAAGGGTGATCTGTCGGCCGAGGAGGCCGTCCTCGTCGGGCGACGGGAACCGTACGCCCGCGTCACCGTCGTCTGGTCCCGCAGCCCGGTCTCGGCCCGGCCGGGCGACGCCGCCTTGGTCACCCCCGACGGGCGGCTGCGGGGCTGGGTCGGCGGGTCGTGCGCCGAGCCGGTGGTCGTGGCCCAGGCCCGGGCCGCCATCGCCGAGGGCACGCCGCGGTTGGTCCACCTGGCGCCGCCTGGCGAGCTCCCACCCGAGCGGGAGGGCCTCGTCATCGCCCCGGTGACCTGCGCCAGCGAGGGGTCGCTGGAGGTGTTCGTCGAGCCCCGGCTGCCGGCGCCCCACCTGGTGGCCGTCGGCCGGTCGCCGCTGGTCGAGGCGCTGGCCACCATGGCCGGCGCCGTCGGGTTCGAGGTGACCGTCTACGAGCGCGAGGCCGACGTCGACCTCGACCTGGCCAAGGCAGGAGCGGGCCCCGACTCCTTCGTCGTCGTCGCCACCATGGGGCGCTACGACGAGGACGCGGTCGAGGCCGCCCTGGCCTGCGGGGCCCGCTACGTCGCCCTGGTGGCGTCGGAGCGGCGGGCGGCCAGCGTGCTCGCCGGCGTGCCCGAGGAGGACCGGCGGCGGGTCCACGCCCCGGCCGGGCTCGACCTCGGCGACCTCCCCCACGTCGAGATCGCAGTCGCCATCCTGGCCCAGATCGTCGCCGAGAAGGCCGGTTCGAAGCCGGTCGTCGTGACCGCGCCGGCCCCGGCGGCGGCGGCGATCGACCCGGTGTGCGGCATGACGGTCGACCCGGCCACCGCCGCCGACCGGTTCGAGTACGAGGGTGTCACCTACTGGTTCTGCGCCAGCGGCTGCCGCCGGCGCTTCGAGCGCGATCCCGCCGCGTTCCTCCACCCCGCTCCCGGGGCCGCGCAGGCCCAGGCATGAGCGAGCTCGACGAGGTGCTCGCCGCCCTGGAGGCGTCGACCGGCGACGATGTCGCCCTCGCCACCGTCGTCGCCGTGCGGGGCTCGACCTACCGGCGGGAGGGCGCCCGTCTGGTCATCCCCGCCGACGGCCCGACCGTCGGCAACATCTCCGGTGGGTGCCTGGAGGGCGATGTCATCGACACCGCCCGTGAGGTGCTGGCGTCCGGCGCCCCCCAGGTCGTGCACTTCGACCTGACCGCCGACGACGAGGCGGTGTGGGGCTGGGGCCTGGGATGCAACGGGGCCATCGACGTGCTGGTCGAGCCCGCGGCCCGCGCCCGCCCCTACGTCGCCGCCATGCGGGCCGCCCGGGCCGAGGACCGCCCGGTCGCCCTGGTCACGATCGTCGAGGGGCCCAGGACAGGCGCCCGCCTGATCGTCCATCCGGACGGGTCCGCCGAGGGTGACCTCGGGGAGGGGCCCCGGGCCGCCGCCCTCGACGCCTTGGCCGCCGGCCGCAGCGCCACCGTCACCGTCGACGGCGTCCCCGCCTTCGTCGAGGTGCTCGAGCCGCCGCTGCGCCTGGTGGTGTGCGGCGCCGGCCACGACGCCATCCCCGTCGTCGAGTTCGGCGCCCGGCTCGGGTGGCGGGTCGAGGTGGTCGACGACCGCCGGGCCATGCTCGACCGCGACCGCCTCCCCCACGCCAGCCGGCTGATCCATTCGCAGCCGGCGGTGGCGGCCGACGCGGTGGCGCCGGACGACCGCACCTTCGTCGTGGTGATGAGCCACAACTTCCTGCGTGACGCCGCCTACCTGCGGTCGTTCCTGGGCCGACCCGGGCCCTACCTCGGGATGCTGGGCCCGGCGGCGCGGCTCGACCGGCTCCTGGAGAGCCTGGCCGCCGAGGGGGTGACCCCGTCCGCCGACGACCTGGCCCGCATCCACGGCCCGGCCGGCCTCGACGTCGGCGGCGAGGGGCCGGAGGAGATCGCCTGGGCCATCGTGGCCGAGATCTTGGCCGTCCACCGGCGAGCCCGGGGTGGCTTCCTGCGGGATCGTGCCGGTCCCATCCATCCCCGGGCCGCCACCGCCACGGTTGGGTAGGAGGGCTCCATGCGCATCGAGAACAGCTTCACCGTGGGACTGCCGGAGGAGGACGCCTGGCGGGTGCTCCTCGACGTCGAGCGGATCGCTCCGTGCATGCCCGGCGCCGAGCTGCAAGAGGTCATCGGCGACGAGTACCGGGGCGTGGTCAAGGTGAAGCTCGGCGCCATCACCGCCCAGTACAAGGGGGCGGTGCGCTTCGAAGAGGTCGACGAGCCGGGGCGGCGGCTCGTCCTGAAGGCGGACGGGCGGGAGACGCGCGGCCAGGGCAACGCCTCCGCCACCGTCACGGCCACGCTCCGGCCGGCGGGGGAGGGCCGCACCGAGGTGTCGATCCAGACGGATCTCACCATCAGCGGCAAGATCGCCCAGTTCGGGCGGGGCGTGCTCGCCGACGTGTCGTCGAAGCTGCTGGCCGACTTCGCCCGCTGCCTGGAGGACGACCTGCTCTCCGGCGGGGCGGGCGCCGGGGCGACGACGACCGGATCGGCGCCGTCGGACAGTGAGGTCGTGGCCGACGAGCTGGCCGACATGGCGGTCGACGACCCGGAACGGGCGGCGCAGTTCGTCTCCGCCGTGTCGCCGCCGCCGGCGACGCGCACCGTCCAGTCCCGAGCCGCGGAGCCGGTCGACCTGCTGGCCGTCGCCGGCCCGAGCGTGGCGGCCAAGGCCTTCCCGGCCGCCATCGTGGGCGTCCTGCTGCTGGAGGGCCTGGTCAAGAGCCGGGTGAAGCGGTGGGGGTTGGCCGTGCTCGGCTCCGCGCTGGTGGCCGGCATGGTGGCGGGCAAGCAGCAGAAGCGCTGACGTGGCCGTCGTCGCCGGCATCGTGCTGGGCGCCGGGTCCTCGCGCCGGCTCGGCCGGCCCAAGCAGACGCTGCCCTTCGGGGACACCACCCTGCTCGGCTGGGTGGTGCGCGATGTCGAGGCGTCGTCGCTCGACCGGGTGATCGTCGTGGTCGGGGGCGCCGAGGACGAGGCCCGGGCCGGGCTCCCCCCGCTCACGCGGGCCGAGGTGGTGTCGAACTCGGCGTACGCCAGCGGCTGCGCGTCGTCGCTGCTGGCCGGCCTCGACACGGCCGGCGACTGCGACGCGGTCATGCTGCTCCTGGGCGACATGCCGGGCGTCGACGCCGGCGTGATCGACACGGTGCGCACCGACTGGGAGGCGAACCGCCCGTGGGCGGCGGTCACGGACTACCGCGGGCAGGCCGGGCACCCGTTCGTCTTCTCCGCCGATGCCTTCGCCACCCTTCGGGGCTTGCATGGCGACAAGGCCGTCTGGAAGATCCTCGACGGCCAGCCCGATCGGGTCCCACGAATCGCCGTCGACCGCCCGCTCCCGGTCGACGTCGATACGTGGGACGACTACGTGCTGGTGGCCTCGGCGTTCGGGTTCAGCATCCCCGCCCCCGCCGGAGGCTGACCGTCAGGAGCAGCCGCTGGTGGTGCCGCAGCCGCTGCAGACGAAGCACGCTCCTGCCCGCTGCATGACCACCCCGCAGACGTAGCAGTACGGGGCGTCCGACGCTGCCGGGCTGGCCGCCCCGACCGGAGCGGGGTCGGGGACGACCTCGCTGCCGGTGCTGGTCGGCGTGGCCTGCTCCTCCACACCGGGCAGGGTGGGCTGCATGCGCTCCTCGACGGTGAGGATGCCCAGGTCGGCCCGCTCCTCGGCCGACAGGTACTCCACGGCCAGCCGGCGGAAGATGTAGTCCACCAGCGAGCTGGCGAAGCGGATCTCGGCGTCGTCGGTGATGCCGGCCGGCTCGAAGCGCATGTTGGTGTACATGTCGACGAAGGCCCGCAGCGGCACCCCGTACTGCAGCCCGTGGCTGACCGAGATGGCGAAGGCGTCCATGATCCCGGCCAGGGTCGACCCCTGCTTGGCCACCCGCAGGAAGATCTCGCCCGGCCGCCCGTCGTCGTACTCCCCCACGGTCACGTACCCGTGGCAGTCGGCCACCCGGAACGAGAACGTCTTGGAGTTGCGCATGCGGGGCAGGCGCTCCCGTACCGGCTGCTTGACCAGGATCGGCTGCACCGGGGTCGGCGCGGCGTCCTTCTTGGTGGTCGACAGCGGCTGGGCCACCTTGCAGTTGTCCCGGTAGACGGCGACCGCCTTGAGCCCCATCCGCCAGGCGTCGATGTGGAGCTGCTCCATCTCCTCGACCGTGGCCGTCTCCGGCATGTTGATCGTGTTGTGGTTCACGATGCCGTTGCCGACGAACGCCGAGGTCGCCGGCACCGAGATGTCGAAGACCTCCTGCTCGCCGGCGTCGACCACCGACTCGACGGGGCTAAAGCGGAGGTCGTCGTCGAGCACGGTCCGTAGCCACGCCGGCAGGTCGACACCCGGGAGGGCGGCGATCCGCTCGAGTGTGCCCCTGCTGACCCGGCTCGTCCGGACGTCGTGAAGGCAACTGAACTGGCTGCGGTATCCCTTGGGGACGAGGCGTTGCAGCTCGGGCAACGTGATCCCGGGCACGACGTCCGCCGAGGAGGGGCCCGAGGCAAGCGCCTGGAGCTGGGCGGCCCTTGCCGACTTGTCAGGCTCGAGGAACGGGACCAGCTCCACCATGCGGCGGGCGTGCTCGCCGGTGGCGTACACCTCGTCGTAGGTCTTGCCATAGACGGCGTTGCGCTTGGAGATGCGGCTGTGCACGATGCCCAGGTTGGTAAGCACGGCCTGGAGGTCGTCGAGCATGGCCGGTGAGTCGAGGCAGATCGCCCACTTGGGCATGCTTCGAACGGACACGGAGGCGTCGAGCGCCAGCCCTTGCAGGAAGGCGAGGACCATATGGCGGGGCGAGCACAGGACGGCATCGGGGATCCTCTTGGCGGACGCGCGCCCACCGCAACCCAGGTGCTGCAGGAACTGCACTGCGGTCTTCGAGGCGGCGACGACGCTGGGGCACGTCCCCTCCTGACGAACCACCCGAGCCTGGAGACCGAACTCGCTCCTCCACGCGGTCACGACCCGGTCGAGCACGGCGTCAACCGAGTTGGTGATGGTGACGCTCCAGTTGGCGGTGGTGGTGTGGCCCTCAGAGGCATACGCCCCGAGCAGAAACGCCAACTCCTCTGTCATCTCGTCCGGCAGCCGGATCGTCTTCTGGGCACCGTACGGAGCTGTCGGCGCGAAGTCGTCGAAGCGGGCAGGCAGCGCCGACCACATCTCCGAGCCGTACTGCGTGGCGACGTACTCGCCCACTTCGATCTCGTCGAGGCGGCGCCATTCGAGCCCTGACGAGCCCGCGACCTGCAACCGGTGGTTCGGGGTGCCGACGACGCGATGGCCCGAGCGCAGCACCACCTTCCGCACCGGACGTCGGCCCCCGTAGTAGAAGGCGTCGGTCTTCTGCACGCCGCCGGTGGACGCCACGGCAAGGATCTCGTGGCGGAACGTGTCGGGCGTCTCACCGCCGTGGAGGCTCCCGATCCGGACCAGTCCGTCCGCAGTGGCCAGCAGCGTGTCTCCGGTGACGCACTTGCTGATCGCGCCACTGATCCACGGCTGGACGGCCGCCATCATCCGCACGTGGCCGAGGTAGTGGATGACGTTGTCGCCCATCGAGCAGGCGAACACGTCGAGATGCTCGGGCGCCAGGTGGGGGGCGCCGAGGATCGACTTGTGCTCGTCGATGTAGGCCACGATGTCGTCGACCTGCCGGGGCGAGTACCCCAGCCGGCGCAGGGCCCGGGGCACGGTCTGGTTGACGATTGACATCGTCCCCCCGCCGACGAGCTTCTTGGTCTTGCACAGCCCGAGGTCCGGCTCGATCCCGGTGGTGTCACAGTCCATCATGAGGCCAATAGTTCCCGTAGGCGCCAATACGCTGGCCTGCGAGTTACGGACTCCCCAGTCCTCGGCCCATTCGACGGCCTGGTCCCACGCCTCCTGAGCGGCACCGATGACGTCGGTGGTGCCGGCCACCGGGTCAATCCGCCGGGCTTCGTCCCGGTGCATGCGCAGCACCCGGTTCATGGGCTCGCGGTTCTCGCTGTAGCCGGCGAACGGTCCCATGCGGGCCGCGGTGCGGGCCGACGTGGCGTAGGCGTGGCCGGTCATGAGCGAGGTGATACCGGCCGCCCAGGTCCGGCCGGCGTCCGAGTCGTAGGCGATTCCGAGGGCCATGAGCATGGCCCCGAGGTTGGCGTAGCCCAGACCGAGCTGGCGGAACCGGCGGGCGTTCTGCCCGATCTTCTCGGTCGGGTAGTCGGCGTTGCCGACCAGGATCTCCTGGGCCGTGAACACCACCTCGACCGCGGCCTTGAACCCGTCCACGTCGAACGTGCCGTTCTCGTCCATGAACTTGAGCAGGTTCAGGCTGGCCAGGTTGCATGCCGAGTTGTCGAGGTGCATGTACTCCGAGCACGGGTTGCTGGCGTTGATCGGGCCGGTGTTGGACGCGGTGTGCCAGCGGTTGATGGTGGTGTCGAACTGCATGCCGGGGTCGGCACACTCCCAGGTGGCCTCGGCGATCTGGCGGAACAGCTGGCGGGCCTTGACCATGCGGATGGGCTCGCCGGTGGTGACCGCCCGCAGGGCCCAGTCCCCGTCGTCGAGGACGGCCTGCATGAACTCGTCGGTCACCCGGACCGAGTTGTTGGCGTTCTGGTACTGGGTGGAGTGGCTGTCTTTGCCGTCCAGGTCCATGTCGAACCCGGCATCACGAAGGACCCGGGCCTTGCGCTCCTCCACCGCCTTGCACCAGATGAAGTCCTCGATGTCGGGGTGATCCGCGTTGAGGATGACCATCTTCGCCGCCCGGCGGGTCTTGCCCCCCGACTTGATGGTCCCGGCCGACGCGTCCGCCCCCCGCATGAAGCTGACAGGGCCCGAGGCGGTGCCGCCGCCCTTGAGGTGCTCGTAGGACGACCGGATGTTGGACAGGTTGATCCCCGACCCCGAGCCGCCCTTGAAGATCGTCCCCTCCTCGACGTACCAGTTGAGGATGGACTTCATGGTGTCGTCGACGGCCAGGATGAAACAGTTGTGGACTCTCAGCCCCCCACTCAGGTACTCGCCGCTCTCGGTCTGGATGTCATAGACGTCCATGGTGCCGAGCTCGTCGATCCGCGCGATCTCCAGTTGCTTCGAGTCATGGGTCGCTGACCCCGGGAGGTCGAAGCTGGCCTCGAGCTTGTCCGCCTTGACGGGGTCGATGAAGCCGATCTCGTCGGCGAAGCGGCGACGGTCCCCAGCAGTACGGATGACCAGCACCCAGGCGCCGTGGCGGTCCGAGCGGCGGTCGGCGGCGAAACGGACCCGGGAGAACACGCCGAACCGGAGCAACAGCGCCTGCAGGCCTCGAACGAGTTGTTCGGAGATCATGGCCAGCCCGACGACGGCGCTGCGCTCGCGCCGCGAGACGTAGCCCTCAGCCTGGAAGAGGCTCCGCAGGTAGGCGGCGACGACGGGAAGCGGGGCGGTGAACATCGAGTCGGGGACGGTCATCTCGGTTCCCCGAACCCGAAGATCCCAGCGGGAGACGAAGTCCTCCAGCGCGGCGCCGTAGAGACGGGTCCGCCGGCAATCGAGAGCGGTGCTCTGGGTGGGCACCCGGCGCTCGTGCCGATGGACGTCGGGGAACACGGTCTCGATGGCCTTGAGCACCCACGCCCGCTCCGCCTCGGTCACGGTCATCGCCTCGACGGTGAGGGACCGGTTGGTGCCGGCGTACTGGCCGACGAAACCGTCGGCTTGGAGCCAGCCCGCCAGGGCGGCTTCGGCGACCGCGCGCCCGCTGATCTCTCCTTCGCCCCAGGCCGTGTGGCGGTGCCAGGTAAGCCGGTCGCCCACCCGGAGCTCGCCGGCCGGCACGAAACGGCCACAGCCCACGCCGCTCGCCCGCCAGACGAGGTGGTCGGCGGTGACGTCGAGGGTGTGGCCGGACTTGGTGGACAGCCGCAGCACGGACTTCTGACCGTTGGCCTTCACCGCCACGATGCGCGTCACCCCGCTGGCGTCGAACACCTTGGTGCCGACGGCGCGGTCCTCTACCAGCTTCCCGATGGGAACGAGGCCCTCGGGCGTGCTCACCAGGGCGTCGTACGGCTGGCAGGCTGAAGCTTGCTGGGGCTCGCCCTTGACCCCGATGTTGAACCACACCGGCGAGTTGAAGGCCGCCTTCTGGTGCATGACCAGGTGCTTGAGCTCGGCCCGGAAGGCCTCGGCCTCGGCGTCGTCGACGAAGTAGCCGTCCTTGGTGCCCCAGGCGGTGACGGTGTCGACCACCCGGTCGATCACCTGGCGGAGGCTGTGCTCCCGCTCCGGCGAGCCGAGGGCGCCCCGGAAGTACTTCTGGGCCACGATGTTGGCCGCGTTCTGCGACCAGCCGGTGGGGAACTCCACCCCCAACTGCTCGAAGGCCACCACGCCGTCGCGGTAGTTGGTGATGCGGGCGTCCCGGCGCTCCCAGACCACCTCGTCGTAGGGGTCGACCCCCTCGGTGGTGAAGTGCCGGCGGATGCCGATCCCCGTCTGCTCCGGCGCCATCGCCATACGGCCTGCCTCCTGTCGAACGAAAAGTGAAGGGCCCTCGGGCGCGACGAACCACAACATCTTGTGGTGGCTGCCCGCTCCGCCCCCAGGGGAAGGAATTACATCACCGTCATTCTACCTGTGTCAACCACCCTTTGGGCGCAGGCCCGACGCTAGGCAGCCCGCCCTGTGGACGGCTAGAGGCGCAACCCTGTGGACGTCAGCCGCCGACGGCGGAGGCTCGTCGGCGCGGGACAGCGACAGCACTTCGCGCTCGAAGTCCCCCGGATCGTCGAAACCCTTGTAGACGCTGGCGAAGCGCACGTAGGCCACCTCGTCCAGCGCCCGCAGCCGCTCCAGCACGATGGCGCCCACCCGGGCGCTGGTCACCTCGGAGCCTTCGAGGCGAAGCGATTCCTCCACATCGGCGGCCAGGGTCTCGAACTGCTCGACGCCGAGGGGCCGGTTCTTGGCCGCCGCGGCCACACCGGCGACGACCTTGCCCCGGCGGAACGGCTCCCGCTGGCCCGACCGTTTCAGCACGGTGAGGCCCACCTCGTCGATGCGCTCGAAGGTGGTGAACCGCCGGCCGCACCCCAGGCACTCCCGGCGCCGGCGGATGGCCACGCCCTCGTCGGCCAGGCGCGAATCCACCACCTTGTCGTCGAGTCTGGCGCAGCCCGGGCACCGCATGCCTTCGACGGTACCTGCCTCTCCGGCCGGGCCGCCTGCCATGGCGGGGCGTTGCCGCCCCGGCTCACGAGCCTGCGGGCAGGCGGATCCGCTCGCCGACCATCAAGGACGCGCTGCCGTGGGCCGCCACCAGCTGGGCCACCAGCGGGCGGGGATCCTCGTTCGGGCGGAGGGACCGGGCAATGGCCCAGAACGTCTCCCCCGGCTGCACCACGTGGACGACGCCGGGGCCGTCCCCTCCCTCGGCGGGCCGGGCCGGCCCCGGCCCGGCCAGGGCGTTGACGCCGACAAAGACGGCCAGCAGCAAGCCAGCGAGCAGGGCGGCGGCCACGAGCCGGCGCCGGCGGTAGGTAGCCGCGGGGAGCGCAGCGGTCGACGACCGGATGGCGGGCGGGGTGGTGACCACCACGAGCCGGCGGGGCGGAGCCGGCGAAGCCTGGGCGACGGCGACCATCAGCAGGACCTTCCTCTGGGAACGGGCGTTCGGTACAGTGGGAAGTGAACCACGAACGCCCGTTCGGGGTCAAGAGAAATTACGAACATATGTTTGCATTCCGGCCCCTTCGGTCGTATGGTGTGCCCCGTGACCTCCAACCTGACCGAACGCCAGCGCGGGATCCTCAACTTCATCGAGGCGGAGACTGCGCAGCGGGGTTATCCGCCGTCCGTGCGGGAGATCGGTGAGGCTGTCGGCCTCACCTCCACCTCCACGGTCCACGCCCACCTGGCCAGCCTCCAGCGGCTGGGATATCTGCGCCGGGATCCCACCAAACCCCGCGCCATCGAGGTCCGGTACGACCCGGGCTCGGGGGCGTCCGGGGAGCGGCGGCCGGCCCGCCACGTCCCGCTGGTGGGCGATGTCGCCGCCGGTACCGACGTCCTGGCCCAGGAGAACGTGGAGGAGCTGCTCCCGCTCCCGGCCGACTTCACCGGTGACGGGCCCGTCTTCATGGTCCGGGTGCGGGGCGATTCCATGATCGACGCCGGGATCCTCGACGGTGACTACGTGGTCGTCCGCCAGGACCCCGATGTCCGCAAGGGCGACGTGGTGGTGGCCGGGATCCCCGGGGAGGAAGGGACGGTCAAGACCTTCACCCGCAAGGGCAACAAGATCGTGCTCGTCCCCGCAAATGCCCGCCTGGCCCCGATGGAGTTCGACGCCGCCGAGGTCACGATCTACGGGAAGGTGGTCACCGTGGTCAGGCGTCTCTGAGCCGACGAACGCCGGTCGCCGCGGTGGCCCCGCCCACGATCAGCACCAGCCCGATCGCCGTCCCAGCCAAGGTCGGCCCGGGAGCGGACGGCGAGGACGAGGACGACGTCGCGCCCACCACGACGGGCAACGGCCCCGCCAGCTGCGAGGGGTCGGCCGGCGGGCCGGGTTTCGCCGG